>DATALJ010000324.1:0-3603 GCA_036261135.1 Bacteroidales bacterium
AGCCAAGGGGGAAACAGGCTGTAATCAAACGCCGATGCTTAATCACGCCGTCTTCCCATACCTTTTCCGCCTGTATCTATTGAAAACCAACCCAAACCCGATAATCACAACCACTGGTAACACGGTATTTATTACCTGCCACTTCACCTTTTCGTCGCGGATGCGCTTTTTGTCGAGCAATCGCAGCTTAAGGTCCTTGCTACGCAACGACAATAGCCCTGATTCATCTGCAAGGTAATTAATGGCATTTACCAAAAACTCCTTGTTGCCAAATGTCTGTCGGGTATACTTGTCATAACCCAACGCTGTAACCATCGTTCCCTGTGGAGTAACTTTAATGTCGTTGGCAATCATATCGCCATCGGCAACTACAATCATCTTTGACGGAACGCCTGACGCCTTATAGTTACCAGCTACCTGAGGAATAATCTTCCCCACATCCCTGTTCCTGAAAACCGAGCGGAATGGTCCTTCCAGCAGTACCGCAATGGGTTGGTTTTGTTTATTAAACTCCTCTCGTACAGGATTATGCTTCACTTCATCCAAACGTATCATTACAGGGGCATTTACCACCTTGGTTTGCGCTGAACTTAAGAGCAGAAATGTCTTCTTTACCTCATTATTCCCGGTAATGGTATCAACTACACTGGCAAAACGGGCCCATACCAGATTAAGATCGCGTGTAATTTGGTGATTTACCAGTGGCGAGATTAGCGGATAATACAGCCATGGTGCAGGAACCCACCTTGGCTTATCGCCATTCATTCCAGCCTGCACAGGAAGAATGTTACATTGAATATCCATTACCAGATCCGGATTAACCCTTACGCCATACGTAAATAACTGGTCGTCCAGGTTGATATTGTTCACAAAGCCAAAGCTATACCCATTGGCGAGGCTATCGGTGTTCACATTCACGCCATCGACAAGCCAGAGTACATTGCCACCGTGCATAATATACTGGTCGATTACCAATTTATCCTGTTCCGAAAAGGGTTTAGTAGGTTTGGCAATAATTACCGCCTTGTAAGGATCGAGTATTCCGGGGGTACCGTTTATTACACCGCGGTCTATCTGGTAATTCGAGAGCGAAAGCATAATGTCATTTACTTCCGGCTCGGTTAATTCTCCGTGCCCTTCGACAAAGGATATCTTGGTAACTTGCTTACTCGACACAGTATACAAGGCACGTGTAATTTCGTACTCGATGTTCTGTATCGAATTATTAAGGTTTTCGTCGGCAGATAACCCGGCATTGTTCTTCAATAGCTGAATGGGAAATTCCATACCTTGGTAACTCACTATCGCTCCGGGAAAGATCATCTTCTCGGACTCTCCCCCTTCTTTGTCGCGCATTTTAATATTGGTAGGTTTTAAACCCTTTTGCGCAAGCTCAGTGTAGATTTTATTGCGGGTTTGCTCATCCGGATTTTCCGACGGATTGATGAATTCGTACTGGATATTGTCTTTGGCATAGATCTTCATCTCGTCCAGTGTTTCGCGTATGGCGTTCCTGAATTTCTTAAAGCCTGCCGGCAGTTCACCTTCGAGGTAAACCTTTACATAAGCCACATCCTCCAGTTTCGATGCAATATGTTTTGTTTCTTCACTTAATGTGTAACGTTTTTCGGAAGTCAAATCAACACGAAAGAACACGCGCGTTGATATGTAACCCAGCAATACAAGTATAATTACCGAAAATGCAAGTTGTATAATATGTTGTTTTTTTTGATTTGTTGCTTTCATAGGATTTACCAGTTGTACGATTGCAGTTTGGTTTTAGTAAACAGGCTGAACAGCGCAATTACAATGAGATAGTAAATAATATCGCGCGAATCGAGCACCCCACGGCTTATCGATTTGTAATGTTCGTTAATGCCTAAGTTAAGAATAACCGTATCGATAGATTGCAGCCCAGGTATGGTCGATAAGAAGTCGAACCCCTGGTAAAAGAAGAAAGAAATTAGAAAAGCCAGAATAAAAGCAATAATCTGGTTGTCGGTAAGCGACGAAGCAAAGATACCAATCGCTACATATATGGCTGCCAGAAAGAACAACCCGATGAATGCACCCCAGGTACCACCCGTATCAATGTTTCCCGGAGGGTTACCTAATGTCCATACCGAATAATAAAAGATAAGACAGGGAATAAGCGCTACCAATACTAACGCCAGACTTCCCAAGTACTTTGCCATCACCAGTTGCATGTTGGTGATGGGTTTGGTAAGCAGCACCTCCATGGTACCCGATTTCTTCTCCTCTGCAAACGACCGCATGGTGATGGCCGGTACCAGGAAAAGAAAAATCCACGGTGCAAACGTAAAAAAGCTGTCGAGCGAGGCATATCCGGTATCCAGAATATTCATATCGCCCGGGAATAGCCATATAAAAGCACTATTGGCCAGAAGAAACACCACAATGACCACATACCCCGTGATCGAAGTAAAAAAGTTCCTTATTTCTTTTGAAAGAAGCGTCAACATATATAAACCATATTAATTGAATGGGTATACAAAAATATAATAAATGCGTAAACAGCGGCGTGAATAACTGAAATTAAGATTATTTAACAGGAAAGACGAAGAGGTTTGTAAAAAGCGTTTCATAGTGGCGTAGTCTGAGACTACGCCTAGCGTGCTGCTTTGATTTATGCGCCGAAACGCTGATCGTAGTCTCCTGACTACGATCTTTATTGACCTCTTTACACGAACTTTTGCAAAATCTAAATAAACCTCTTAATTCTAATGAATAATAAAATATTACAAAAACAGCAAGTTCCATTTACCAAAAAAAGCGTATTTTTAAGCCCAAATTTTGAAACTTCAATAACTTAAACTTAAACGATGGACAACAAAGTAGTTAACAGAGCTGCAGATAATATCCGTATCCTTTCAGCGGCAATGGTAGAAAAAGCAAAGTCCGGTCACCCAGGTGGAGCCATGGGTGGTGCCGACTTTATGAACATTCTTTATACCGAATTCTTAAATTACGATCCTTCCGATATGGCATGGCCTTTCCGTGACAGATTTTTCTTAGATCCAGGTCACATGTCGCCCATGTTATATTCGCAATTAGCGCTAACCGGCAATTTCTCACTCGAAGAAATCAAGAACTTCAGACAATGGGACAGCCCAACTCCGGGTCATCCTGAATTAGACGTAAAAAGAGGCATAGAAAATACATCAGGCCCTCTCGGACAAGGCCACGTAATGGGTGTAGGAGCTGCTATTGCTGCTAAATTCTTAGCTGCACGTTTCGGAAGCTGGATGAACCACAAGATCTACGCATACATTTCCGATGGTGGTGTTCAGGAAGAAATTTCGCAGGCTGCAGGCCGTATCGCTGGCACCTTGGGTCTCGATAACTTCATCATGTTCTACGACTCTAACGATATTCAGCTTTCAACCGAAACCTGGGAAGTTACCGTTGAAAACACTGAAATGAAATACAAAGCCTGGGGATGGGAAGTTTTCTCCATCGATGGCAACAATGCTGACGCCATCCGCGACGCTATTAAAAAAGCAAATCAGGTAAAAGACAAACCAACCCTTATTATTGGTAAAACCATTATGGGTAAAGGTGCCGTTGATCCCAACGGTGGCA
>DATALJ010000327.1:0-5041 GCA_036261135.1 Bacteroidales bacterium
TTTAACCGTGCATACAATTCCTCCGGTTTTTAAGGATACCTTTAAGCTGGTTCCTGGCAAACATACCTTAATTGCATTGGATGCACCGCAAGGATATCTTGTGATAAAAGCAGGGAGCGGACTTCAAGCGAGAAGTATACCTTGTATCATTCGAAAAGCAGGCGATATGAACACGCTGAATTACCAGGATGTAAACCGAACTGAGAAATACCTTGTGGGGAAGTATGACATTGAAATTCCTATTCTGCCCAAAATACTATTATATAATATAGACGTATCGCAAAGTTCAACCACCACGGTTCAGATTCCGCCTGCAGGAATGGTTACGTTCCTAATGATAGCACCTGGATACGGCAGCGTCTATCTCCGCGAAAATGGAAAGGATTTAAAATGGGTATATAACCTGGGCTCCAATGCAAAGAGTGAATCGCTCACCTTGCAGGCCGGAAGCTACACCATAGTTTACAGGGCTATGAATGCCAAACAGACCTTATATACTATCAGCAAGAACTTTGATGTTCAGGCGGGAAGTTCGAAGGTTATTGAGCTGAATTAATTTTTTGGGGACAGATTAAACCTTCGGCATTTTTCGAAGTCAAATTGCACACAAGAATGAAATAACGCACCTGAATGACCGAATTCTCCGATAAAGAGCTATTATCGATATTCAACGACAAGGACCGCCAGCATTATGGCTTTAATCTTATTGTGCGGAAGTATTCGGAACGTCTTTACTGGCATATCAGGAAGCTGGTGATTAGCCATGACGATTCGGACGATGTTTTGCAGAACACGTTCATCAAAGCCTGGAATGCTTTGGGCGATTTCAGGCAGGAAGCGCAGTTGTATACCTGGCTATACCGGATTGCCACCAATGAAGCGCTTACCCTCCTTGGTTCGAAAAGAAGGAAGTTCTTTCTGCCCCTGGTTGACGTTGAGCATCAATTGGCCAATACGATTGACACGGATAGCTATTTCTCGGGCGATGAACTGCAAAAAAAGCTTCAGAAGGCCATTTTAACCTTACCAGAGAAGCAGCGGGTTGTCTTCAACCTGAAATACTTTGAAGAAATGACTTATGAAGATATGGAGGAAGTACTGGGCACATCGGTTGGCGCGTTGAAAGCTTCGTATCACCATGCAGTGAAAAAGATTGAAAAATACATAGAAGAACATTAAACCTTTGATAAAATTAAAAGTCAAAGCTAAAAACAAACATAAATGTCGGACGAACAAAAACATAAGAAGATCAGGTTGGATGAAATAAGCAAATCCAATCCCTTCGAAGTTCCGGAAGGCTATTTCGACACTTTCCAGAACAGGATGGCAGAAAGGATTGCGCAGGAAGCCGGAAAGAGACAACCCAAATTTATTCCCGCCATACTGCAACCACGGTTGATTGCTGTCTTCTCCTCTATGGCAGTATTATTAATAGTAGGTAGTATTTTCTTGTTCCAGAAGAAAGAAACAAAGTCATTTACTGCTTCCGAACTGGCTGAAATAATTGAATATTCTGCTATTTCGTCCTCCTCTGAAGCTGAGTTGATTAAACAATTGGAAATATCGGTGGACAATCCCAAACAAATCGATAATTTTACAGATTCAAAAGAATTTAATGCCGAAGCCATTGAATATTTATCGAAAGAAGACATAGACCTGAATTCATTAATGGATGCATTATAATAAAAGATATGACCATGAAACTACGATACATCATCCTTATACTACTTGTTGTTCCTTCCGTTTTAGGCGTTAAGGCACAACAAACCAACAAGCAGTTTGTAAATAAGGTACAATCCCAGCGTATTGCCTTTTTTACCCAGCGCATGGAAATTACTCCTGCTGAGGCCCAGAAATTCTGGCCTTTATACAATGAGTATACACAAAAGAAAAATGCACTATCGGATGAAAAAAACAAACTCACGAAAGCTTATAAGGCCAATTCGGCCACAATGACCGAATCTGAAGTGGATGCAACCATTCAGAAATACGTAAGCCTTGCAAAACAGGAAACGGAGTTGTTGGAAGATTACAACAAGAAGTTCCGCAGCGTTCTGCCAGCACAGAAAGTAATGAAGCTGTACCTTGCAGAGTTTGAATTTAAGGAATGGCTACTGAAACAGATTCGGGAGAAAGGTTGATAAACGCGATGTGCCAATATGTCGATGCGACGATGTGCCAATAAACAATAAAATGCAGGTCTCTGAGCCTGTCGAAGGGCCGGGCCAACACAACCATCTTAATAAAGATCCCTTGAATTTATAAGAGTATAAAAAACGCGAAGCCGCAGAGATAATTAATCTTTGCGGCTTCGCGTTTTTGCGTTTATTTATCTTAATTTCCCCAGCAGTTCGTTGAAGGAAACCTTGGTTTGTTCGCCGGTTTGCATATTTTTCAGGGAAATGGTGGCTGACGACATTTCGTCCTCTCCTACCATCGCTACAAACGGGATTTTCTTTGCATCGGCATAGCCCATCTGTTTTTTCATTTTGGCATTATCTGGGTATAACTCAGCCTTTATTCCTTCATTTCTAAGCTTTTGTAATAATGGAAGACAGTACGAAGCTTCCTTTTCGCCGAAATTGGTAAACAGGATTTGTGTACCTTGCGACGCATCGGCTGGGTAGCAGTTCAGTTGATTCAATACATCGAAAATACGGTCGGCACCAAAGGATATACCTACGCCAGATACGCCAGGAAGACCAAAGATACCCGTAAGATTATCATACCTTCCGCCGCCGCAAATACTTCCGATTTCCACATCGCGGGCTTTTACTTCGAAAATAGCACCTGTGTAATAATTAAGGCCTCGGGCAAGCGTAAGATCAAGTTCAATAGGGGTTTCGATAGCTAATGATTTAACCAGCGTAAATACGGTCTGCAATTCATCGATTCCCTTTAGACCAATTTCTGAAGAGGCAATCCAGTTCTTAAGTTTCATTAGCTTATCTTCATTAGAACCGGATAATTCAAATACAGGCTGAAGCTTAATGATGGCATCCTCTGTAACTCCGCGTTCGCGAAGTTCATCCTTTACCTTATCTATTCCTATTTTCTCAAGTTTATCAATGGCTACGGTTATATCCGTGATTTTGTCGGGTTGTCCAATGATCTCAGCAATGCCACTGAGTATTTTCCGGTTGTTCATCTTAATTAGCGTACGAACACCCAGTTGCTTGAAGCCCTTATCAATGATCTGGATAAGTTCCACTTCATTCAACAGTGAATCGGAGCCTACCACATCCACATCGCATTGATAAAACTCACGATAGCGGCCTTTTTGTGGGCGATCGGCACGCCAAACCGGCTGTATCTGGTAGCGCTTAAATGGAAATTGTATAGATTCCCGGTTCTGCACTACGAAACGGGCAAATGGCACGGTAAGATCGTAACGAAGCCCCTTTTCGCACATTAATGCCGAAAGCTGAGGCAGATTGCGCTCTTTGTATTTTTCGTCGGTAACATCCGAAAGGAAATCGCCCGAATTCAGGATACGAAACAACAGCTTATCCCCTTCTTCGCCATATTTACCAAGCAATGTAGAGAGATTCTCCATGGCTGGAGTTTCTATTTGCTGGAATCCATAGAGTTGAAAAACCGATTTGAGCGTATCGAAAATAAAATTGCGTTTACGCATTTCGTCGGGTGTAAAATCGCGTGTTCCTTTTGGAATAGAAGGTTTTTGTGCCATTACTGATTAAAATTTAAATCGCAAATTTAGAAATAATTTTAAACGTATGCTGTAAATGAACACGAAGCTCAATATTTCGAACAAAATCAATAATCATTCAGATATTTTCAGTACATTCAAAGGTTAAATTCTATGTATGCCAGCGAACAATATGAAGCCTTCCAAAATACTGGTGGTTGATGATATGTCTATTATTACAGACCTGATTTCATCGATACTAACAGAAGCCAACAAAGATATCCAAACATTTAAAGCCTATAATGGCCGCTCAGCCTGCAAGATTGCATTATGCGAACAGCCCGACCTCATCATTATGGATTGGGAAATGCCCGAAATGTCAGGATTTGAAGCCTTAACCAAGCTGAAAAAACATAAATCAACCAAAGATATTCCGGTTATTATTTCTTCGGGGCTTACACATGCCGGGAATGTACAAAAGGCATTGGAAGCCGGAGCTATCGATTATATACGTAAGCCCATCGAGCACGTTGAGTTAATTGCCAGGGTTCAGTCGGTATTAGCACTTTCGGATGCTTTTAATAATATAAAAGAGAATAATGAACTGCTTGCCCAGGAACGCCATCGCACCGAAGGCCTGCTCCGTGGATATCTTCCGGAGCAATTGGCCGACGAAATACTTAATCAGGGCTTTTCCAAGCCCAAGCGTTACAGGAATGTGAGTGTGCTGTTTGCCGACCTGGTTAATTTTACTGTAAAAACCAATAGCATGTCGCCAAAACGCATGTTTGATGAGCTAAATGAGATATTCCCGGCATTTAACGACATAATGAAGCAGCTTGGATGTACAAAGATAAAGACCATAGGCGATGCTTATATGGCTGCATGCGGATTACCACAGGAAAACCCTGACCACGCCATACGAATGTCAGAAGCAGCTATTGCTATCCGCGATTTTCTTTTGGTTCGCAACAAAACCAACGAAGTAAAATGGGAAATCCGCATAGGTATTCACTCCGGCGATGTTTATGGGGGACTGATCGGAAAAGACTATTACCAGTTCGATGTATTTGGAGACACGATAAATACTGCAGCGCGTATGCAACAGTATAGCGAACCGATGAGAATCAATGTTTCTTCGGAAACGTACCAGTTAATTAACAAGCGCTTTGGGACTGTTGAAAGGGAGACTGTAATGGTTAAAGGCAAGGGAGAACAGCGGATGTATTTTGTGGAATTATAGGTTGTAGAAGTTGTAAAGGTTATAAAGGTTGAAGAACGCGCGCCAGCCTTTAGAATTGCTGTCATTCCGGCGAAGGCCGGAATCCCTAATGGGCTTCGTAGTAAAGGGATTCCGGCCTTCGCCGGAATGACAGACTAATCCTTTGGCAG
>DATALJ010000328.1:0-43322 GCA_036261135.1 Bacteroidales bacterium
GTGAATAGGAATCCCCTAAAAAGGGGATTTTATTTAGCGTCCGGTTTATACTTTTGTTAGGCTTTTATGCCAATTCACTTGAACTAAATTTAATGAAAAATTGCGTAGGAGCGTACTATTTTTTTGGTTTTAATTAATGCCGGATAAATAATTGTGATTTTTCCCCTTTTTAGGGGATTTTTTTAATGCGCCAGCTGAGGTAATTTTGATGCATGAATGCGATGCCGTACAGAGAGGAATATGTATATCTATCAGGTCAAAGTATCATAGATATGAAACAAGCTTTGGAGAAATTTTATGATATTGTAGGTAGCCTTTCTGCGCTGTTCGACGATATTATTCCGGAATCGCTCATTAGCCAGGGCCTGAAACCTTCTATACTAACGTTATGTTCCAATCTCGAAACGAAATACAAGATTGCAACCCACTGCGTGTATGATGATGACAAAACCCGATTGCCCGAAAATATTGACATTATGGCTTATCAGATCATACAGGAACTGTTAATCAATGTTGTTAAACATGCCAATGCCTCAACGGTTACATTGGAAATTCATCAAAGCATCAATCAGCTTTTTGTTAAGGTTTCGGATAACGGGAAAGGCTTCGAAAAAGCCAAGTTAGAGATGAAAACCGAAGGAGGTCTTAATAAAATACGAGGTAAGCTGGCTGATTCATTAGGATGGGTTTCCGTAAACTCTAATCCGGGTGAAGGGACAGCGGTATCCGTAGAAATAAATTTTTAGCTGAATAGTTTACTTTCTTTTATATCGAAAATTAACTTAAAATTGTATTTCTAATAAAGGTTTTGAATGAAGAGAAGCAGGTATGCAATGGTAATAATGGTGTTGTTCCTTATATTTTTTAAGGTAAGTGCTGGTGTTGCCAATGAACCTGAAAAAGACAAGTCGTTATACGGTAAGGAAAAGATGGAGTGGCTGATGGGTATGCTCGGTAAAACGAGCGATTCAACTCAAATGGCCGATATTTTGAAGGAAATTGAAGCGGTATCTACGCAGATAAATGATAAAGAATCGAAAATAAAAGCGATTGATAAAGCCGGTGTTACCAAACGCAATCAGGCACGGTATTTCGAAGCATTAGCCCTTCATAAAAAGGCCTACGAAGAGGCTTATGCTCTTAGAAACGAATTATTACAAATGCGGGCGTTAAATAATATTGGTGTGGTATACCGGCGTATAGATGAATACCGCCAGGCGCTTGATTTTCATCTTAAAGCATTAAAAATTGCCGAAAAACTAAACGACAAACAGAACATTTGCATCTCAGTAAACAGCATTGGTAATATTTATATGGGTTTGGGCCAGTATAAGGAAGCGCTTGAGTGTTTCAACCGGTCGTTGCCCATCGAGAAGGAGAGAGGTAACTTATTGGGTGTATCCATTAACCTGAATAACATTGGATGTGTTTATGAAGCGCGCAAGGACTATGAAAAGGCATTGGAATATTACCGTAAATCGCTGGATTGTAACCAGCAAATGAATGATTCCAATGGTATTGCGATTGGATATAATTCCATAGGCGAAATTTATTATAAGCAAAACAAGCTGGATAAAGCAGAGGAATATTTTCGACGGGCGTTAGAGATAAATCTGAAATTAAACGACCTGATGTATGTTGCGAATTGCTACAATAATCTGGCTAACGTGAGTATGGCAGGCAAAGATAATGTCAAGGCAGTGGCTCTTTACCAAAAAGAATTGGATATTGCTTTGAAAATAGGTTCAAAGTCGCATGCCCAATCGGCATACGAAGGTTTATCCGAAGGGTACAGAAATTTACACAATTACGAAAAGGCCTTCAATTATTACAAAGCAAGCGTGCAGTTTGCCGATAGTATGGTAAATGAAAATAATATCCGCCACGTGAATCTGATTCATACGCAGTACGAATCGGAAAGAAAGCAGCAACAAATAAAGCTCCTGGAAAAAGAAAAACATACCTCTCGTCTTATGGCTATTATTAGCATAATTATAGCCGGGTTTGTAATTGTTGTTCTGGTTTTCTTTTTTGTGAATATTTCGCAAAAAAGAAAATTCGATAAGCAAAACCTTCTAATAAAGGAACAGCAGATCAGGGAACTACAAAAGGATAAGCAAATTTTAGCCTCGCATGCTGTTTTGCAAGGTGAAGAAACGGAACGACAGCGATTGGCCAGAGATTTACACGACGGGCTTGGCGGAATGCTTTCGGCTGTTAAGTTACAATTGTCCAGTATAAAAGGGAATATTCTGGTTCCATCGGGAAAAGCCGAGCAGTTCGAAAAAGCTATTGTTATGTTAGATAGTTCCATAAAAGAACTGCGCACGGTAGCCCACAATATGATGCCCGATGCATTGATTAAATTTGGGTTGAAAGATGCACTTCAGGATTTTTGCAGTAAAATTGCCTCCTCAAGCGAGATTAAGGTAACGTTTCAGTATTTTGGGGAGCAACAGCGATTGGAAAAATCGTTGGAAATAGCCCTTTACCGTATAAGTCAGGAATTGATCAATAACGTACTGAAGCATGCGCAGGCTTCGGAAGTAATTATTCAGCTCGTTTGCGATAAAAACCGCATTCATCTTACGGTACAGGATAATGGTGCGGGCTTCTCATTGTCGGACGTTGATATTCGTAAGTCGCGTGGATTGCAAAGTATACAAGCACGGGTTGAATCATTTAACGGACGCATGGATATAGCTTCAGAACCCGGAAAAGGGACGGAAGTGGGTATAGAATTCAGTGCCACAAGTCCGCTCGCACAAACCGTTTAAAAAAACAAGCGTTAGGAAAGCTTTTCAGCAGCGCCATATTATATATTGGCAATCGTGTGAATTATTAAATAAAACTATTATTTTTATAGTCCAAACTAAGCCCCTATCTGATGATTAATGTACTTATTGTGGACGACCATCCGGTGGTTGTCGAAGGCTTGCGTAAATTATTCTGCGAGTCGGAAACAAAGTATAGCTGCGCCTTGGCCTATTCGGTTCAGGAATGCGAAAAGGCACTGAAAGTATTTACCCCCGACATTGTATTGCTCGATATTAATTTGCCCGACGGAAGTGGCATTGACCTGTGTAAGAATATTCTTTCAAAGGTTCCGCATTGCCGCATTCTGGGCTTAAGTTCTTTTAACGACAGAAGCTATATAATGCGTATGCTCGAAAATGGTGCCATGGGCTATATCCTCAAAAACTCTTCGGAGGAGGAAATTATGCTTGCTGTAGCCGATCTGTTGGCAGGTAAGAAACACCTGGGGTTTGAAGTGAACGGAATTATTAGCAACAATGGCGCTAACCACCAGCCTCCGCTTTTAACCCGACGCGAAACAGAAGTACTTAAACTGATTTCCGACGGATTGACTAACCAGGAAATTGCTGATACTATGTTTATCAGCCCGCTTACGGTCGATAGTCACCGTAAAAACCTGCTTATGAAGCTGGAGGCACGAAATACAGCAGCTTTAATAAAAATAGCCATAAATAAAGGATTAATCGGATAATCTTTCGTATAACGTCTTACTAATACTTACTTACTATCAATATGAGTTTCAACAGAAGGAATTTTTTAAAGGTATCGGGAGCTGGAGTTGCCGGTGTTATGGTTGCCGGAAACATACAAGGTAGCGTTCCATCAGGTAAATTGGAACTTAGAGGTCCCCAAAAACTGATTTACCGTACTTTGGGCCGCACAGGGCTTAAACTTCCCATTGTTAGTATGGGCGCCATGCGTGCCGATAATCCTGCTTTATTGAAAGCGGCAGTAGATGCGGGCATTATTCATTTCGATTCAGCCCAGAGTTATCAGGACGGCCGGAACGAAGAAATGCTTGGCAATTTCTTTCAAAAATATAAACGCGAATCTTTTGTTATCTCAACCAAAATAGGACTGCGTCAGGAATTAACTAAGGACGACGTTTTTGCGAAAGTTGACCTGAGCCTGAAGCGGCTGAAAACGAATTATATTGATATTTTATACCTGCATGGTCTTCGTACCAAAGAATCGGTGCTGGATCCGACAATGCTCGACATTCTTACCGAGGTAAAGAAATCGGGTAAAGTCAAATTTGTAGGCGTTTCCACCCATTCGAATATGGCCGAAGTTATTCGTGCAACGGTTGAAGCCAAAGTTTACGATGTAGTGCTCACTTCCTATAACTTCAAACTCGAAAACCTGCCCGACTTAAAACAGGCTATTGCCGATGCCGCAAAGGCTGGATTAGGTGTAATTGCCATGAAAACTATGGCTGGCGTGTATTGGGACAAGGAAAAAACAAAGAAAATCAACGTCAAAGCTGCGCTTAAATGGGCCTTGCTCGACGAAAACATACATACTGCCATTCCCGGTTTTACCTCGTTTGAGCAACTCGAAGAAAGCATGAGTGTGATGGAGGGTCTTGCCATGACTGAACAGGAAAAGGCCGATCTACAGGGCGATGGCACTACAGCCGGGTTGTTCTGTCAAGGCTGTGAGCAATGTATTCCGCAGTGCCCCAATAATGTTCCGGTACCCGATATTATGCGTTCCTACATGTATGCTTATGGGTATCGCGATTTGGGACTTGCGCGTAATGTAATTGATAATCTGCCGTTGGCTGCGCAGAACAATTGTACTTTATGTCCCGAATGTGTTGTAAACTGCCGTATGGGTTTCGATATTCAGGCAAAAGCGAAAGATATCCTTAGGGTTAAAAATATACCACAGGATTTCCTTGCGTAAATCTTTGAGATAGCGTGTTCACAATGGTTATATTATATGAGGATGCGCAAACGGTTGATAGACGAAGGTGTCTAATGAGTTCCCTCTTTGGAAGGGTTGGGTTAGTTCGTATCGTACTAAATATTAACATATCCTGCCCCTCTCATGCGGGAATTTGAGGTACTTCCTGATATTTTATTTAACCTCATCATCTCTTCTGCGTATAAATACAGCTATACAACCGTGCTCTTTTTTGAGCATGAATAGTAAACATAATAATTGCAAAAGTGAAAAAGAAGTATTGGATAGTAAGTGTGCTTATACTGTTGGGTATTTGTGCTTACCTGTTCAATTATTTTTACCAAGTTGAGCGTAAACGCAAGATAGAGGAAATACTGAGTCACCAAAGGATACATGCAAGGCAGGCCGCAAGAAGCTTTACCGGTCTTTTTGAAAAGTGGAACAGTGTACTCTACTACATGGCCAACAACGAGAACATAATAACGCTGAATAAAGCAGGCCGTGCGCAAATGACACAGCTTATTGATTTGCTCCGAAACGAAATCAAGGGAGTTACGCGTACCGATACAACAGGAAGGATTATTTTCACCGTCCCGGATACCACGTTAAATGGCTCGGATATATCGTACCAGAAGCATGTAAAGAAAATACTTACAGACCATAAACCTTCGGTAAGCGATGTTTTTACTACAGTTCAGGGCTTTTCAGCAATCGTAATACATTATCCGGTTTTTAAGAATCACCAATTTGCAGGAACGATAGCTTTGGTGCTTGATTTTGAAAAAATTTCGCGCGAAATCCTCGATGAGGTGAAAATAGGAAAGACTGGAACAGCCTGGATGGTCAGCAAGGAGGGCGCGGAACTATATTGCCCTGTAACTTCCCATATGGGAAAATCAATTAAAGAAACTTCGTTCGATTGCCCGAGCTACCTGCCCGAGATAGACAGTATGCTTGCCGGAAAGGAAGGCACATCGCTTGAATTTTATGCCAAAAATGAAAGTGCCGACTCGGGTAAGCGGAAAATTGTGTATTATGTTCCTGTTTACTTTGGCAATACGTATTGGTCGTTGGCCGTTTCTTATTCCGAAGATGAGGTTACCTCTTCGTTGGCCGACTTCAGGAACAAGCTGGCACTGGTTTTTTTAATCGTCTTTGGAGGCGGAGTAGTCTTATCCTATTATGGCATAAAAGCATTTGGAATAATTAAGGAATCGGCCTTGAGGCAAAAGGCCGAGGAGGATCTGCTTAAAGAACGGACCTTATTGCGGACGCTTATCGATAATTTGCCCAGTGGTGTTTTCATTAAGGACAGCAATTATCGTAAAGTGATTGTTAATTCTATCCATGCCAACAGTTTGAAAGGTCATTTGATGAGTACTGGAAAGGATCCTGAAACGAATATCATTGGAACTACCGATTTTGATGTCTTCCCAAAAGAAGATGCTGAAAAATTCTATGTCGACGATAGCAAGGTTCTAGAACAAGGCATTTCAATCATTAACAAGGTTGAAGAGGGATTGGGCCCTGATGGAGAGAAAATCTGGCTGCTTATATCCAAGGTGCCTATTAAAGATCAAAATGGTGAAATCATTGGAATGGTTGGTATTACTACTGATATCACCAGCCGGAAAAAAGCCGAAGAGGAACTCATTATAGCCAAGGAAAAAGCCGAAGAAAGCGATAACCTGAAAACTGCATTTCTCAATAATATTTCGCACGAAATAAGAACTCCGCTAAACGCAGTTATTGGGTTTGCCGGTTTACTAAAAGAGCCCGATGTTTCTGAAAGCCAAGTGCAAAACTATGCCAACATAATTATGGAGAGCAGTAACCAGTTGCTGCTCATTATTACCGATATTATCAATATCTCAACCATTGAAGCTGGCCAGGTTAAAGTGAACTGGAGCGAGGTCGATATCAACTCAACCATTAACATTCTTTACGAGCAGCACAGATCAAGGGCTGAAAATAAGAATTTGCGGTTTTTTTATAGTGCGCCTTTAAAGCAAAAAGCCGCTGTTATTATTTCCGATTATACCAAGTTTATCGAAGTGCTCTCGAACCTTATCAGTAATGCAATTAAGTTTACCGAAAATGGCCATGTTAGCTTTGGTTACGAGCTGAAGGATAACTTCCTTGAGTTTTATGTTGAAGATACTGGCATTGGAATAGACCCAAACTTTAGTAAAAGCATATTCGACCGTTTTACGCAAGCCGAAAGTGCTTTCTCGCATAAATACGGAGGGGCTGGCCTTGGATTGTCCATATCCAAAGCTTATGTTGAGGTATTAGGCGGCAGTATCTGGTTTAATTCTTTAGAAGGGGAGGGAACCACTTTTTATTTTACCATTCCGTATAAACCGGCCGTAGAAATCCATTATTGAAAGCTGTTCGTTATTCATTCCGGTTTTGATTGCCAAACAATGTGTTTTTTGCGCGCATTGAGAAAATAATTACATTCGTAAAAAAACAATAGCCACCAATTATGGAAAAACAATTTTACGCCGTTCACTTGCTTCCTTCGCGTCCCGATTTTGCAATGACAATGACCGACGATGAAAGAGCTATTATGATGCAACACATCGAGTACTGGACCAAACTTCTCAACAAAGGCAAAGTGTATGCTTTCGGTCCGGTTATGGATCCCAAGGGACCATACGGCTTGGGTATAGTTGCAGTTGATTCTGAGCAGGAACTTAAAGACTTCATCGCAAATGACCCTGCCGGGAAAATCAATAAATACGAGTATTTTCCAATGCGTGCCGTTGTGCCAAAGATTGTGGCTGGAGAATAACTTTCTTCTTAATGCAGAAATATCATTTAAGAAATCAGCCTAACCGTGAATTAACTAGGCGTCAGAGATAATAGCAATAAAGAACCCATTGTGTTGGGCGAATTAACCTTTGTCATTTATTTCAGCTAGCATTTGCGAAAAGACTAACAATTAATCACTAACCAACTCACTTATTTTAAGAATGAACAGAATAGAAATACCTTTAAGTAAGACCAAGACTACTTTAATATTCATAGGCGCTTTAGTTTTCGTGATTCTTGGTGCGCTTTTTATTGTGTATCCAAATTCAATAACAAGCCCAATATTTGGCAACCCCCAGGTAGTAAGAATTATTGGCGTTGTGACCGTTTTATTTTTTGGTTTTGTAGGTATATATGGATTTAGGAAACTGTTCGACAAAGCCGTGGGTTTGACCATTGATGAACATGGAATTACTGATAATTCCAATGCTGCAAGTGTTGGTTTAATTGATTGGTCCGACATTACTGCAATCAAGACCGAACAGGTAATGTCTAGCAAATTTTTGCTCATATTTGTAAATAATCCCAATAAATACCTGGACAGAATAACGGGATTCAAACAAAAATTGATGAAAGCCAATATGAAAATGTATGGAACGCCACTCTCCATAACCACCAATACATTGAAATATAAATTTAACGATCTGGAACGATTACTTCAGGAGAAACTGACAGAACGAAAGTAGTTTATAAGAATCATGAGAGCCCTGCTATTTTTATTCCTGACATTAGCTTTTGTCCACATCCATTGCCAAAGGGCAAGTAAATATTTGGGGCAAAATCCTCCCGGAGAGGTGCCGCAGGTATTTGCTCCTGATTTGGTTTCGGTTAAAAGCAGAATCGAGTATGGAATATCGTTTTCGCCCAATGGCAAGGAAATGGCTTTTGGTGTTCTGGATATAAAAGACGAAAGTGGGAGGATTTATTATTCGTCATGGACAAGCAATAAATGGACCGAACCTGCAGTAGCCAGTTTTTTGGGTAATTCGAGCGTGTATCTTCCCGTTTTTACACCCGATGGTAAATCGTTACTGTATACACAGTCTCAATACGATTCGGCTAACTATATTACCGATATTTGGATGGTAAATAAGCGAAATAACGGATGGGATAAGCCTTTTCAATTGCCGGAACCTATCAATTCCAGTACACGTGAGGGTAGTGTATGTATAACATCGAACCAAACCTTCTATTTTTCGTCGGGTAGAGATTGCATAGGGAAAACAAATTGTCCCGCCTCTATATACAGCTCACGATTAATTGGCGGAAAGTACCAAACGGTTGAAAAAGAAACGCATTTAAACATAAAGGGCGATAACGAAAGTATTTTTGTTTCGGCCGACGAAACCTTTGCTATCATTAGCAATGTTACCAAAAGTACACCCAACGCCAATTTATATATCAGCTTTCGCACCTCAAACAACCAATGGAGTACGCTTGTAAAAATGGACTCAACCATAAACACCAACGATTGGGAATTACGACCTTTTGTAACTGCCGATAACAAGTATTTGTTTTTCACGCGCATGTCGTTTGATGCAAATGTATTGAAAGAATCCGATATTTATTGGGTAAGTATGGAAGGGTTATTAAAATCGAATGGCCGTGCAAAGTAATATTTCAACAAGAATTAAAAAAAAATATCTCGTTTTTTGGTGGATTTGAAATTCCGAAATGTCTTTAGGTAAAATGGTTCACTTTGGACAAGCATCTCCTTATAGAAAGAATTAAACAATCCGATAAATCCGCTTTTAACGAGCTGTTTATTCATTACTATAGCCGACTTTGTCGGTTTGCGTATGTTATTCTCCATTGTGAGCATACGGCAGAGGAAGTGGTGCAGGACACTTTTGTAAAACTTTGGGAGAAAAGAAAGTCGATAAGTATTTTGGGTAACCTGGACAGTTACCTGTTTGTCTCCGTGCGAAATGCATCACTCAATTCTGTTAAATATGCAAGTAACAGGAAGAACAACTTTGCTTCCGACGAATTGATGAAGGAACCAGAATCAGAGCCCTTCAACCAGGAGGTTTTTCTGAAACGCCTGCACATAGCACTGGAAAAACTTCCCGAACAATGCAGGATTATCTACTTCCTAAAGAATATGGAAGGTCTTACACAGGACGAAATTGCCCAATACCTTAATCTATCGCCCAAAACGATTGAAAACCAGTTAAAAATTGCTATGCTGAAATTAAGGGAAATGCTTTATCAGTACAAACACACTTTTTATAACGGTTACGAATGAAAAACAACAATATATATAATAAAATAATCGGCAGGTTAATCTCGGGAGATCTCCCTGAAGGGGAAGAAAATGGGAATCCGGAAGAAATGGAAGTGATGGATCAATACCAAACCATTATTGAACAGTCAAAAAACATCACATTTCCTGAATTTAGTGCTGAAAAAGGTTTGATAAAAACCGAATATAAGCTTCAAAAGCTAAACCACAACAATAAGGATTTCAAACTGGCATTCCTAAAAATTGCCGCAGTAATTGTATTGGGCGTGTTTATTGCATATCTCATACTGCAACAATTAGCCGATAGATCAAGCAATCAGTTTATCGAAATATATGTAAAAAAGGGAGAAAAGCTCAATATGAAGCTTCCCGATGGGAATGCGGTATGGCTAAATTCTTGTTCAAGCATCAAATACCCTTCAAATTTCAATGGGTTCAATAAACGGATTGAGGTTACAGGTGAGGCCTATTTCGATTTACGCAACAATACCAATTATCCGGTGGTAATATGTGCCAACAATAATATTATTAACTGTTCCAGCGCGGCCTTCAATATAAAATCGGATAGTTCGGCCAGTAATACGGTGATTCTTGTGGAAAAAGGATGGATAACCGTATCGAACCCCGAAATTGTAAAAGATTATGAAATTAAGGAAGGCGAAAAAGCTACGCTAGCCACCTATTTTCCTTTGGCTGTTGAGCCCGGATATTCGCAGAACGAACTGGCCTGGAGAACCGGTAAAATAATATTTGACAACACTCCCTTGCAAACAGTAGCATCTACCCTTAGCGAATATTACGATGTAAACATTCAAATTGAGGGCGAAATCAGGTACTGTCAGTTTTCTTCACAGTATGTCAATATAGATTGTAAAACCATATTAAACGATATTCAATTACAGTTCAAGCCTTCCATTATCGAGAAGAACAACCAGATTGTGATTAAAGGAGCGGATTGTAATTAAAGCAAAAGTGCACGAATACAGGTTTTCCGGAAACCTAAAGAAAAACTAAAAATGTAATAATTATGAAAAAGATTAATTCTACCAATAGGAGTTTTGAAAAAAAGTTTGCTTTTCAAATACATAAAGCCGTATGCTTATTAATTCTGTTAAGTACTTACGCCTTTGCTAATGCGCAGTGCGATTTAAAACTAACTGAAAAAGTTACAAAACAACTCCAGGGTGATGGGTTCACATACCTGAAGGATTTCATTATAGAGTTTGAGGAGGTAAATAGTACCAAAGCGTATTCACTCCTTTTGAAAAAGGACATCCGGTATTTTCTGTATTTTGGAGTTTCAGAAAGATATGTATCGGAAATGAAATTTTGGATTACACCCGATAAATCAAACGAAAAGCAATTAACAGTTACTTCGGGCAAAATAGCAACAATTGAAATTACTCCTGAAGAAACCGCGATTTACAATTTCCACACCCAATCAACCAAGGGTGAAAAATCATGCGGGGTCATTGTTTTTGGAGTAGAAGCGTCTGCAAAGAATTCGGAGGTTAAAACCAATACCGATGAAGAAGTATATGTAGTTGTTGACCAGATGCCCATGTTTGTAAATGACCAGAATATAACCTTTCGAAAATGGGTAGAAAAAAATACCATCGGTGCTGATATCATCAAAAGAAAGGGATTGGAAGGCAAAGTTTATTTAACCTTTGTGGTTAACTCAGTGGGAGATGTTACCGATATTCAGGTAATTAAAGGTATAGACCCGGAAATAGATGCCTTTTTTGTTGATGTGCTAAAAAAATGTCCGCGCTGGCATCCGGGAAAACAAAAAAACAAACCCGTAAGTGTCCGATTTACTATACCCATTTCAGTTAAATTAAAACCATAATATTGCCTTAATACTTGCAATAGTCAATATATCCCCTTAATGGGCGAAGGTTTTCCTTCGTCCATTTTTGTATATCAGCTATATTACGAAGCTAAAAATTCTATCACTTATTTATCACAAAGCGCAAACACACATCCCAACAGGCCCTGTTGAAAATTTACCCGTCCTGTAACCTTTTTACCCGTCCCTGTTAAAAATTTTGCCGTCCTGTAGGTTGATGACCCGGTCACGTTAAAAATTTCACCGTCCCGTAGGGTAACCACCCACTCACGTAAGGAATTTTACTCACTATTATTCGAATTTCGTTTAAACTCCAAATACTGTTCTCTTAACATAACTTCAAATGCTTTTGCATTTATATAATGAATATGCTACATTCGTAAAGGCTAAAGTAACGGGAATTAATTAGTTATTAGCAGATAGTTTGCCAGCAAACGGAATAAATAGTGAACAGAAAATAGGCTGAACATTTTAAAATGAACCTTCTATTTACCAACAAAATGCAAGCAGCGATTAAAAAGAAACACTCTATAGTAATTTCTATCTTACTAATTAACCTTTGGGGGTTATCATGCTTTTCTCAATCAGGTTATAAAATTATTGGCGATTTATCGGGTTTTAAGGATTCATCAATGATCTATTTATTTGATAAGGATAATGATGTAAAGATTGATTCCGCCAGCATAGTGAATAACAAATTCGAATTAAAGGGAAATGTGGAATCCGCAGTGAAGTGCAGAATTGCCGTTAAACACCCAACAAAACCCAAATGGCTGAAGAATGACTTTTGGTTGGAAAATAGCGTGATTCATTTCAAAGCAGATATAAATAATTTTGGCGATGGTGAAGTTGTTGGTTCTGCCATGCAGGACCAGGAAAACGGCTTGAATAAATGGAGTACAGAACTTGAGTCCCGCCGCACAGAAGTGGTTGAAAAGATTGTAAAAACCGAGTCTTCAAATAAAAGTCAATACGATTCTTTGTTGAATGTAAACAGAGATATTGAATTCAAAATAGCTCAGAGTAAAAAACAGTTTGTTTCAGAGCATTTGGATAGGGAGTATAGTTCCTACGTTTTATATTCGCTGGTAAAGCATTTTTCGATTTCAAAAAAGGATTGTCAATTGCTCTATGAGAAGTTGTCTGGTAAAGTGAGAGCGTCAAAGTACGGATTACTATTGCAAAACTATTTAGCGTTATGTACCAATTTTAGAATTGGAGATCGATTCAAAGAATTCACATTATCAACCATAGAAGGGCTTTCGGTTACCATTTCGAGTAAAAAAGGTGTATACATTTTATTGCATTTTTGGGAATCTTCCTGTTCTCATTCCCGTGAAGAGAATAAAACGCTTTTGCATATCAACAATTTATACAAAACAGAGGGGTTAGAGATAGTTGCAGTATGTTTGGATTCGCACAAGGATACCTGGCAACAAACAATAAAAAGCGATGGTATCAATTGGCTTACCGTATCTGATTTAAAAGGTTATGATGGCTCGGTAGCTATGATTTACAGAATCGATTATGTGCCTCAAAATTTCTTGATTGATCCCAATGGGATTATCATTGACAAGGATTTACATGGTGATAAGTTAATTGAGCGATTAGGGGAAATCTATAAAAATTGAAATACTTGAAAATTCATGCTTACTAAATCCAAAATATTCGCCCGCCTTTGGCTTTTGCTGCTCATTGTTTTCTACGCCCTCTTTTCCTATAACTTTTTCAATGGGTGGTGGTACGCTTTTGTGGGAACCGCTCTGATCGTGCTGTTTAGCGCTTTGTATTACAAGAAGAACTTTGTTCAGATTATTGGCTTAAACCTTACAGTGCGAACTGTTGTGCAATCGTTGATTCTTGCCATAGTTGTAGTGGCCGGAGCCTGGATAGTGATGAAATATGTGGCAGCAAAACGTGGAATTGCAATCGAATACTCGGATTGGGGATGTTATTTTCACACTGTTTTTTATACACTGAATGAGGAGATCGTGCTGGGGGGTATATTACTTTATGCACTTACCCGTAAATGGAAAATGAAGCCGATGATGGCGTCTGTTTTGCTGGCTGTTTTTTTCTCGCTGGTGCACTATGTTTTTTATCGTTGGATATTCATCGACAGAGGAATTATTGAAGTTTCCACACTGGTAACACTATTCTTTATTGGGATTGTGCGAAATAATATAATCCTTTATACTGGACACATCGGTTATTCCTGGGCGTTGCATTTCGGGTGGATGGCCGTAATGTTTGGCAGCTGGCACAGGTATGCTGCTACCGAAAAATACCTGGGCGAACTGATCCGATTCAATATATACCTGGGTTCTGTGGAGATGTTGATCCTTTCAAGCCTTATGCTGCTGCTGAGTTGTTATTTCTGGAGCAGGAAGAATTTTGAGATCAAATTGCTTTAACGCGGGTTCACTATGATTAACATTTCTTTGCGATTAAGATCATACTGTACGTCTCAATCTCACACAATTCTTATTATCTTGCATTCTTCTTAATAAAGCTTGATATGAGACACGTCTATTTATTCCTATTTATTGGTTTACTGAGCATAACGCTTACAACTACAGGGTTTTCGCAGGAAGCCGCGGCACCAAAGCCAACAATGAAAATTGTTTCTCAACTAGAGAAACCCGCAAAAAAGAAGAAATTCGATGAGAAAAAGTTATCGGGATACCTTCTTGTTTATTTCAAAGATAAGGACCAATCGGCCTATATGGCTATAAGTGCTGATGGTTATACATTTACCGATATTAACAATGGCGAACCCGTTTTCATGGGATCAGAGCTGGCAGAGCAAAAAGGCGTTCGCGACCCACATATTACCCGTGGTCCTGATGGTGCTTTTTACCTGGCAATGACCGATCTCCACATCTTCGGTAAACGAGCCGGCTTCAGGGAAACCGAATGGCAACGTCCCATCGAAAAATATGGCTGGGGTAATAACCGTGCCTTGGTATTAATGAAATCGTATGACCTGATTCACTGGACGCATTCCGATTTTCGTGTGGATTCGGCTTTCCCTGAACTCGGAGATATCGATTGCTCCTGGGCACCCGAAACTGTGTACGATCCTATTGCTAAAAAGATGATGGTGTACTTTACCATTCGCTACAACAATAAGGAGTGTCACATGTACTACGCCTATGCAAACGACGATTTTACAAAGCTCGAAACAACTCCCAAACGCATTACGGCTATTGGCGGATTAGATGGCGACATTACCAAAGTAGGCGATAAATACCATATGTTCTACGTATCGGATGCCCGTATTTTACATTCCGTTTCCGATAAAATAAATGGTGGTTACCAACCCGAAAACCAACGTATTGATCCCGAGAAAGTAAATACCGAGGCTCCCAACCTGTTCCGTCGTCTTGGCACAAACAGCTATGTGCTTATGTACGATGTGTATGGCCTTCGCCCCAGCAACATGGGCTTTAGCGAAACTACCGACTTTGTGAATTATAAGAATTTAGGACATTTTAATGAAGGTGTAATGAAAACTACCAATTTCAGCAGTCCTAAACATGGAGCGGTTACTTACCTTACCAAAGAGGAATTAAAAGCAATCGCCGAATACTGGAAGGTGGAGTTGAAATAATGTAATTCCCCCATAATGAGCGCAGAAACAGGTTACCATTAAAACTCAATTCCAGAATAGGAGAAATTTGAGCAGACCAATAATTTCGCCTTTTCTGGAATTATTTTATTTACCAATGCAAAGTGCCTTGATGAAACGCTTATTTGCTCGATAAAACAATTTCTTTTTGTAACGTTCCAAGCACAAAGTCTTTCCCTTGCAGTACACACCTTTTTTTTGTAAGGGCTATAATCTTCAATGTTCTTTCATCATTCTTTTTATCGGTGTTCACAAGAAAAAGTGTTGGTATTTTTTCTTCTACATAGGAGTTCGTTGCCTTATTGTATGTATTGTAATATTCATTTTTTATTTCCCAAGTATACCTTTTTTCAACCTTTTGGGAGGTATTGGATTTATTTGTAATAGTTACAATAGCTTCGTACTGTCCTGTGAACCTTACGCTAATGTCTAGTTTTTCGAACTCAATCTGATCGTCGTCTGACATTGCTTCAAAGGTATTTTCCTTGAAGTTGACCTCTTTTTTTATTGAGTCAACTGCCCATGTACGGGTCAATTTCATTTGCATACCCAGAAAAGATGCCGATTGTCCGAACGAAATACCTGACAGTAAAATAACTGCTAATGAGAAAATTATTTTTTTCATTGTTGTTGGATTTTAGTATTATTCTTTAATTTTCGTATTTGATGCTAACTTAACAAAATATCTTCTATGAAGACAACAGCAAAAGCAGGAATTTACATCTTATGTATTTTATTTTATTTGCCGGGAATAGCACAAATCAATTCACATATTACAAATAGAAGGATTATTCAAAGCCACTATTACGAATTATCTTCCAAACCTAAGTATCAGTACGATTATCTTTACGACAACAAAGGGAATCTGCTTTCGGTAACGAAGAAAAGGCAGAAAGACAATGAATGGATTGCTACAGAATCGCAGCAATATACCTACGGTGAGAATGGTTTGGTTGTTTGTAATTATATACGCGGAAACAAATTAAAACGGGATGTTGACACATTTCTGATTGAAAACGGCAAAGTCCTTTTTCTTTCTCAATTCCGTGCCAAAAATTATAACGATTATCTGTATCGTTCTTATTATACTTACCAGAATGGAAACCTGCATAGTATTACAAAGGAAACTTTTGTCTTCATTGAATCTTATGAAAATGCGAAAAAAGAAATACATGTGAGAAAAACCGACGAGTTCATGTCGCTAACATTTGTTTACCAAAACAATCAAATTAAATCAGTGATAGATATAGCCACCGGATATACATTAAAATGGATCTTTGAATGGAAGAACGGGCTTTTGGAAGCAATTAAAGTGTACAATACAAAGGAAGATAAACTTGCTCAAAGGTACGAGATAAAAAGCCTACAGAACAGGATAAAGGAAGTTGTTAGTTATATCTCTAATGAGCCGGCAATTATTTATTCTAAAACATATGGCTATGACGAGTACGGAAACTTAAAATTAAGTCAGTTGAATGATGATTCGGGGTGGTTCAGAGACGAGTATAAATATGAATCGGGAAATGGAAATGCCGCCCTGTTTATTGAGAAATTAAGTGTTTTTGATTACATCAGGCCTGAGATTCAATAATGGAGATGTATGCCGGGGAATCAACAAATACAGCCAATTTAATTATCTTTATACATAAGCACGCGGTCATTAGCGCATAATTTTAATCCAAATCGAAAGATATTGTCGTATTTATTGTCTTATATATGTTTAAACGACTACCTAAATATAATTTTTATCAATGAAGAAACTAACATTTTTATCTATTGTGGTATTTTTCCTGGCTGCATTCGATTATGCTTCGGGCCAGAATCTAAAACTCAATGACCTTGAGTATTTCGAAACACAAGGCGTAAATGTGCTTGTGTACAGCAATCTTTTTACAGGAGGATTTAACGATGAGAAGAACGCCGGCATTGAAGTGATTCATCACGGCGTAAGAACTGTGCAAGGCGGAGCAGTTCGGCTTTCCAACACACCCGAGCAGTGGGACCTTGTTCCATCGGTATCCAACCGGAAGGTTGACCGTGCATCGAAAACTATTGAGGTTTCATTACGGTACAAAGATTATGATTTTGATTCACGTATAGTTGCTACCGCTAAAGGTAAAGGTGTTGAGATATCCGTTTACCTTGATAAACCTGTGCCCACAAATCTTGAAGGAAAAGCCGGATTTAATATTGAGTTTCTTCCTTCGCAATACTGGGCAAAAACTTATTTGATGGATGGGCGTCCTAACCGGTTCCCTCGGTATGCTGTTAGTAATACAACTACCAAGCCCAATAGTGAAAAAATCAGACAATACAAGGGATACGTAACAAACGACGACAGGGGTACCGGTAAGTTTATCGATCCGCTACCGCTCGCAACCGGTCGCACTTTGCTTGCTGCTCCCGATGAACCCGGCCGTATGATAAAAATTACTTCGGCTGATGCCGATCTGATGCTCTTCGATGGTCGCATGCTGGCGCAAAACGGATGGTTTGTAGTACGCAGTTTACTTCCTGCCGGAAAAACAGGCAAGGTATTAACATGGACCGTTGAGCCAAACGCAATTCCAGGGTGGATACGGGAACCAAATATCGGTTTTTGCCAGGTGGGCTACATTCCTTCGCAACCCAAGGTAGCTGTGATTGAACTCGACAAGCAGGACAAACCGCTTGCCAAAGCATCAATCTATAAAATTGGCGACGACGGTAATGCTTCGGAAGTATTCAGTGGCAACATCACATCGTGGGGTAACTACTATAAATATAATTATGTAAAGTTCGATTTTTCTGCTGTTAAAACACCTGGAATCTACTACATCCAGTATGGCAACTTCAAAACAAACAACTTCTTAATTGACAATTCAGTTTACGACAAGATTACTGACGCTACGAGCGATGTATGGATTCCCATTCACATGAACCACATGTACGTGAAAGAGGCTTATAGGGTATGGCATGGCGAACCTTTCAAAGATGGTTATCTCCAGGCACCACCCAATACCGATCACTTCGATCTTCATTTTCAGGGACCAACCACCGATACCAAGTATAAAGCGCTCGAACTCATCCCCGGATTAAACGTTGGTGGATTTTTCGATGCCGGAGATTTTGATATCGAAACCGGATCGAACATTAGTGTGGTGCAGAACTTTGTGCAAACCTGGGAATATTTTAAACCATCACGCGATGAAACTTTCGTGGATCAAAAACAACGCTTTGTGAATCTTCATCGCCCGGATGGCGTACCCGATATATTGCAGTTTATCGAACATGGAACCTTGAATCTGGTAGCTCAGGCTGAGATTATCGGCCACATGTCGCAAACGCTCTCCAATTCGGTTCTCGACAATTACCATCACCTCGGCGATGCTGCTTCCATCACCGATGGCCTTCCTTACAATGCGAACCTTGGCCCTTACGAAATTGCTGCCGACGGCCGCTCAAGTGGAGTTAAGGACGATATGTGGGCATTTACCAGCCGTAATCCAAGCCTCGATCTTCAGGCTGCAACCATGTTTGCCGAAGCAAGCCGGGCATTGAAAGGTTATAACGATGATCTTTCGGCGAGAGCATTGGTACAGTCCAAAAGACTGATGAAAGAGGCAACAGAATTGCTTGCCAAACCTTCGAAGAAAGATTCCTCTGAATGGGATGGATCCAGAAGGTCAGCAGGTGCGGATGTTGCCACCAATCTTCAACTGTATATTGCCACAGGGGAAAAACAGTATATCGATAAATTCCAACAGTTGATATGGCCAGCACTGGATCGTAACGTTAATTTCGTTCTTCTTACCGCACTAAATGCCATCCCACACATGGATGCCGCCTACAAAGAAAAGCTCAGGCCTTATGTAGCTAAGTACAACGAATACATCAAAAAGCTTGAAAAGGACAATCCTTACGGTGTACCAATTGGTACCGGAAACTGGGCTGGCAATGGGGCCTTGTTGAATTTTGGCACCACGGTTTGCTTTGCCAGTAAATATTTCCCTGACATTGTTGATGTAAGCAATGCGTATAAGGTTTCCAACTGGTTATTCGGCTGCCATCCATATCATAATTATTCGTTTGTGGCAGCTGTGGGAGCAGCACGTCCTAAAGCTGTTTTCTATGGTAACAACAGGGCCGATTTCTCAGCCATTCCAGGCAACGTTGCTCCTGGCGTGTTATTCAGAAAACCTGACCACTTCGAGAACTATGACGATTGGCCCTTCTTGTGGGGACAGAACGAAGGCACCATTGCCGGCAATACCAATTATTTAATTTTTGGATCGGTATTTAAGGATTTGGTAAAATAAAGAAATGGGATGAAAGGGTTGAATCGGCAATGATTCAGCCCTTTTCATTTTAGCGCAAATAGTAAGTTCACTGCATGGACTTCCTATTTGCGCTTTTTTACGCCACAGCGTGGCCGTTTAATTCAACCCAATGGTAACGACTTGGGTAATAAGGTCACATCCAATGAGCGTGTTGAAAGGACAAGTTACCCATTTTACATTGCCCTTTCAGGGCGCAGAACGAAAGTATTGTCTTGTCCCCGGGACGATGCCCCGGGTTGAATTATATATGGCTTTCAGCCATTACTCCCAAGCCGTTAATGCTAAAAAGAGCTTTCCTATGGTCATTAATGCTTTGTAATAACATTTATTCAGCGTGTAGAATTGTCTATACAATTATCGTCTTACCATCATTTTAGCAGACTTATCGTAAACAATACCTGAGCCAGTTGCGGTTGCTCTTACCCGGTAAATATAAATGCCATTTCTCAGGCCATTGCCTTTGGAAACATTTCCATTCCATTCGAAGGATTGTTTTCCGGCAGATTGTACTCCTGGAGTAGCTAAGAAGATTGCCTTCCCCTGCAGATCGTAAATGGTGATTTCCACTGTGGCTTTTTCCGGCAGGTTATACGATATGGTTGTTGATGTACTAAACGGATTCGGGTTATTCCCAAGGATTGTAAACCCATCGTTTGCGAAGCTTTGCAAATCATGTATGCCTGTTGCATTGGTTTGCATTATGGCTGTCAATTCTATACCATTTCCTGTTCCGAGGTTACGGGAATATTTCTTTTCTACTGCATTGTTCCAATGCTCGTGAACACCTAAACTATAGATATGAACACCCGAGTTGTCCGGATCGTATTTGATGCCCACTGGCCATTTCGTGGAATCGGCAGCCTGGTGAAGGTAATCGTCTACTCCGCGCATCTGTGCGAAAGTACCTTGTCCGCGGGCAATAGTAAATTCCGAACGGAGAAAGTCGTACCCTACCGATTCGATAGCTACATTATCGAACGAAGCAAATACCGATGCCGTATATTGGTTGTTGAACGGCGCCATTTGCCATTTAAGCGGTTTATCCTGTTCATGGTCGGTCGCCCATAAGGCATCCATTAAAAATAAAAGATTTTTCTTGCGTAACAGGGAATGGGTCATCAAATCGACCTGTATACGGTACTTGCCATATCCAAGGCGCGATGTATCGTTTTGCATTTCCAAAGGTGCGGGTAAGCCATTGTGCATATGCATAGCATCGGAGCGAGTTACCGACCCAAAGTGATTTTTGGCAAACATTGTAACACCTGCTCTTTTGTGCCCTTTTAATTGCGGCAGGTTAATCATGTATTCGGCGGTTTCAAATATGGTGTATAAGTTATCGGAATATACGGCAGGCCCCGGCGTTGTTCCGGGATACGATACATTGGAACGCAGTATTGCACCATGATCCGAATAATAGATTTTGGCGGTGGTGCTGGGTACAACATTTTCTCTTCCCAGAATGGTATATCCACTGTTGTCGAGGTAATGAACATTGGGATATTTGCTATGCCATTGGTCATATTCGTGTTTGTATATGTGTTTCATAGGGTCGCCAATGTAAATATCGCTCTGGACAACATGCAGAACATCTACCAATTGGTGTAATACAGCCAGCACCATAGCAGGAGATGTTTCGGACATGCCGTACCAGTCATTTTTCACCTTCGACAAATCGTTGGGGTTGTAGTTACCTCCCCAACTGCTGCAAATATTAATACGGATAAATATTTTTTCGCCAGCCTTATAGTTAACGGCTCCTTTGCCTCTCGATTGATTATGGAACTGAAAAATCTTGCGCCATGCAGCCGTATCGGAGGTTGATCCTGTAAGACTGTCAATAGCTGCCGATACCATACCATTGATAACCCCCTGATTGTTATTTTCGGCCATATACCAAGCGTGGTCCAACTCATCTGAAATACAATTCTGGTTTACAGCATTGGGATTGTGCACCCAAACTACCCTTCCTGGGAAAATCCCCTTCGCTTCGCCAAATGGTTGGTTTGCTTCCACCTTTGCATCCGAAGTAAGAACAATGGTGGGTGCAAAATGAAAGCCGTTCATTGCAAATACGATAAATGCGCCTACGAAAAACAAAGGGTAGTAGCGCAGTGATTTCTTCGAGCGCAGGAAAGCAACAGTGGACAATGCGGCTATCGAAATATAACCAAAAAATCCGGCTGCAAGGGGTATAGCCGATTGTACGCACGGGTAACTTAAACGGCTGGGCTTAGGAATCACACGGATTAAGATCCAGATCATTGCAATAAGGCCAAGAACAGGTAATAACAATTTGGAGGCGCCTTGTACATTCTTAAATCCGATGAATTTGCCGGATTTAGGACAAAAGCGAAGGTGTTGGGTAAATAGTTTTTTCATTTAGGGTTAGTTAGTGTGTTTAGTAGAATTGATAGTGTCTGTCTGTCATTCCATAGTTAAGGGATTCCGGCCTTCGCCGGAATGACAACACAGTCTTAAAAGCCACCAGAAACAAGCCAGGTGTAAAAGCTGTTCACCCATTCGTCGCTGGGTTGGTTTTGCTTAATCATGCCGAAGCCAGCTTTGCCTTTGCCGTAAATATGTATTTCGGCTTCTGCACCTCCTTTTTTCCATGCTTCGAATAAGGCAAGGCAGCCGGCAGCAACATTCATATGGTCGGCGCAGGTTGCAATAAACAGTGGTGGAGCAGGTTTAGGAACAACTACATCTTCCAAAGCAGGCCCGTAAATGGTTGCTAAAAATGAGGGCATTGTAGTTTCATCTACATTGTACATTGCAGCGCTTAGCTCAACTCCGCCGCCTGCTGAAAAGCCTACGCAGCCTAGTTTTTCAGCATTTACATTCCATTTTGCAGCATTTTGCCTGATGATGCGGAGTGCTTGCCGTGTATCTCCGGCAGCCATATTGATTACGTTTAAGGAAACAGAGTCTTTCATTGGATTAGCGTTTGCATTTACGAGTTTGTCGGCTTCGTATACTGCCACTCTTAAGGGAGGAGTGCCGCTGCTTGGCGCGCTACGTTTCATACTGCTGTTTACGAGCCGGTATTTAAGAATAAAAGCGGCAATCCCTTTTTCGTTAAGCCATTGGGCGAGCTTTACGCCTTCCATATCCCAGCTTAAAAAACGTAAGGCACCGCCAGGTAATATCACAACTGCTGTTCCGGTGGCCTTGGATGGCGCCGGCAGGTAAGCAGTGAGCGTGGGAATGGTAACCTCGCTAATAACATCAATGGAGCCGCTGGCATTTTTGGTAACTTTTTCTTCAATAGCAATATTGTTGTTTCCGGGAGGTACGCCGTTATACAGTTTTATTATTTCCTGAGATGTTGCAGGTATCAGGCAACAGAATGCAACAGCAAGAATGAAAAAGAACCTTTTCATGGTATGTAGTTTTGAGAATGATGACGCGTTAGTAGTTTATTACCTTCAAAAAGGTAAAATGCGAATTTAAACGTTTACGATAACTTTGACACATTGTCAATTCAAATAATTGAGAAAACGTCAATTATTTATAATAATTTTAAGCCATATTTTAACTATTAATTCGAAGGTAACTATGTTTCAAAGAACCCTCATCAGCGCTATTGCTTTGGTTAGCATTTTCCAATCACTCTGTTTGGCAAATAATTATACAAATACTCCTGGACATTACGAGGCTAAATTTACATCAACCCTGCCTGTTATTGATGGTATTGGCAACGATACTTGTTGGGATAAGGCCGAATGGGCTACCATCGATCAGATTTGGATCGGTCAACCGGTAGATGCTTCTGATTTTACAGGTAAATTCAAAGCAATGTGGACTGAAGACCGTTTGTATGTGCTGGTTCGCGTAACCGACGATTCGTTGCTCCTCCAGGCTAGCGGTATTACAGATGTTTGCACCAACATATACAATTACGATTGTGTGGAAATATTCATGGACGAGAACAATTCCCGCGAAACCGATTATTCAGGTACATTTAAGGCTGTTGCATATCATATGGATACTACGGGAAACATCTGCTATTCCATGGGCAACAAGGGTTGGGTAAGGCTCGACGATCACCTCCATTATAAAATGAAAAGAGTGGACACCCACACATTCGATTATGAATATGAAATTAAAGTGTACAACGATACTTACGTGGTTGGAGGAATCAATGTACCGGTAAAACTCACCAACGGCAAACTGATGGGATGGTCGATAGCTTACAATGACAACGATTTGGGATCGACCCGCCAGAACATGATAGGTTCTATCTACATTGCAGGAAGCGACAAGAACGTGAGTTACTTTAATTCATCGGTATTTGGAGAGCTCAAATTAGTAGGGAAAAGCACCCCGACAACAGTGAGTGCTGCCGAAGAAAACGCGAATGCTATTGGCCTAAAAACCATGGGCGACAAGTTAGTGGTAACCTATACAAATCAAACCATAAACGACAAGGTGAACATCCAACTATTCGATTGCAGCGGCAAAAGGTTCCAGAACTTCACCACTGTTAAACACAGCTCTTTCATCGAAAAGCAATTTGATACATCAGGATTACCTAAAGGGGTATACATTGTTAAGGTTGCCAATGAGGAAAAGAGCGAAACGAAGAAGGTGGTGATTAATTAAACTACTCCTAACCCTTATTTAGTAAAAGTGTTCTATAAATGCCGTCCGCCTTTAAGCGCTGCAACAGTTGTTTGCAATAGGATAAATTAATCTTGACGCAATTTGGATGATGAAGTCCCTTCTTACCTCTTCATTTTTAACTTGAATTTAAAATCAGGAGGCTCAACCTTAATGGTTGGATCCGCCGAAGCTTTGGTTGAATATGACAAAGAATTTGCATTAAGTAATGCATCCTTTAATGAGGATTAATAATATATAATTAATTGGTATTTAAATTAAAGTTGAGTTAACTTAAATTGTAAATCCGGGAAATTAATAACGTATATCCGTTATTTTGTTTCAAAAATGTTCAAAAACATTTTTGATGTTACACTTAATACGCTAGCTTTACGGTGTAGATAAGTATTTACTAAGAATAAAAATATGGCCTCCCGGTATTTTCTGAAGAAAGGGTTATTCGTTTCTTCATTACTATTGATTTTATGGATAAGTGGATACAGTCAAAATATTCCGATGAATGAGAAATATAAGTTTCTCAATACATATAAAAAATCATTAGAAGACACAATAAACAATCGAATTGAAATGGATTACCCATTCGTTGTAGGGCGAATGCATGTTTTCAACGGTACGAGTATCAATCATCCATATTTTTCCGATTACCGGCCTGTAAATGGTTCATTGATATTTAAAAATAAAAAGTACGAAGCCGATGCGTTGTTGTACGATATTAAAAACGACAGGCTTGTTTATCGTTACTATTCCAGCAATTTCGAGATAAACAGCATTTCCCTTGATGAAAATTTTGTTTCGGGGTTTTCCATTCGCAATTCGGTATTCCGGTATTTCGGGGGCTTAAGAACCAAATCGGGTAGAAAGCTGAAAGATGGCTATTATGAAGTGGTGCATGACGGAAAGGTTAAATTCCTTGTTCGCTGGGAAAAAACTGAATCGTTTGACTTGAATGAAGCCCATAAATTCACCGTTTTAAAAAATATGTTTATGCTAAAAGATGGAGTCGTCGTAGCCATAAAGAACAAGATTCAGCTAATGAGCCATTTTGCTGATAAAAAGCGCGAAGTGAAAAAAATGATTAAACAAAACCATATTATACTGAAGTTAAGGGATAATTCATCGGTAAATGAAGTCTTTGGATATTACGAAAGCCTGTTGTAATGAAGCCGTTCTTACTGATACTTTGTCTTTTCCCGCTCGCTGTTTCTGCTCAAATAAGCCAGAAACAAATTAAAGCAAACTACGATTCGATGCCTTTTACCGAATTCGTTTCTAAACTGGAGCAAAATGAGACCATTCACTTTTTTTTCAGGAAAGCCTGGGTTGATACCTTCGTTGTAAAGCAGACACAAGTTCCCATAACCCTCAAACAATTGTTAGACGATACCTTTAGAGGCTCCTCTTTACATTGTTTTATGGATGGTCCGAATATCATCATTACCAATAATTATCAAATTCACACCACACTTTCCGATCGCTTTTTCGCCGATAGGAAAAATTCGCAATATGGTATGTTGGATACTACTGAAGTCAAATACGCCTTTGTCGATCGCACCGATAAAAATCAGAACCAAGGCGTACTGAAATTTGGAGATCCCAACCGTGCCGCAGGCGATAAATTCAATATTTCGGGTGTAATAAGAAATGAAGAGAATGGTGAACCTATTGTTGGCGCTCAGGTGTATGTAAAAGCGTTAAATATCGGAACTGTTACCGATATTAATGGAAATTATTTAATTACACTGCCTAAAGGAAAACATGAGGTCCTTTTTAAGTATATGGGAAGAAAAGATATCAGTCAACCCGTTATGCTATATAAAAATGGCGTACTCAACATCAATATGAAGGAGAGTCTGGTTCTGCTTAAGGAAGTAGTAGTAACTGCCGAGCGGGAAAGCAATGTGCAGAATCTCAAGACTGGATCGGTAAAATTAAATATTGAAGAAATTAAACAACTGCCTGCCTTGATGGGCGAAGTAGACATTATAAAAACGGTAACATTACTCCCGGGTGTGCAAACGGTAGGCGAGGGGACTTCCGGTTTCAACGTGCGGGGAGGTAGTGCCGATCAGAATCTGGTATTGCTGGACGATGCGCCCATATTCAACAGCTCGCACCTGTTTGGTTTCTTCTCCGTTTTCAATCCGGAAACCATAAAAGATTTTGAACTATATAAAAGCGGAATCCCTGCTCGTTTTGGAGGCAGAATATCGTCTATTTTCGATATAACCGCTAAGCAGGGAAATTTTAAAAAATATGTGGTAAGCGGAGGAATTAGCCCCATTACTGGTAAGCTAACCGTTGAAGGACCTATAATTAAAAACAAGCTATCTTTTATTGTGGGTGGACGAACAACCTATTCCAACTGGGTGCTTCGCGAATTAGACCGTACGCAGTTTAAAAACAGCAACGCCAATTTTTACGATTTCAGTGCCAAGATCTCATTTGATATCAACCGGAATAATTCAATGGGACTTACCCTCTATCAATCGAAGGATTACTTCCAGCTGAACTCCGATACGGCTTATAATTTCGAGAACAGAAGTGCGCGTTTCTTTTACAAACGGTTGTTTAATCCAAAGTTTTACGGAACATTGTCAGCCATTTACTCCAATTATCGGTATGATATTTCCAGTAACCAGGTTCCTGCACTGGCGTTTAGCTTGAAGTACAATATCGATTATCAATCGCTTAAAACCTCGTTCTTTTATCTCCCTAAATCAAATCACACCATAAATTTTGGTGCTGAAGTCATAAAATATAAAATAGTTCCGGGCGATTTTACCCCTTTGAATGAAGAATCGGATATCGTGGCCATTAAAATTCCGAAGGAACAAGGAATTGAAACAGGTTTGTTTATTAACGATGAATTTAAGATTAATGATAAATTAACCGTTTCTGCTGGTTTAAGGTATGCGTTGTTTTTGGTTATGGGGCCCGATAAGGTGTACGAATACCAGCCCAATGTCACTCGCAGTGTAGAAAGCAGGATTGATTCCACGACGTATCCTTCTAACCGCATAATTAAAACCTATGGCGGACCCGAAGTGAGGATATCTTCGCGCTATAACCTTGGCGAGAACAATTCAGTGAAGGTTAGCTATAACCGGATACACCAGTTTCTGCATATGCTCACCAATTCTACCGCTATTTCTCCCACTGATATTTGGAAGATGAGCGATGCAAACATTAAACCCCTCATTGGCGATCAGGTTTCTGTTGGTTATTACCACAGTCTTTTTGATAATATGGTGGAGGCTTCGGTTGAGGTTTACTATAAAAGCACGAAGAACTCGTTGGATTATAAGAGTGGTGCCGAACTCCTTCTGAATCCTAACCTGGAAGTAGATATCCTCTCAGGTGTTGGAAGAGCCTATGGCTTTGAATTATTGTTGAAGAAAAAGAGTGGACGTTTGAATGGGTGGATTTCCTATACTTATTCACGGTCGCAGCTTAAAGTGAATGGTGCATTCACCAACGAAAAGATCAACAATGGCAATTATTATCCGGCCGATTACGATAAACCCCACGATTTGGATATAGTGGTGGATTATAAAGTATCCCGGCGAATTAACATAGCCAATACATTTAGTTACAGTACCGGTCGCCCCATCACATATCCGGTTGCAAAATACAGTTTCCAGGGAAAGCAGCTCATGCATTACTCCAACCGCAACGAATACCGGATTCCCGATTATATGCGCTGGGATGTATCCTTAAACCTGGAAGGAAACCTGAAAAAGAAAAAAGTTGTCCATAGTTCATGGTCGCTGGGATTTTATAATATTCTGGGTCGTAATAACGCATATTCGGTGTTTTTCAAAACTACCCCCAGGGGGATAAAAGGCTATCAGCTTTCTGTTATTAACCGGCCCATATTCAATATTACCTATAATTTTAAATTCTAGTTATGCGAAAATATATTATTGTACTCGTTGTGTTTTTAAGTTCATGTATCGAACAATACAAACCGGATATTTCCCAATACGAAGATGTATTTGTGGTCGACGGTAAATTAACAAATCTCCCCGGGCCATATGTAGTTAAACTGTCCAGAAGTTTTAAGTTTGAGGAAACTGCCGGACTGCCAGTTAGCGGAGCCCAACTTAAAATAATTGACAATACAGGGCTGGAATTTGGTTTGAAAGAAACGGACAAGGGCGTTTATGTTACAACCGACAGCGAATTCAGGGGGATAGTAGGTAAAAGCTATAAATTACAGATAAAGTTGGGCAACGAAATATACGAATCGGAGTCAGAACCCCTAAGCGAACCGGTGCCTATCGACAGTATATACTGGGAGTATAAAAAAAGGCAGGATGGAACCGATGGAATACAGTTATTACTTAATACCCACGATTCTCAAAATAAAACCCGGTACTATGGATGGGAATATACAGATACATGGAAATATGAGGTACCCATCGATTATCCCGATCATCCCGACCGGAGAGAAGGTTACAGGAGTTCCAACAATTATTACTTCAATATAGCTACAACAATTCACCGGAACCAGGATATTATTGAAAGGCAACCTCTTCAGTTTATTGGAGAAAGCGTTAATAAATTATATATACGGTATTCTATATTGGTTACGCAATATGCTTATAATGAGAAAGCTTATAAATATTTGGAGGATCTGATTTCGGTAAACCAAAACCAGGGATCACTTTTCGATCCTACGCCATATTCTCTCACTGGTAATATTAAAAACATGAGCAATGGCGATTTACCTGTATTAGGATACTTTTTGGTTGCAGGTGCTTCAGAAAAAAGAATATTCATTGATAGAAAAGAATTACCTGCGGAATATCTGCCAACCAGCGGCTTCGAAGATTGTAGAATGGAATATTTGGCCATCAGTTTGTCGTTAAAAGACAATATACGTCAGGATAAAACTGTAGATTCGCTGATGCGGATAGGATATTCCGTACTATCTCAAGGAATTGAAGAATACAGACAAATGCTCCACCTTTATCTGGCCAAGTCACGCTGCTATGATTCTACTATATCTGGTACGAATATAAAACCCGATTTTTGGACAGAAAATTAATGTAATGCAAAAGACACACTTTATATTACTAGTATTTCTAGCTTCATGTATCGAACAATACAAACCGGATATTTCCAAATACGAAGATGTATTTGTGGTCGACGGAAAATTAACCAATCTCCCCGGGCCATATGTGGTTAAACTATCAAGAAGTTATAAGTTCGAGGAAAATGGCGGATTACCAGTTAGCGGAGCCCAGCTTAAAATAATCGACAATACAGGGCTGGAATTTGGTTTGAAAGAAACGGACAAGGGTGTTTATGTTACAACCGACAGTGAGTTCAGAGGAATAGTTGGGAAAAGCTATAAACTGCAGATAAAACTGGGCGATGGAATTTACGAATCGGCATTTGAGACTCTCTCAGAGCCTGTACCTATCGACAGTATTTATTGGGAGTATAAAAAGCTGCAGGATGGGACCAGTGGAATTCAGTTATTTCTCAATACCCACGATTCGCAAAATAGAAACCGGTACTACGGGTGGGATTATTTAGATACCTGGAAATATGCAGTGCCCATGGATTATCCCGATCATCCTGACCGGAGAGAAGGTTATAGGAGTTCCACCAATTATTACTTCAATATAGCTACCACAATTCATCGCAACCAGGATATTATAGAAAAACAACCGCTTCAGTTTATAGGTGAAAACGTTAATAAATTATATATACGTTATTCCATATTGGTTACGCAATATGCTTACAGTGAGCAAGCCTATAAATATCTGGAGGATCTGATTTCGGTAAACCAAAACCAGGGATCACTTTTCGATCCTACGCCATATTCTCTTGCCGGTAATCTTAAAAACATGAGCAATGAAGCTTTACCTGTATTAGGATACTTTCTGGTTGCTGGTGCTTCAGAAAAAAGAATATTTATTGACAGAAAAGAATTACCCAAGGAATATCAGCCAGTTAACGGTTTCGAAGATTGTCTTCAGGAACATATTGGTGTTAAATGGGCGCTTAGAGATAACCTCCGCCAGGATAGGACATACGACTCTCTGATGCGGGAAGGATTTTCAATATTAATTCGGGCCGTGGAATATAATGCAGGGCCACGCCGGGAAGATACTATAATACATCTTTATATGGCTAAAATGAGATGCTACGATTCTACTATTTCTGGAACAAATATAAAACCCGATTTTTGGACTGATAAACAATAGTTAATTTCTGAAACAATGACTTCTCTAAAAAATATATTGGTTGTTTTCTTTCTTTCAGCACACATGGCTGCCTTTTGCCAGAATGAACCCGGGCTAAAATTGGTAACACGTGCAGAAGACTTTAAATTGCAGGAGCGCGTTTTGTTAATAGCCGATCAGGACTTCTACCTGGCCGGTGAAACGCTTAACTTTTTTGCAATGACCATGGATGCTGGCCTTCAAATACCTGTTGCGTTTAGTTCTATCCTTTATTTGGAGTTATACGACCAGAACAACACGGTGGTAGTTGCTAAGAAAGTATTATTGAAGAAAGGTGAGGCCATCAATACTCTCGACTTACCTCGCCAAACAAAAACCGGATATTACTATATCAGGGCCTACACCAATTACATGAAGAATTTCGGTCCTTCGGCTTTTTTTACCAAACGGCTGAAGATTGTCAATCCGTTTTTTCCGAATAATTATTCATTGATAGGAGTTCCCTCTCAAGAATTGCGTTGGGGCTATTCCGTAGAAGGAGGGAATTTGCTGTATAATACAGATAACAGAATTGTTTTTTATAGTTTAAATGCCGGCGAGAAGCTTTTTGTTAAGTTATATAAAAATGACGTTGTAGCTATTCAGTCTGAAACAAAGAATGGTATGGGTTCATTCTCGTTTATACCCGAAGAAGGGAATAAATACGCAATAGAAGCCATTTCGGACCACGGGAAAACCGAACGTACCGATTTGAAGAGCATATCCAATACAGGTGTAACTTGTAAGCTCGATAGTATCCTGAACAATACTTGCTTTGTAACAATTCATTCTGCGAATTTTACTCAGTTTCCACTTTCAGTATTTGTTGAAAATAACGGATCGGAATACATGTATGCCACTCCGGTAAACGATTCAGCAGCATTTCTCAGCATGAAGTTGCTGCCGGGCCTGAATAGAATAACGATAAAGGATACCGAACAACATATCGTTTCGCATCGATTGGTTTACATTAAACCCGAGGCCAGTCTGTCAATCGCTGCCCATTTCAATAAAACGGAAGCCAGCAGGAGCGATTCTATAGTCCTGAACCTACAATCGCTCACCAGCGACACCATTCAATACCTGGTGGCGCTGCATTTGGGCAATGAGCATACTTTACCTTCCCTGCAGGAGCATATCGAAGCAGCATTATATACTTCGTCCATTGCCTTGTTTACTAATCATGTGGCGGAAGATGAGCTTAGAGATTTGGGTAACGACTGGAAACAAATGAACGATTATATATTACGATTTCAGCATTCAACAGTAACGGATAATCCATTAAAGCATATATCGTATTTGCCTGAATTTACGCACGATTTCGTAACAGGAAGTGTAAAAGCAAATAACAACGTTTCAGCAGCAAATAAAAATTTATATCTGTCGTTTGTCGATTCTATTAGTTGGATAAATCGGAGTAAAACCGATACTTTTGGAAAGTTTACGGCTGCATTGCCTATCGATTACCAGGGAAAAGATCTGGTAATAAGTATGGTGGATACTACGAATGATTATACCATTCTATGCGATGACGAGTTTTACCCCGATTTCTTAAAAGTTACAAAGGAGGATTATTATCCCGATTCTTCCTTAAAGCCCATTATAGAGGCCCGCATGATCAATCTTCAGGTAAACGATGCATATGCCGATGTGAATAAAACCTCAATAAACGCTGATCGCCCACTCTTACGGTTTTACGGTTATCCCGATACGGAATATAAATTCAGCAAATATACCAGTTTGCCCAATCTCGAAGAGTTTATTACGGAGGTTGTAAAGGAAGCTTTAGTGAGGAAAAGAGGATCGCAGGTCAGCTTTAAGGTAATTACCGGAAGAAATGATATGGGCAATGCCCGTCCGTTGATTATTTTCGATGGCATTCCCTTGTTGCAAACCGATCATCTTTCGCCCCTTATTTCAACTGAAAAACTGAAATCGGTTCAGGTGGTATCGTCCCGATTCTTTTTTGGCCCGGAGGTTTTCGATGGTATACTGGATATTACCTCCAATGATAAATCGTTTACATTGGTCGAAAAAGATAAAAATTCAGTTCGTGTGCGATTTAGTCCCGTAATTACTACTACCGATGTTAATAATGTTGCGAATATCCGTACGCCGCAATACGTCTCCGATCTTTATTTTGGTAAGATCAATTCAGCTGCCGGAAAGGAATCTGTGAGAATAACCTTGCCCCAAAATGCAGGTTCATATTCGCTCAGCCTGTTCGGTTATACAAAGAATGGAGAATGGGGCTACATGGTATTGCCTGACCAGTTGATTGTAAAATAAAAAATTTCGTAGAGAGGCGATGTAAGATTTCGGGCTAAATTGGATGCATAGGAACCACATTGTGCCAAATTCAGCCCAGCGGCTGCTTTCCGGTAAGTTGTATTGGCAACTTATTGTAAAGCATGCAAAAAATAATCCGCTAAACTATTGCACATTGTTCGGATGTTTTCTACTTTGGTGCTACTAAAATTATACAACGGATTGGGACTGTTGAGGGAAGTGAAGGAGATTGGATAATTTTTGGGAAATATTAATTCAGGCAACACGACAATGAAAATATATGCACTATGTAGAATATATACGAAATACTTAGCATATACAATTGTTGTCCAATATGTTAAAAAACGACACTAGAACTGACCTTGAATATTAATATATTGCTTGATAAAAGACAAATCATGACTAAAATTAAGCTGAACAAAAGCACTTTCATTCGATGGAAAATTCATATTGACCGATCACGAATGTATCTCGGATATATTCAGTTTTTTATGATTGGAATTGTATTCTTTAAAGCGTTCAAAGATAAACCACTTGGAGCAATGATATTCAAATATGCTTTTATAACGATTCCAATACTCTTTTTAGCTTTTGTTTTCTTTTCAATATTATTGGGATATTTAGAGTCTAAATTGGGATTAAAAGAAGAAGAACAAAAGAAACTCGCTACTTCAAATCCTGTGATGATGGAACTACTCAATGATATAAAAGAGATTAAAGAGGAACTGGTAAAGCAAAATAAGGATAAAGAAAAATAAAACAGGTTGCATAACACTGTTGAATATATTCAAAGTAGTTGCACTAAATTAGCTTTTTAACGAGGGATAATGAATTGCTTCTAAATCCCCAACAAAGAAAAATGAAAATCAATCATTTATCAATGACGCATAAATGACGTAATAAATACAAACAGAGATTTTGGATGTTTTTTAAGTAAATTATATTCTTGCATCGAATAATTGAATTATGGATCAACCAGACTTAGGAAAAAAAGTTCTTGAACTTCGACTATCAAAAGGATTAACACAAAGTGAACTTGCAGACAAATGCAAAATAGGTTTAAGAACAATTCAACGAATTGAATCAGCTGAAGTAAAACCTCGCAGCTACACTATAAAGTTGATTTTTTCGTGTTTGGATTACGATATACATAATTGGATAAATTCAAAAGATTATAAACTTCAACGAAGTTCTTATAATTTAAAAATTTGGCTCGGGCAATTTTATAAATATGTATTTGATTTATTTAACTTAAAAACAAACACAATGAAAAAGGTATCTATTCTTTCCTTAATGTTAATATTTGTTTGTGCAGGATTGTTTCTTGCTAATAGGAATACTAATGCACAAACAATAGATGGGTGGTTTAAAGCCGGGAATAAGCCAAATAGTTATAGTGTAGGTCTGGATAAATCCATCTATAAATCTGGCGGAAGCAGTGCGTTTATTGAATCAATTGAAAAACGTATTAATGGTTTTGGAACACTAATGCAGACCTGCAGTGCTAAAGACTATTTGGGGAAAAGGATTAAAATAACTGCATATATTAAATCAGAAAAGGTTTCTGATTGGGCAGGAATGTGGATGCGAGTGGATTCAAAGACTAGAGAACCATTGAGTTTTGATAATATGCAGGATAGAGCCATAAAAGGTAGTAAGGATTGGACAAAATGTGAAATTGTTCTGGACGTACCCGAGGAAAGTGGAACGTTGAATTTTGGCATACTAATCAGTGGAACAGGCAAAGTATGGTTCGATGATATCTCTTTTGAGGTTGTTGATAAACTTAAAGTTAAGTCAACATCAATGAAGGTAGATGAACGAAAAGTACAGGATAAACCGTCAAATATTGACTTTGAAAAATAAAGCCCTTGCTATTCATAGTCTTCTGCCACGGAGCAGCTCGGCGAATCCCGCGCATGCGGGATCGCCGCATTAAATAGCGGTCAACTGACCGCACCAACTAAATTACCATCCAAGCCGTGGCCTAAACATTTTCCCTCTTTTTTTTGTTACATCATTCATAAACTTTAAACAACAAAAGATGAAAAAACTATTAATCCCCACTTTTCTTCTTCTTTTAGCCCTTCATGTAACAGCCCAGCCAAAAAGCGATTGCCAAAAGCAATGCCAGCAGGAAGAATACAACAAAAAGATGGTTGTGGAATTTTACCAGCAGTTGTTTGGCGATAAAGATGCCGAAGCCATTCTCAAATATGTAAAGGAAGACTACATCCAGCACAACCCCATGCTCCCCGACGGACGGGATACCTTGTACAAATCCGTTAAAATATGGTTTAAAAATGCACCCAAAGACAAGGTCGATTTCCAGCGCATAGTGGCCGATGACGATTTGGTTGTTCTGCACATTCGCAGCAAAATGGGAAACAAAACCAGGGCAGTAGTCGATATATTCCGTATTCAGGACGGTAAAATAGCCGAACATTGGGATGTAATCCAGGAAGTTCCCGAAAAATCGGCTAACCCGCATCCCATGTTTTAGAAACGAGTAACCCTGAACTGGTTTGTAACGAAAAACCCATGCTCTGCAAAAGCAAACACGAGTGAACCGAGTTTACGAGCTCGGCAAAGACAAAATTGGCATGGGTGTTCCATCTTACCATAACTTTTTAATATTTACAGATGAAAAAATATATAGTAATCGCAATGTTGGGCTTTACCACTGTTTCCTATGCCCAAAAAATGAATATTGAAACCGATACCCATGCTAAAGCTTATGCAACCGATTCAATAATGATAAATGCTCCTGTTGAAGAGGTTTATTCCCGTCTTGCCGATATCAATCACTGGCCCGGCTGGTTCCAGGGGGTTACCGAGGCAAAGGTAAACGGACCCGTTAAGGAAGGTGCCGTTTTTGTTTGGAAAGCCAAAGGGTATAAAATTGAATCGAAATTGCATACCATCCGGCCTAATTCCGCTATTGGGTGGACCGGTAAGGTGTGGTGGATTAATGCCGTGCATAATTGGCGCTTTATACCGGTAGCAAACAGGCAAACAAAGGTTGTTATACAGGAGAGCTTCTCAGGATTGGGTTCGTCGTTTATGAAAAACTCAATGAAAGAGGATATGAGAAACGATTTAATCGGGTTGAAAAACGTATCCGAAAAGAATTAGGAAATACCCGCAACGGTATAAATGAAAAAGCCTCGCAGCAATATGCTGTGAGGCTTTTTCATTATAAGATGATCGAAAACTATTTCGCTTTGTCGTAAACCAATGTTAATTTCATTTCGCCCATTGGAGTTTCACGGGTAGAGTCGATGTTCAATGTACCATCGGCACCGAGGGTCCATATTTCTGTCGATTTCATTTCCATGGTTTCGCCATCACGGTTGAATGTAGTGGTGGTTTTAATGGTGAGGCTCTTTTGATCGGCCGACCAGGTAGCAGTTGATTTGCTTACGCTGTTCATCATGCCTGTGCTTTCGGTTACGCTACCATCTAAAGCATATTTAGCAGTTTGTACACGGTCTTCGCCATCGCGACCTTTGCTTTTACGATCGGTGGTTAACGTTTTGTCGTCCTGTGCTACAGTCATTGCAAATGCAGGGCGCATAGGGCCATCGCCTAAATTGCTCTTGCTTTCATTTAAGTTATAAGTTCCGGCAAAATTAGCCTTTTGGCCAAAGCTGTTCATCGAAACGGTAAGTCCCAAACAAAGGGCAATCAATAATAAACTGGTTTTTGGGTTTTTCAGACTTTTCATTGTTTTTGTAGATTTTAGTTAATAATTGTATTGTTAAAGGTAATTATAATTGCATTGGTTGATATTACGAGGATTCAAAATTTTATTCAATAAAAACTTTTGTCATTTTTAAATCTTTAGCCTCCGAACTATTCCCGTACATAACTTCGTAGTCGCCAGCTTCAACAGTCATTTCACCACTTGCCCGGTCGTAAAACTCAAATGAATTGTATGGAAGCGTAATGGCGGCCTTCCCGGTTTGCCCTGCAGCAACGTCAATTCGCTCGAATCCTTTTAAGGTTTTTAGAGGACCGTCGGTATCGTTTACCTTGCGTACATAAACCTGTACAACTTCTGTTCCGTTGCGTTTTCCGGTGTTTGTTACAGGTATCGTTATGTTAATGGCTTCATTTGTTCTGATACGGGTGCTGCTAAACGTTGCATCACCTATGCTGAAGGTAGTATAGCTCAACCCAAAACCAAACGAAAACAGAGCATCATTCATAAAGCGGTAGGTGCGGCCTTTCATCGAATAATCTTCAATGTCCATTAATTGGTCGGAGTTTTTATAGAATGTAACCGGCAATTTACCTGAGGGATTGTAATCTCCAAATATTACATCGGCAATAGCCCGTCCGCCTTCCTGCCCGGCGTACCATGCCTGAAGTATGGCATCGCAGCTTTCGGTTTCGGGCGTTAATGCAATGGCAGAACCGGAACAGTTAATGAATACCACTTTCTTTCCTGCCTTTTTCAGCGCTTTTAAGCAATTGCGCTGTACTTCGGGTAACTCAATATGGGTACGGTCGCCGCCTTTAAAACCGGGCAAGTCCATGGGCATTTCTTCCCCTTCGAGTTCAGAGGATATTCCACCGGCAAAAATAACCACATCAATGCCTTGCAGCTTTTTCAAAAAAGCATCGTAGTTTACCGGTTCTTCTTTACCAAAGTCAAAACCGAACATGGCAGGCCAGTTGTCGTTTTGTTTGTAATAAAGCACAATGTGGTATTCCTTGTTTTTTTCGACTTTGTAAGAAGCTTTGGCAAACATGGGCTTCCACGATTGCACTTCCTTAATGGTATCGCCGTTGATACAAACGTATACGCCGCCACAAACCTCCAGTTTAAAGGATATTTCGCCCGATTCGGAGGGTTTGTAAACCGTTTCGAACTTGCCCGAAAAATCCTTTTTACGTAAGCCTGGGTAAAACTCGTGCTGTCCTGTACTGCGCAACTGAAATGGAAATTGAATGTGTCCTGTAGCAGCAACATCTCCTGTAAACTCGCGGTTGTTCCAGTAGGTCACTTTAAATCCGGGTTTGTTATCGGCAAGGCACTCGTTTATAGCGCTCTTTGTGTTTTTATCGAAAATCAGGTGGCAGCCTTTGTCGTACACAATGTTTTTGGCAGGCACCAGGCTCTTTATCCCATCCAGTATGGTAATGGTTTGAACCGGAACACCGTTGTAGCTTCCCCACATCAGCACTTCGTCGTTGGCGTTGGGCCCGATTACGGCCACTTTCTTTATCGATTTGGACAGCGGGAGTATATTGTTTTTATTCTGGAGCAATGTCATGGTTTCGTGGGCCATTTTAAGTGCCAGTTTTCGGTGTTTATCCGAATTAACCACGTCGAAGGGAATCTTGGTCCATGGAACCAATGCTTCATCGTCCATTTCGCCTAGCGAAATACGTCCGGTAATAATCCGCATCAGGTGTTTATCGATATCAGCCTCCGTAACCAGTCCTCGCGAGACGGCCTCAGTTAAATTTTTGTACAAATAGGTTGCCCAGGCGCATTCTACATCGGTTCCCGCCAGAGACCCTTTAACAGCAGCGTGCAATGCATCGGACGATACTTTGTGCCCGCCGGCAAAATCGGCAATGGCATCGCAATCAGAAACTACAAGGTACTTATATCCCCATTCATCGCGAAGTATCTTTTGCAGTAAGCGGGAGTTTCCGCAGCAAGGTTCATCGTCCAGGCTTTGGTATGCACACATTACCTGGCGCACGTCGGCTTGCTGAACAAGCGCTTTAAATGCAGGCAGGTATGTTTCGCGTAGGTCGCGCGGATCTAAATTGTTCACATTGAGCGTGTGGCGGCTCCATTCTGGTCCGGAGTGTACAGCATAATGTTTTGCACAGGCCAGTAGCTTCTTGTATTTTGAGTTTTCGTCACCTTGAAGGCCTTTTACCACTGAAATACCCATGCGGGTGGTTAAATAAGGATCTTCACCATAGGTTTCTGGGCCTCGTCCCCAGCGAGGATCGCGGAAAATATTGATATTCGGTGTCCATACCGACAAACTCATGAAACGTTCATCTTTACCATTGTTCCGAAGGGTATAATGGTATTTAGCCCTCACTTCGTCGGATGTGGCATTAAACACCTCGTAAACCAGCGCTTCATCAAAAGACGCAGCCATACCAATGGGTTGCGGGAAAACCGTTACATCGGAATTGTTTGCAAAGCCGTGTAAGGCCTCGCTCCACCAGTTAAAACGTTTAATGCCCAGACGTGGAATAGCGTCCGACTGATCGGTCATCAGCGAAGCTTTTTCTTCAAGTGTTAACCGCGAAATTAAATCTTTGGCTCGCTCATCGGCACTGAGGTTCGGGTTCTGATAGGGAAATTGCTGGGCCCAAATACTCAAGGTCAGCAATAGACAAGCAGTAGTAAGTTGAATTGTTTTCATGTTCGGGTGAATGTGCTTCTTTTACTTGAAATTCTAATGTGTTGTAAAATTAGGAATAATGAGCAAATTCTCAATTTAGACACCTCATTTTCTAAAATCCTGTTGCTGTTTCACTAAAAAGTTTTTATTTTTAACACAGAAAGTTCTGCATTTGAAGCCTAAAATTATCATACCAGAACAGTTAAGTCTAGTAGCAAAGTATTTACGATTATTAATTTAAATCCTAAATTTTAAAATGATGAGAATGATGTTGTTTTTTACCTTCTTACTTTCGCTTTGTTATGGTGGAATTTGGATTTGTGCAGGCGTGCTGGTACGCAATCATTTCGAAACTGTAATCTCAATGTTTTTTCGGCGACCTATCCATGAAGGCATTGTTAATCCTGACGATTATATGAAAGCAAAATCTGTAATTAACATATTAGGCCTTATCTTTATAATTATAGGCGTACTTGTGATGATTAGCGGGTTATTTACTTTCTTTAATTTCCCGGGACAGAATGTGAATTTTAATTTCTAGAAGAAGAGAGGCTTTGTTTATAGAAACGCCTATCAGCTTCTTATCTTTCAATAAAAATAACCTGTTACAAGAATTAAACGAGCATGATTCGTTCAACCCCGTTACGGATGGAAATCATCGTGCGATTACTTTCGATCTAATTAAACGTATTTACCAATGAAAATTAAAGCTTTTCTTTTAGTCACAAGCGTTTTCTTTTGTAGTTTAAGCTACGCACAGGAAAACATTATTGAGTTGCCCCTTAAAACAGTAGATGGATTGGGACCATTTGGAATTTCAATGAGTGGAATTTCGCCTTATATGGACGATGCGAACAATCCCTGGAAAAGTACTTATCTTAAAGTTACAGGATTGCCGGCAAACCTGACCGATTTGAAACCTGGGGATATAGAAACCAATATGTATCAATCGGTTTACCAGGATTATTCTTCGGGCAAATTAACAAAGGAATTTTATGAATCGTTGCAGAAATCATGGAATTGGAAGCCCGATACCTTGAACTTATCTAAAATTCCCATTAAATGTAAAATCCCTTTTGTTATTGGAAAAGATGCAGCCGGGAAAACCCAAATGGTTGTTGATGTAAATAATAACTACGATTTAAGCGACGATCCTGTATTTACACCCTATGAAATGACGGGTGATGATGATGAGAATTGGGATTCGCTGATGTTTATAAAACCAATCATAGTAAGCTATGAACGGTTATCCGACAACAAAATCATCACGGCTAAAGCACCCGTTTTAATTATATATGTGAAAAAGTTTAACATGTATATGAGTTGCTTCCCTCAATATGCAACGGCTCGATTAAATAATACTGAAATAGCAGTTTGCTCGGACAATTTTTCGAGTATCTCATACAGCAGAGCCGGGTTAATCGTTCTGGATGATAGTACGCGAAATAAGAAAAAAGTAAGCAGAGACAAAATAATTTCGATGAGTGAATATATTTCGATTAATGGCCAAATATATTTGAATAAGGGGGTTATTGCAAATAAGAATGTTTTAAGGCTCGAAAAAACAAACCAGTCGCAGGATCAATTATATTCTACGCAGGTGGGCTTTAAACCTTTTGCATTTGAAGGACAAGTTTTTAATACCAACACCATGGTTTCTTTAGAAAAGCTTAAAGGAAAATATGTATATCTCGATTTTTGGGCTGTCTGGTGTGGCCCTTGCCGTCAGGAAATTCCCAATTTAAAGGCATTGTATGAAAAAGTTGATAAATCAAAGTTTGAGATCATCGGTATAGTCGGGGATAGTCCTACGGATCAACTAGGGAAGATGGTTAGCGAAAATTCTATAACATGGCCGCAAATCATATCGGATGATAAGAATAAAATAAAGGAGAAATATAGTGTTTCAGGTTATCCAACAACACTACTGATTAATCCGGAGGGAATTATTGTTGCAAAAGATTTGCGAGGAAATGAGCTTGAAAATAAAATAAATGAGCTTCTTAAATAAGAAAATCAATTGAGCGGTTTGGCCCAGCTGATCTTATGAAGCATGTTAAAAAAGTTACCTGCTTATTAAAGCAGGTGACTTTTTTATTAATAGAATATCGTTTTATTCCATATTCTTCTTTTCAATCTTCCAGTTAGGATCCTGAGAAAGGAGGCATGGGTTGCCGGTGAACATCTTTGCAGCTTCTTTATCGCCTTTGAGTTGCCATTTGTACCATGCGGTTGCTACCTTAGCAAATTCGCCACCGTGAGGTTTGGCATAGGTACCGCCATGTCCAACGTTCATGTTGGCTACAAATACAGGAACATGGTTGATTTGTTTGAAATCGTCCATTCCGTTGGCATAAGCAATATCCGTTTCGCCACCTAAGATATAGAGCGTAGGCGTATGTATTTTCAACAGGTGCTCTTTGGGAAGGTTAGGCATACCTGGCATACCTGTACCCGGATTGATAAAAAGCCCACTATTGCATACGATAATCGTACTAACACGTGGATCGGGAGCAGTTTCAAGCGTTTGTAAACCACCGCACGACATACCGCTTACAGCAATCTTTGAAATGTCGAGTTTGTTATAGTAAGGACTTGTTTTGTCGCTGTTTTGTGCAATAGCCCAGTTAATAGCATCCGTCATTAACGATGATTTGGTTTGGCCACCACCACCGCCGCGCTTGCCTTCTTCAGGCATTGGGCCAATGGCTACCACGATAAAGCCGTAAGATGCCACTTCCGACAAAAAGTTAACATGTTCCCATGGGGAATTGGCGCAAGCTCCATTTCCCCATGCAATAATAGGAAGTTTAATCTTATCGCCAAAAGCCGAAAGATCCTTTGGCCTGAAAACAGTATGTGTAGGCAAAGAAGCCTCAGAAAGCATCAAAGCGCTGTATGGACCTGTGCCTCCATCTTCTACAACACGCTGGGTGGGTTTTGCCGGGGCAGCCGTTTCTTGCGAAAACAAAGGATTGAGAAAGCTGGCTCCTACAATAGAAAAAAGAGCAAGCGTTAAAAATTTCTTTTTCATAGTTATTGGTTTATTTATGTATGTGTTATTTGAGAAATGCAATTTACACAGTTTTTTAATTGGGGCAATAGATAACTTTTTAGAAGGAATGTCGATAATAGGGAACGTTTAACATGGGAAGACAATGCAATGCTTAGTCGCATTTGGTAAATCATGAGTAAATAGGGTTCTTAGCTAGTCACGTTAAATTATATCAGGTTTATACATAATATCTTAAAAACGTTTCATAAATTTGGTTATAAAGTTTAAAATAGCTCGCCACTCAATCGTAGCGCTTCAACTTTACTCACTAAAACTCACTATTATGAAAATTCAAAATCCAATCCTGCCTGGGTTTAATCCCGATCCTTCCATAATTCGCGTTGGCGACGATTATTACATTGCTACATCTACCTTTGAATGGTTTCCCGGTGTGCAAATACACCATTCAAAAGACCTGAAGAACTGGAAACTGATAACCCGTCCGTTGCGTCGCACATCGCAACTGAATATGGCAGGAAATCCCAATTCGTGCGGGATTTGGGCTCCATGCCTCTCGTACGATAATGGTACGTTCTATCTCATTTATACTGATGTTAAGTATTTTAAAGGCATATTCAAAGATAGTCACAATTATCTGGTAACAACCAACGATATAATGGGCGATTGGTCCGAGCCCATTTACCTGAACAGCTCAGGGTTTGATGCCTCGCTTTTTCACGATACCGATGGCCGCAAATGGTTGGTAAATATGCTATGGGATCACCGCAAAGGCAAACACCCCTTTGGTGGCATTCTTTTACAGGAATTGTCGCTCAAAGACAAGAAACTGGTAGGGCCGGTCCGCAATATCTTTATGGGTACCGATATTAAGCTGGTTGAAGGACCGCATATATATAAGCACAACGGGTATTATTACCTGCTTACCGCCGAGGGAGGGACTGTGCTTCGTCATTCGGTAACCATGGCTCGCTCCAAAAATATGGAAGGTCCATACGAAGTAGATCCGCAAAACCCGGTACTTACTTCTTATTTCAATCCAGAGCTATATTTGCAGCGTGCCGGCCATGCATCCGTTGTGGAAACCCAGCAGGGCGAATGGTACATGGTACATCTCTGTGGACGCCACATTCCTGCCCGCGGACGATGCACGATGGGCCGCGAAACTGCCATTCAGAAAATGCAT
>DATALJ010000019.1:0-36050 GCA_036261135.1 Bacteroidales bacterium
AGGTAACAAGTGCCGAAACCAATGTAGCGAGCATTTCATCCTACCTTGGACTTCCAGTTAAAGTGTTAACTACCTTTGTAAAGGACAGTCCTATTGCTCAAATGATAAAGAGCAATCTGAAAGCCCGCCATATGCACTTCGAAGGGAAAGATATTCCACAGGGAGGTCCCTGGGGATATCGTCATCAGTTCAATATCGCTGATAGTGGTTACGGTTCTCGCGGCCCACGCGTGCAAAACGATCGGGCAGGGGAGGTAGGTCGTACCTTGAATGTGAAAGACTTCGATCTCGATCGCATTTTTGGAAAGGAAGGCGTGCAAATTCTTCATCTTTCCGGTTTGATTGCTGCATTGTCTGTTGATACCAGCAACTTCTGCCTCGAACTCGCTCGCGCTGCAAAAAAATATGGCACGCGCATTTCGTTTGATCTTAACTACAGGGCTACTTTCTGGAAGGGTCGCGAGAAAGAACTACACGATGTTTTTGCTGAAATTGCCGGAATCTCTGATATTCTAGTGGGCAATGAGGAAGATTTTCAGCTTTGCCTGGGTATTGAAGGCCCCGAAGCAGGCGGTAAGGATCTGGCTGGGCAGATCAATAGCTTTAAAGAAATGATAGGCCGTGTAAAGAAAGCATTCCCCAATGCGTCGGTATTTGCAACTACATTGCGTCAGGTAATCAGTACAAACAGTCACTTGTGGGGAGCTATAATGCTCGAAGGTAATAACTGGCATGTTGTTGAACCGCGCGAAATACATGTGCTTGATCGTATTGGCGGGGGCGATGGATTTGTAGGTGGCTTGCTTTACGCTGTATTGAAGAATATGGAACCTGAAAAATGGGTTCAGTTCGGCTGGGCAAGCGGAGCCTTGGCAACAACCTTCCTTACAGATTACGCCCAACCTTCCGATGAGGAAATGATATGGAGCATCTGGCAGGGAAATGCCAGGGTGAAGAGGTGATATTTTTCGCGGCTAAGGAATTGAGCGTAGTCAGAGACTACGCTCAGCAAGAAGGCTTACTCGACCCTATTTTATAAACCTGTCATTCCGGCGAAGGCCGGAATTCATTGACTACGAAGCCGATATGGTTTGCTTTCAGCGAGGGCTTCGCCGTTCCGGCCTTTGCCGGAATGACAAACGGTCTATTGCTTTTTCTTATAGTTGATAGCGAATCGTCCAACATGTTTTACTGCTTACGGCCTGCCCGTTCTTTTTCCCGGGTGTCCACCTGGGAGAATCTTTTATTTTCTTTATTATCTTTTTGTCAACTTCTGCATTTGTTCCTCTTAATATGCTTGCCTCCGAAACATTCCCCTTTTTATCGATTGTTACTTCGATGTAGGCTCTGCCTATTCGGCTACTATCAGTAATAACAGGTAATTTGGACTCTAAATATTTACTGAAATCTGTAATACCTTGGTAGGAAAATCGAGGATTTTCGTCAAGAGCATACGGCGCGAGGGCCGGAGCTTCGGCACTTCTTTTGGCGGCGACCGATTTCTTTGGAGAATTTAATTCGTAAGCAGTTTCTTTTTGTTTTTCTTCTGCATAGGCGATGTATTCTTGATCTGAATCCATCTTGGAGGCCTTATTAATGGCTAACAAAGTATCTGTAGTCTTCGATTCTTCTCTGGTCACAGGTTGGGCTTCAACAAATTCAATAGATGAAAGGGCATCCTGTTCCTGCTCACCGGATATATTATCTTCTGAAATAGTTGTTGTTGGCTCCTTAGCTTTGCGTAAAGACGGTTTGCTTTGGCTAACAGCGGGTGCGCTGTTTAATGCTATTTGTTCCTCAAGTTTCGCAGCAGTTTTACTTTCTGAAATAATTGTGTCCTTTTTCTTTTCTACGTTTAGGGCAATCTGCTGTTTCTGATCTTCCTTTCTTTCAGGTAAAAACACGGTAATAAGTAGCAAAATGGATGCAGCAGCGGCAATTCCCGTAATCCACATTCTGCGAACCTTATTTTTGTTTTGAGATGAAGCATACTTTTCCTGAAGATCGCTGTCTACTTTACTCAATAAAATAGTTGGTGAAGCATTGCTTTGCCGGAAACCTTCTATCGCATCGGCACAGAACGGACACGATGCTATATGAGCATCTGCGGCGACCTTTGCAGCCGGAGAAAGCTTCCCTTCCAGAAAAGCTAAGAAAGCTTCTCTCGATAGGCAACCCGAAGGCTCGAATATGTTTTTTTCATTCCACATCATACATTTTTTCTAAATGTATCCTAAGGTTCCGTTTGCCATTTTGTATATGGCTCTTTACCAGCTTTACATCCATGCTCTCTGTGTCTGATATTTCGTTGTAGGACTTACCCTTCAGATAGAAGAGGTCGATGCATATGCGCTGTTCGCTATTGAGTTCGCTCAAGGCATCGTGTAATGCCTTTATTTTCTGTTCTAAATCTAATTCGGTATTAAGATGCAGTTCGTCCCAGATTTCCACAAATTTTTCGGATGAATTTTCGAAGATATGTTCAAGTCGTTTGTTTTCCGAAGCATCTTTGCGAATTTCCATGAGGCACTGATTCTTTGCAACCGAATACAACCAGCTTTTGAAGTTATCTACCTTATGAATCCGCAAATCCACAATTAATTTCTCGAATACCTGCATGGTAGCATCGCGTGCTTTCTCATCGTCGTGCAGATACTTAACGCAAACCCCAGCAATAAGGTGTGAATATCTGCGATGTATTTCTGCAATGATTTCCATTTCTCCTTTTTCGCGGTACAATGCCAGTAATACTTCGTCCGGATCCGCTAAAAACCTGGATTTCTGTTTGGGCGAAGTATAAAACGAAATAATCAGCAGCATTGGCGCCAAATGGATTTCAATAAGTCAAAGATAACCTTCATTTAATCAGGAAGAAATAATTTTTTCAAAAAAGTTTTATGGAATTTTTTAAGTGCGTGCATCCATATTTCGGAAGCCGCTTCAAACTTCTTTTAAACTTTTAAAAACTTTAGGATATGAAAACAATTGATAATTCTATTAAAATGAACCGAATAGCTCTCGTGTTGGCCATTTTCTTTTTGGCGTGTGGCAATACTTTCTGCCAGGTTGAGGAGAATGAAAACGATAAAACCCTTTCGCCATATTTCTTTGTGCAGAGTGATGGTGCTGAAATCGACCAACTGCCTTTGCGTTCTACATCTGCCGAAGTGAATATTGCCGGTATTATTGCCGATGTAAAGGTTACCCAGGAGTACAAAAACGATGGAAAGAGCGCCATAGAAGCGATTTACGTTTTTCCGGCATCCACGCGGGCTGCTGTTTACAAGATGACAATGACCATTGGCGAACGTACAATCAACGCAGTTATTAAAGAACGCAATCAGGCACGTCAGGAATATGAGGAAGCACGGCAACAAGGTAAGAGTGCATCGCTGCTCGAACAGCAACGGCCCAATGTTTTCCAGATGAATGTGGCTAACATTATGCCTGGTGATCTGGTTAAAGTTGAGCTGTGCTATACTGAACTGCTGATCCCGGAAAACGGCGTGTACGAATTTGTATATCCTACGGTTGTTGGTCCGCGTTACTCCAACAAAATCGAATATGTTGCATCGCAAAACGATAAATGGGTATCGAACCCATACACCAAAGAAGGGGAGAAGTCTATGGCCAAATTTAATATCAGAGTGAACCTTAATGCAGGAATGCCTGTGAATGACGTACGTTGTGGTACCCACGAAACAGATATTACTTATGCTGCAAAAGATCGTGCCTCTATCATGCTTAAACCGGCAAATGAATATGAGGGTAACCGCGATTTTATCCTTCAATATCGGTTAAAAGGTGATGCAATACAGCAAGGCTTGTTGCTATACAAAGGAAAGAACGAAAATTTCTTTTTGGCCATGGTTCAACCACCCAAAAGGATTCAGCCGGAGCAAATTCCACCACGTGAATATGTCTTTATTGTTGATGTTTCCGGGTCGATGAGTGGATTTTCTCTCGATATATCAAAGAATATCCTGCGCGATTTAATTGGAAAGCTTAAATCTACTGACCGGTACAATGTAATTCTTTTTGCCGGTGCATCGAACCTGATGCATGCACAGTCGGTCCCTGCCAATCAGACGAATATAAAGGAAGCCATAAACTTTATCGATCGTCAGGAAGGTGGCGGAGGTACTGAGTTGCTTTCTGCATTGCAAAAAGCTTTATCGTTGAAGGGTACAGAAGACTATTCACGTACATTCGTCATTCTCACTGATGGATACGTGGATATCGAAAAGGAATCCTTCGACTTGGTAAGAAAAAACCTGGGTAAAGCTAATTTCTTTGCCTTTGGAATAGGAAGTAGTGTAAATCGTTATTTAATAGAAGGTCTGGCTCATGTTGGTGCTGGAGAACCCTTTATCGCTGAAAATCCTGAAAGAGCTGCTGTTGTTGCCCAACAATTCAGAAAATACATCGAATCGCCTGTGTTAACCAATATTTCTGTGCAATACACTGGCTTTGATGCTTACGATATAGAGCCAGTCACTATTCCCGATCTGTTTGCAGAGCGCCCCCTTATTATTTATGGTAAATGGCGTGGCAATGCTACGGGATCTATTACTATTAAGGGAACTACGGGTAATAAAGATTACAATCAGGTACTTAAGGTAAATGCAAGCGATGTATCCGATAAAAATGCTGCATTAACTTATCTGTGGGCACGCAAGCGCATTCAAATGCTCGACGATTACAGTAAAGCCGGTGATAACGGTACTGAAAAGCAGGTTACAGCCCTTGGCCTGAAATATAATTTGCTTACAGCCTACACATCCTTTATAGCTGTGGATTCTGAAGTTCGCAATACTACCGGTCAGTCTACCACAGTTAAACAGCCATTACCGCTTCCCGAAGGTGTTAGCAATTATGCGGTTGGTAATAGTGGCTATGCAAGTTCAGTTAAACGTTCCGCAGCCCCTATGATGAAATCAGCCGAATATTCTTTTGAAGAAGAAAAGGTTAAGGTGGACGATGCCATAGAATCTATAAATTGCGTCGATGATAGAGAGGATACATTGGTAGATAGTAACAAGATTTACGCGACAGTGGATGTTATGCCCATATTTGATGGTAAGAACATTCAGGCTTTCCAGGCCTATGTGAAGAAACACTTCGCATATCCTGCATCATTGAAAGGCCCAAAAATGAAAGGACGCGTGTTTGTTCAGTTTGTGGTGGATGAAACCGGAAAAGTTGTAGATGCAAAGATTGGTCGAGGCTTACAAGTTGAAATTGACAAGGAAATTCTGCGTATTATTAACAATAGTCCCTTGTGGACTCCGGGTATGCATAAAGGGAGAACCGCGAAGGTAAGATTAATTCTGCCCTTTGACGTATAAGCATTGTTAAGGAGCTGTCAAAGCCACGAGATGACTCAAATCCCCTCTTGAGAGGGACAGGGGTGTGTTGATAATTAGTACGATAAAAATTAACCCACCCCTGCCCCTCCAAGGAGGGGATTATAGATAGCCTCTTGTTTTATTGTTATTTAGTATTTCTTGTTCGTTGAGTCAAACCTCCCGTTCGTTGATTTTTTTTTCTCACCTGCTTATTCATAGGGATATTTACGCATCAATTAAAACCAATGATAATTATGGAATTACTTAAAACCATTGATTATACCGATTGCTTCGGCGGTAAGATATATGTATCGCCTGCCCCGGATTTGAAAGAAATAGTTTACCAGTTCATGTCCAACTGGCCAGCGTGGGCAAAGGCCTTATTTGTTATTCGAAACCTTTTGGTGTGGCCATTTGGGCTGATAGATAAAGGCGAAAGCATTTTCAAAACGCCGGAACCAGATATTCAATGGACATCCGACGGTCATGTAGGTTTTTTTAGCATTGCCGTATTGTCTGAAAACGAGCTGGTGTTGTATGCTGGCGCAAAGCATTTGGATGCGTGTCTTGTATTTACAAAAGAAACTACAGGAAATATCACCAGAATTGCAGTTAAAACTGACGTTTCATATAACAACACCCTCGGATGGTGGTATTTCAATCTCATTAAGCCATTTCATATTCTTATTGTAATAACACAAATTAAAAGAACCATCAAATCTTTAACAAAATGAAAAAAAAGTTGCTTTATACCGGAGGGATTTTGTCCCTGTTGTTTACCTGTTTACACTTACTTTTCCCTAAAATGTTCGACTGGCAGCATACACTAACATGTCTTGCGCCGGCGAACAGAGCTGTATATCTTACATTATATCTTGCTACTACATTTATTTTGACCGCGTCTGTAGTAATATGCTTTGTTATGGCTCGTCAGAAAGGCATTTCAATGGCCGAACGCATAGTTTTATTCATGTTTGCCGGATTCTACATTATACGCATTATCGCTGGCCCTCTTTATTTTGGGGTTACCAAAACTGAAATTATAGGTTGGTGTGTCTGTTTGGCTACTTCGCTATGTTTTATTATTCCGGCATTAACAAAAAATGAGCGATGAAAAAGCTACTCATGTTGTCAAGCGGAACTTTAACTGTTTTATTTATTGTTCTGCACTTACTTTTCCCCTCATCATTCAATTGGAAAAGCGATCTGCAGCATATTGCTCCGATCAATCAAGGAATATTGTGGATTTATCATACCCTTATTATATATCTTTTCGGTGCATGGGCGGTTCTCAATTTTCTTTTGGCCGGAAAAGCAGTTTACACGGTTGTTGAACGTGTATTTCTACTATCGATGGCCGGGTTTTATTTTGTTCGCATTGCATTTGGGCCAGTCTTTTTCGAAGTAACACCGGAAGAAATCCTTGGTTGGCTAATGTGTCTTGTTCTGGCGCTTTGTTACATCGGTGCGGTGGCGTTGGATGTAAGGATTGAAAATAATCGTGTGAGTAAAGGTTTACCTTTTAATATAAAATAAACATTTAAAACATTGAGTATGAACTTTTTTAAAATTGTGAGTATCGCAACTTCTGTTTTATTTATTTACTTGACTATTCAGTTGCTTTTTATGACTGATTCTTTCGTTAAGGGTTTGGGTCTAGATCCTTCCATAACTGCATCTGTTCTTGCTCGAAGAGCAGCAATGTTTATGTTAGGAATCTCAGTGTTGATGTTCGCATCGAGAAATTTATCCCCTTCAAAAGCAAGACAATTCATTTGCATGGCGACAGGGATTACATTATTTGGATTGTCTTTTATGGGTATTTATGAATTTATTAGAGGAACAGTAAATACTTCTATTTTCATAGCTATTAGTATCGAAACAATATTATGGATCTCTTTTGGGATAATCTTATTAAAAAACAGAAGAACCTCAATCATTCAATAATAATGCACGAACTGCCTGCGCTATAGTTAATTGCCTTTTGCAGTGCTGAGTTCAAGGTTTTCGCTCATCAGATATCTTTTGGTGCATGGGCGGTTATTATTCTAATAACAAAATATCTTCAATCAATTATAATCATGAGAAATAATAAGTTATTACGTATTGTGATTTTGACCAAAGGCATTTTCATGCTGCTTATGGGAATTGTTCACATTGTCGTTGCCTTTACTTTTGAGTACAACAAGCTAGCCGGGTTGCCACAACTATTCGTACATGATTATCTGGTTTGGTTTATTGGTGTAGGCTTTTTCCTGATGTTTGTGGAAACAATCGACCTGATTAATTATAAAGATTTAACCTTCAAACTCAGGAGTACCTGGAAGAACATATTTATAAATTCACTGTTTTCTCTGATTTTAGGGGGAGGGTTAACAGCATACTTTCAGGAAGGGCCTCCAATTCTGGGCTTAATATTAGGGCTTGTAGCCATAGTTCCTGTTTGGATGCAGAGGAGGGATTTTTCACTGTAATTTCTATATATGAGCTTCGTAGTGGCGTAGTCAGGAGACTACGCTAGCGGCAAAAGCCTGTGTCCTTGTCATTCCGGCGAAGGCCGGAATCCCTTTACTACGGAGCTGATTTGGATTGTTTTCAGCGAGGGCTTCACCGTTCCGGTTTTTGCCGGAATGACAAATATTTCTAAATTTTTCTTACCATATTTTAATATTAACCATATGAACAAATCTTTTTACTTCACATGTAACACTATAATTGCTGTAATTGTAATATTACTGGGTATAATACATAATATAGCTACATTCACACCAATAATTGAAACGGGTTTCGAATGCGTACCCGCCGAAGCGCACATGACACTTGTATTTTTCAGCTTGGGAACGGGTACAGCTACCTTGCTGAGTGGACTTTTACTTCTTGTATTGGGTAATGCAATAAAAGCCGGAGCTAAAAAAGTGAAGGGAGCACTGAATCTTACTGTATCATTTTTATTGTTTATTGCTGCAGTTGCAGTAATTTGCGGTACCAAAAATCCATTTGCCTATATTATGCTGATCATAGCCATATCGGAATTAATAGTAGTGTGTAATCTTCGTCAAACGCCGGATATAATTTGAACAGAGCCATTAAAATAACCATTCACGCTATTTTCTGGATCGTATACTTTACGTATTCCACGCTTCTAAGCAGAGGGATGGGAGAGGCGTTGGGTATTCAAAAGATGGCTATGCACCTTCTGATTAATGCGGTATGGGCAGGCACGGCTTTCTATGTTTTTCATGGGTATGTGATTACTTTCTTCGAGAAGACCCGTTATTTCAGGTATCTGCTAATCTCTGCTGTTGTATGTCTCGGATGTGCTGTGGTCTTTCTTCCCATGCATTTTATCATTAAGCCCGACATGAGCTGGCTGAATCTAAAGCTTGCTTTTACTTCAACGGTGGGCACTTTCATTATTGGACAGTGTGGAAGCCTTGTACGGGGCTTCGAGAATTGGACTGATGGTCTTAAACGTCAGGCTGAGATTGAGAACCGACATCTGCGTACCGAAAATGAGCTGCTGAAATCGCAGATTAGTCCGCATTTCCTATTTAACACGCTGAATAACATTGATTCGTTTATTGTTTCAGAGCCGCAAAAAGCATCGGAAACACTTATTTCCCTTTCGCAGATTTTACGTTATATGATCTACGAGACCAAAACAGAGGTGGTTTCGTTAGCCAATGAGGTCGAGTGTATCCGCAATTACATTAACCTGCAAAAAATAAGGTTGCCAAACCCTGAAGCAGTGCGTGTTTCTATTCCTGACCATACGGGAAATTACACCATAGCGCCGTTAATTCTTCTGCCATTTATCGAAAATGCCTTTAAACATGCCACTCAACTCGATAAAGCCGATGCAATAAAGATAAAAATTGAGCTCACCGATGGCCATATTCATTTCGCCTGCTTCAATACTTGCAATGAGGAAACTTCAAGTAATAAACCCGGCGGTTTTGGCCTCGAAAACGTAAAGCGCAGACTCGAATTCATTTACAAAAAACGGTATACCTTGGATATAGCAAGAACATCGTGTACATTTGAAGTAAAACTGACTATTCTCTTGCATTAAGCCATGAACATATCGTGCATCATAATCGAGGACGAACCACCTGCCGCTAAAAAGCTGGAGAGCTTCATTTCAAAGATCCCTTTTCTGCAGCTTACAGCCAGGTTCAGTAGTTCACTTGATGCTATTTCCTGGATTGCAGAGAATAAGCCTGATCTTATCTTTCTGGACATTCAAATGGAACACCTTACGGGCATTCAGTTGCTTGAGTCGATGCAGGTGAAACCCCTGGTAATACTCACTACAGCTTATTCCGAATATGCTTTAAAAGGCTACGAGCTGAATGTAACCGATTACCTGCTAAAACCCTTTTCTTTCGAGCGGTTTCTGCAAGCTGTAAATAAGGCACACGACCTGTTTCAAAAGGATGCAAAGCGCGAACGCAAAACCATTTTCATAAAGAATGGCTATGCCCTGGAACGCATTGATGTGGACGATATGCTGTACGTAGAGGGCCAAAAGGAATTTCTGCAGATTGTTACCAAAACCAGGAAAGTAATGACGTTAATGAGCTTTAAAGCGTTACAGGATATGCTTCCTGCGGATAATTTTGTTCGGGTACATAAGTCGTACCTCGTAGCTATTGATAAAATTGAGGCTGTTGAACGCAACCGGATCAAGATTGCTGGCGAACTTATTCCCATTGGCGACATTTACCATGATGGGTTTTATGAGGCTTTGAAAAGATAATTATCCCTCTTTCTTAGAGAAGAAGAGTTTAATATCAAACACGATTACACAAACCATTATTGTTAAAATTGCTGTAATTTTTACAATAATGAATTCGTTAGCATCCTTTATATTAAAGGCGGTATAGACAACAAAAGCAAATATTCCCAAAGAACCTAGTAGGGAAGATAAGGTCAGCCATTTACTGTACCTGATTTCCATGCCTCGTATGTTACGGATACCTTGCAATAAATGATTAATCACAAATAGTTGGGCAAGAAGGGATCCGACAACGGCTTCAATTGAAAACCCTCGAAACCAAACAAGATACATACAGCATCCCCAATAGAAAAGTCGAATAAGTCCTTCTATCTTTCTTGAATTTTCTTTTCGTTCCTTTATACTTGCAATTTCTTCCTGGTCTAATATCTCGTTATTCATAGGCTATTTTCATGCGTAATGTAAGCAATTCTGAGGATAAAAGTTTCATAACTTCTTAATCTCTTTTACGTAACAATAAACTGCATACTTCAGCGTTTTTATCAAAATTGCTGAAAAATTAAACACGTCAACCCAATCAACCCAAAAAAATGAAGACGATATTATTCATCCTGATTATCGGAGCGTATTGTGGAATTTCATCTGCCCAGAAAGCTCCGAAGTTCAATCTTACCAAAGATGGTGTGGCGCCCGTAGTGTTAACGTTCGATGCCAGTTATACGGCCAGCCAGATTTATACCAAAGCCAAAGGCTGGAATGCATCAAAAAACAAGTATCCGCAAGCATCCATTCGCGTGGATAAAGAAAATGCACAATTGAAGTTAGCAGGATACATCGAAAAAGCCTGGAAAATTAGGGCTAACAACTTCGATCATTGGTATCCGCTCGATTATGCCTTGAACATCGAAATTAAAGATGGTCGATGCCGCGTATCTTTTGAGACAGCAGAAAGCCGTTACAAAGTGTGGTACGACAAAAAAGGTACAATTATTCCCAAGTTTAAAGATTCGGAAGCCACGTTTGAAGCTACCATCAACGAATTGCTCACTTCGTTGTATACTTTTATTAAAACTACACCCAAAAAAACAGAGGATAACTGGTAGTTCAGGATTTCTAATACATATCATTAATGCCGGGAGCCACTGTTCCGGCATTTTTTTATTTATGTTGCGAAAGGATCTTGCGATATTCTTCTTCGAAATTGGGGGTAAAAATACCCTGACCCAGTGCGGCTTTTATTTCTTTGTGCGACCAGAAGCGCCCATCGGTAAGCTCTTCCTTATTTATATTTATTTCGCCGCAATAATCGGTAACGAAACAGAATACAAGTTCTCGTTCTATGTCCGATTCCCAGATATAATTAGCAAGAAGCTTGGCATTAAAGCCGCTAATCCCAATTTCTTCCAGAGCCTCGCGCTTTAAACCGGTTTCTACATCTTCACCAAAGGAAATATGTCCACCAACTGCGGTGTCCCATTTGCCAGGTTGGATTTTATGCATGGGCCGTTTTTGCAGGTAAATTTCACCTTTACTATTGATAACATGCAAGTGAACCACCGGATGAAGCAAACTCTTGTCGGTGTGACATACACTGCGGGGCGCTTTTCCTATAATTTCACCCTTCTCGTTTACCAGTGGGAGCCACTCCTCGTTCATCAGTTTTCGCTGAGTAAGCTTGTTTCTTACAAATTCGTAAAGGAAATATACGCCAAAAAGAACATAAAACAGACCGCCGCTAATAAATGCCCACGCAGCATCGCTCATAAACCATACAGAGTAGAATACCAGGGCAGTGTACGCGGTGAACAACCAGAACATAGCCCGCATGCTGTTTTTGAATTGCTGGTATTGCTTATCGTTGAACGATACGCCCTTCATGTACCGTTTGGACATGTTCAAAAGAAGGTTATTTGGCGTAAATACTGAAACACCGAGTATTGCACACATCAAAACGCCTATGAGTGCGGGTTTTATTTTGAAGAATACTTCATTGTCCAGCAAAATAGATATGCCACCAAGAATAACAATGAGCGAAGTGTCGAGTAAAATGAATTTGTCGAATTTACGGTCCTTAATCCAGTACCAGGCCAGCTCAGCAATACCGGAAGCTATGGCAACAATAAGCCCAATCCTGGTTCCCCAGATTTCGTCGGCTAGAATAAATACAAACAATGGGATGAACCCTGGGAGCAGCTGAAGCAGTATTTTACGGCGATCCATTTAATTCTCATTTTTGAAATCGGGGACAATATTAGTTAATTTCTTTTGGAGAAGAAAAGAACAATCTTAACTTAAAGTACTTCAGGTACAAATAGTGCTTTGGGCACTTATTTTCCTACTTTTCTGTTTTTGCCCCATAAGCCAAATCGCCAGCATCACCGAGGCCAGGAACAATATAGGATTTACTGGTCAATTCGTCGTCGATTGCGCCAATCCAGTAGGTTATCTTTTGTGCTGGGAGGTGTTTTCTAAGATAATTAAGCCCTTTTTTACTGGCAATGAGACCAACTATATGAACATGTTCGGGTGTGCCTTTTTGTAGAAGTGCTTTATAGGCCAATTTTATAGTTGCGCCGGAGGCTAACATTGCATCAGCCAATATTACGGTTTCTCCAGTCACTTCGGGGCATGAAACGTATTCCAGCTTTATCTGAAAGGATCCTTCTTTGTCGTAAACACGGTATGCAGATATAAATCCGTTCTTTGATCTGTCGAAGATGTTCAGAATGCCTTGATGCAGAGGTAAGCCCGCACGTAACAGGGATACTACAACAGGATTTGCGGCAGGAACGCGCTCTTTGGCAATGCCCAGGGGAGTAGTAATTTCCTTTTCTTCGAAAGTCAGCGTTTTACTTATTTCGTAAGCAATAATCTCTCCCATACGCTCTAAATTTCTGCGAAAACGCAAACTGTCGGATTGAATATTCTGGTCACGGATTTCTGCCAGATATTGATTGAAAATAGAGTTCGATTGATTGAGAGGTGTAATCATGGCGGCCTGAGTTAAAGGTTAAACGGGAAATTATATTTGCGAAGTCTTATAAATTCATACTTTTTACCACCAAACCCGGAATACATGTGAGCATACCTGGACTGTGATGAATATTCGAACCGTAATGTTGCGTTTTGCTCAGCATTCAGCTTAATAAACTCATCAATAAGAATTTCCAATGCACGTTCTTTCTTTCCAACCTTGTCAATTCCAAACGCAAGAAAGAAGATCTTTTGGTGCGACCATACGAACAAACCTGCCGCACAAAGATTGTTTTCGCGCGTGTATGCGCCATAAATCTTGCCCACCCTGTATTTCACCGCAGCAGCTATAATCATTCGTATCTTTTTTATTCTTTCGCGAAAAAGAAGCTTCCATAAAAAGCCTTTTTCTTTCAGATAGAGCGAAATAAGATCTACAGAATTCATCCCGCCGACTACAGAAATACGGTTTTCAGCGCCCTCTTTCAGCGCTCTTTTAACTTTTTCGGAGTACCGGGCGGTAATCTTTGCGTAAGGTCTTATCAAATCGAGTTCGTACACCTTTCCTCGTTTAACTTTAAAGAATTGAGAAGCGATTTTATTGAATTTGTTCAGGTTGATGCGTATATACCTGAAGTTTCCCGGAATTTTGGATGCAAATGCATCTACAATCGATTCCTCCAGTACATTTACGGAGTATACGCCAAGATTCGTGGCGTATGGAGGCTGAATGAATATCCTAATCCCGGCAATTTCCTTGTATGTAATAGGCATTACGGTTTCGTATTTCTCATCTACCAAAGCATCCCACTCCTTCGAAACAATATCTAGAAACCACGAATAGCCATAAATGGTGCCGTTGACTGATTTTTTGATACAACGGTCCCATTTAGGAATATCAATTTCGTTGTGTTTCAAATATCGGATTTCCATGCCCTTTTCTCGTTAGTAAATGTTTACATCTTGTTCAACACGCAATACGCGCATTGGTTTACCTACAAAAGTCCTTCATCGGCAAAGCTATAATAAACGCCATCGGTAACAATGACGTGATCGAGCAGGCTAATTTCCATCAAATTGCCCGATTCCTTTATTCTTTTGGTAATTGAAACATCGGCTTCTGAGGGTTTATTATTTCCCGAAGGATGATTATGACACAGAATAATTGATGATGCTGACTTTTCAATAGCAAGTTTAAGTATAATCCTTATATCCGTCACCGTTCCGGATATCCCACCCTGGCTGATCTTCTGTTTGTCGAGTATTTTATTGGCACGATTCAGAAAAAGAACCCAAAATTCTTCGTGCGGAAGGTCGGCCAGTATGGAATGAAAGATATCATAAACATCCTGACTCGACGATATTTTTGAACGCTCCGTAACTTCGGCAGCTTTACGCCTGCGGCCAAGTTCCATTGCTGCAGTAATGCTTATTGCCTTAGCTTCGCCAATGCCTTTAAACTTTTGTAGCTCGCTAACGGTGAGCTTCCCGAGTTCGTTCAGGTTGTTATTTACGACGTTCAGAATTTTTTTCGAAACCTCCACGGCACTTTCGTCGCGCGTTCCGGAACCTATGATGATAGCGATGAGTTCGGCATCACTTAACGTTGAAATGCCTTTGGACAACAACTTTTCACGCGGTCGGTCGTCAACCGACCATTCTTTTATACTTAACTTTTTATCTTCGCGCATTGGTTTGGGTTAATGATGAAAGCATATAAATTTAACAAAATTTTTAAATGCTTCATCTATCCCCAAAACAAAAAAGCCTTCCCCAATAGAGAAAGGCTTGGCCTTATATTAAATAATATAATAAGCTTAAGCTAAGCTGTTAACGTGCTTTGCAAGGCTGGATTTCAGGTTTCCTGCTTTGTTTTTGTGAATCACATTCTTTTTAGCTAATTTATCGAGTAAAGAAGCTACTTCAGGATACATCTTCACTGCTTCTTCCTTGTTTGTAGAAAGTCTCAGTTTCTTCACTGCATTCCTGGTGGTTTTAGCATAATATTTATTTTCGAGATTCTTTGTCTCAGTTTGCCTAATCCTTTTTTCAGAAGATTTATGGTTTGCCATCTTTTTCTTTCTTAAATGTATTAAAAAATCAGGCTGCAAAAATAAGTATCTTTTTGAATAAAAAAAACGATTCAAATTTTTTTCTGCAAAATTTTTCCTATTGTCGGTTCGACTTATATCCTGTTTTAATTCATAATTTTAAGGACCTCTATTTATCATAACCATGAAGAAGATTATTACTCGCTCCATTTGGATATTATCGCTGGTAAGTCTTTTTACCGACGTGGCCTCCGAGATGCTATACCCCATAATGCCCGTTTATCTGAAAAGCATTGGGTTTTCGATTGTGCTTATTGGTGTGTTGGAAGGGTTTGTGGAGGCAGTTGCAGGAATTTCGAAGGGATACTTTGGGCAATTATCTGATCATTTAAAAAAGCGCGTTCCTTTTATCCGCCTCGGTTATGGTTTTAGTGCATTTGCAAAGCCTCTATTAGCTGTATTTACTTTCCCTTTATGGATATTTATGGTTCGAACCATAGAACGCTTGGGTAAGGGAATTCGAACCAGCGCACGCGATGCTTTTTTGTCGGATCAAACTACTTCGCATTATAAAGGACAGGTATTCGGCTTTCACAGGGCAATGGATACTTTGGGGGCCTCTATAGGACCTATTCTTGCATTGGTTTTCCTCTTGTTCTACCCCGGAAACTACAAATGGCTGTTTATCCTTTCAGTTATTCCTGGCATCATTGCCCTTTCACTTACTTTCATCTTACGTGAAAAAACAAATGAAGCCATGGTAAACTCTTCCACGATTCACTTTTTCAGCTTTCTGAGTTATTGGAAGCGGTCGGGAATTCAATATAAATGGATTGTTTTGGGACTACTGCTTTTTGCACTATTTAATAGCTCTGATGCTTTTATTTTATTATCATTAAAAGAGGTGAAAGGATATACTGACAGCCAGATGATTGGTTTTTATATTTTTTACAACCTGGTGTATGCACTGCTAAGCTACCCTATTGGAAGATTGGCCGATAAAATTGGCCTTCACAAAATGCTTTTGGGCGGGATTTTCCTGTTTTCGATTATTTACGTGTGTTATGGATTTGCATCGGGTGTTTTGTTTCTGTTGGTTTTGTTCTTTGGATATGGCTTATACGCCAGTGCTACTGAGGGAATCTCAAAAGCGTTAATTACAAACCTTTGTAAAAAAGAAGACACCGGAACAGCCGTAGGCTTTTACAACAGCTTTTTAAGCGTTTTCACGTTGCTTGCTTCTTCAATTGGAGGCCTTATCTGGTTCTTAACTTCAGCAAAGATTATGTTTATGGTATCAGGCATGGGCGCTTTTTTAGCGTTTCTTTTCCTCTTGTTTGCCTTTAAAAAGTTCAGGGTTGAAGCTAAACCTGCTACTCCTTAATAATCCGGTCAATCAACTTATGAATTAGACCGGACTCTATGCCACGTCCGGAAGCAAACTGGAACAACTTACCGCGAATCATGTACGGATCCGTGTCTTTTATTGTTTTTCGCTTCTTCTTTAATTCACTGAGGACTATTTCGTTATATTCTTCGTCATTGATTTGCGATAAAGCTTCGTTTATGGCATCGTCAGAAATATCTTTATTCCGGAGCATTAGTTTTATCTTTGCTTTACCCCACTTGTTAAACCTGTATTTATCGTTGGCAAAGTAGCGTGCAAAGCGAAATTCATCGAGGAACTTTTCTTTTTTTAGCTGTGCAATGAGCTTTTCAGCGGCAGGTTCTGTAATACCCCAGTCAATAAGCTTTTTGAATATATCCGAAGGAGCATATTCTTTGGTACTGCATAGTTTCATGCATTTATTCAGTGCAAAGTCTGTTGTCATAAACATTTCGCTTTAATCATTCTGTACTTCCCATTAATATCTTGCTTTAACTCAGTACCAAATCCATATTTTCTAATGCAATCGGCTGTTTCGTGAGGGAAGGCCTCATTAATCTCAAAATAGAGCGAGCCTTCAGGTTTTAAATGATCTTGAGCAACAGCAGCTATGGCTTCGTAGAAAACAAACGGATTTTGATCCGGCGCAAACAGAGCAATGTGTGGTTCATAATCCAACACGTTGGCATTCATTACATTTTTTTGGTCAGCCGTAACATAGGGCGGGTTACTTACAATTACATCAAAGCGAAGTTTCTTTGGTAACGTCTGTTTCAATATATCTGCGTGAATAAATTGAACGTTTACCTTATTTTCTTCAGCATTCTTTTTTGCAACAACAAGGGCTTCCTCAGAAATATCGATAGCCGAAACTTTGGCTCCTTGTAAAAACTTGGCCAGCGACACAGGGATACAACCGCTCCCAGTGCCTATGTCAATTATAGAAAGATTATCTTTCCCCTTGCAATCGGAAATGATCCATTCAACCAGTTCTTCCGTTTCTGGTCGTGGGATAAGAACTGCGCCATTAACAAAAAAGCGCAATCCGTAAAATTCTGTTTCGCCTAATATATATTGCAGCGGTTTAAAGCGTTTTAATTCCTGAATTATGTTGTAAATTTGGCTCTCAGATTTCTCAGAAAGGCTTTCTGTATTTCGCAGCATGCAATCGAAGCGCGATAATCCGAAGAGATGCCTGCATATAATTTGGATAAATGCTTCGATTTCGGTCTCAGGATAGCTGTTTTTCAGCTCCTCGTGAAAGTTTGCAAAAGCCTGTTTGTAAGTCATAATTGTAAATTAAGCAAAATTAGGAATTAATATGATATTGGCCCCAACACACGAAAACTTTATGAAGCGCTGCCTCGAGCTGGCGCAGAATGGACTTGGCAATGTTTCGCCTAATCCAATGGTTGGTTCGGTAATAGTCCACAACAACCGGATTATAGGCGAAGGCTACCATAAAAAGTTTGGAGGTCCGCATGCAGAAGTCAATGCCATTAACTCAGTTGCCGATCCATTGCTGTTAGCAGAGTCTACACTTTACGTAAACCTTGAGCCTTGTTCTCACCAGGGAAAGACACCTCCTTGCGCCGACCTTATTATTAAAAGCAGAATTCCAAGGGTCGTTATATCCAATGTTGATCCTCACAGGTTGGTTGCCGGTAAAGGAATTCAGAAACTGAAAGATGCCGGCATTGAGGTAATTACCGATATTTTAAAAGACGAAGGAATAGAGCTGAATAGAAGATTCTTTACCTACCACCGTAAGTCCCGGCCATACATCATATTGAAGTGGGCTGAAACGGCAGATGGATTCCTCGACATTCTCCGTCATCCAGCAATGCCAAAGAAACCAAACTGGATAACCAATGAACAGGCTCGTATGCTTGTTCACAAGTGGCGTTCTGAGGAGCAATGCATTTTGGTTGGTACAAACACAGCATTTATGGACAATCCCCAACTAAATGTGCGCGATTGGACTGGCAATAACCCATTACGTGTTTTTATCGACCGACGATTGCGCCTGCCGCGGAACCTGCATTTGTTTGATGGAAGCATAAAAACATTGGCTTTTACTGCCATGGAGGTCGAAGACCCCGATCTGAAAGGCCCCGAATATATCACACTCGGATTCGATGAATATCTTCCGGAACACTTGTTGGGAGAACTTTGGCGAAGAAATATCATATCTGTAATAATTGAGGGCGGAGCAAAAACTTTACAAACATTTATAAGTGCCGGCTTATGGGATGAGGCACGGGTTTTCACAGGTAATAAATACTTTTCGGAAGGGATTAGTGCACCTAAAATTGAAAAAATCCCCGTTTTCAGGGAATTTAAAGATGAATATAAATTAGATATTTACCGGAATTAATATTATATAAAATAATTCGTATCTTTGATCTGTTTCCTCGCTGGAAATGAACCAATTAACAAATTCAAAACTATGAAGACAATTGCAGGATTGTGTTTGACTTTATTATTTGCGCTCAATATTAATGCCCAAAACGCCAAGAAATTTTACAAAACCGGAGAAGAATTCTTTGAGGCAGCAAAATACAACGATGCTATAACACAGTTTGCGAGCGCCATTGCGATTAATCCTGAATACAAAGATGCCTACGTTATGCGAGGTAAGGCATACGAAAAAATAAAAGACTTTGAAAAAGCTGCAGACGACTTCAACCGGGCACTTGTTCTTAATCCCAAGGACGAGGAATTGTGCTATCACCTGGGAAGGAGCTTTTATGAACTCAAGAAATATGAAGAGTCCATCAATATATTAAACAAAAGCACACAGCTTAACAAGAAATTCATTCCTGCCTACCAGCAGAAAATATTGGTATTACTTGCTTTGGAACAAGGCTTGCAGGCAATAAAGGTAAGTGACTCCACGCTATCCATGGACGGTAATGCATACAACTATTACCTCAACGGTATGGTGAATGAGCGCCTCAATTCCAAACAGAGAGCCGAATGGGCTTACTCCAAATCCATTAAAGAAGATAAGAAATTTGTGGATGGATACATAGCACTTGCCAATCTGCAAATTGATTTGAACAAGGCCGATGAAGCCATGTTGAACATAAATGAGGCGCTAAAATTGAATCCTAACTCCCGCGCAGCTTTAATTGTAAGAAGTAAAATATTCTTAAAGAAGCTTGACTACAGGAACGGGATAGATGACATTTCACGTGGCATTGTTCTTAGTCCTGATGACGAAGAGCTATTCTTTATCCGTGGCACATATTATCAGCAATTCAGCCAGCATCAAAACGCAATAAACGATTTCAACAAGGTTGTAACTTTAAATCCCAAAAATGCCGAAGCTTATTACCAGCGTGCACGTTCATTTGAAGAAATCGCAAATTACCAGGCAGCCGTTAAAGACTATCAGGCACTGGTTAAAATATCTGAATTCGACGCTAAAGCTCATAAGCTGCTGAAGGAAGCTCAGGGTCGCCTTTTCGAGTTGAACCGCGAGACAGAAAACCCTCAAATTACGGTATTAGAGCCAACTCCAAAAGACAAATTTACATTTGAAATACCTACAAACAGGACCAGTGTTAAAATTCGCGGATTTGTAAAAGACAAAAGCGAAATAAAAACAGTTAAAGTAAATGATCAGGAAATCAAGTTCGATAAATTGAACGATCAGTGCGACTTTTACACCGAAGTACCCATTGATTCCACTGGTATTATTTCAATTTCAGCAATCGACGTATATAACAATATAGAAAAGGTCAATTACACATTGAAGTTCACTGAAGTGAATCCGCCAAGAGTGAGCATTATTGCTCCTTTTGCATCGGATAATGGCGAAGTATTCCTTGATAGCAACGATCCAAACTTGTATATTGAAGGAAAAGCAATGGATGAGAGTGGTATAAAATCCATTCTTATTGAAGGCGTTTCTGCCAGCTTCAAACTGGACGAGGCCAATCCTACATTCTCGGCCACCATTAATGTGAATAATAAAAGTAAATTTACAGTTATTGCTACTGATATTTATGGAAACGAAAAGGCCGTTGAATTCAAACTGAATCGCGAAGCTGCCAATATTCTAACCAACAATCCTATGGGTAAAACCTGGGTTGTGTTCATTGAAAATTCCAGTTACCGCACATTTGCCAGTTTAGAAGGTCCGGTAAAGGACGTATCCATCATGAAAACTGCACTTGCCAAATACCAGATCAACAATGTGGTTCACAAACAAAATATGACCAAAGAACAAATGGAGAAGTTCTTCTCTATTGAACTGCGGGATCTGGTACGTAGCAACCGCGTAAACACCCTACTTGTATGGTATGCAGGTCATGGCAAGTTTATAAACGAAACCGGATACTGGATTCCCGTAGATGCAACACGCGACGATGAGTTCACTTACTTCAATATCGGCGTATTGAGGGCATCATTACAGAGCTATTCCTCATTATCACATACATTAATTGTAACAGACGCCTGCGAATCGGGACCATCATTCTATCAGGCCATGCGCGGTGAAATTACAGAGCCCAACTGTATGGATTGGCAAAAGTCGAGGTTGAAATCCTCACAGGTATTCTCGTCTGCAGGATACGAATTGGCTGTAGACCGCTCGCAATTCACACAAACCTTTGCCAATATGTTGGCCAGCAACCCCAATGCCTGTATTCCTATCGAAAGCATCGTGCTGAAAGTAACCTCGGCCGTATCGCAGAATAACCAGCAAAAGCCCAAATTTGGCAAAATAACCGGGTTAACCGACGAGGACGGTACATTCTTCTTTATTAGCAAATAATTCGAAAAGCACAAAATAGTATATATGAACATAAATGCTGCGTTCCGATTTCTAAACAACATAAAAAACGCAGCATTTATGTTGTTTAGAAGCAAATACTTTTACCTACCTCTATTCTTTCTCATTCTTCTCCCCCCTGTTTTTTCGCAGGAATACTTCTTCGAATTTTATTCGGAAAAAGACGGACTTGCAAATCCTAAGGTCTATTCTATTGTTCAGGACGATAACCGCCTGGTTTGGATCGGATCGGCAGCCGGCTTAAGCACATTCGACGGCAAGGTAATTAAGAACCTAACTGTAGAAGATGGGCTGGCAAGCGGTGGCGTAAAAACGATATTCAAGGATTCAAGAGGGCATTTGTGGTTTGGACATCTCGATGGCGGCATTTCAAGGTATGATGGCGAAAAGTTCAAGCGTACAGACAATCTTCTGCTTAAATCTGATATAACATCATTCTGCGAAGATAAAAACGGGCATTTGTGGATAACCAGCGCAGGCTCGGGAGCAATACAGATTATGAATCCCACAGCACCACTCAGTAAACTGAAATATAAAAAATACAGTGGCGACCGATTGAGTAGTATTATATTCGGAAGCGTATGCCTGCATGACAATACGGTTTGTTTTATTACCGATCTGGGAATCCGCGCCTTTAACCGCAAGGAAAACAACTTCGACATATACACCCTGAAAGATTTGCCTGCCTATTTCCAAATCACCTGTATGTTTGAGGATAAGGACTATAACCTTTGGTTTGGATCCTACCATGGCGGGCTCTACAAGTATAGCACGAAAGAAAAGCAGGTTAAAATATTCGATCTCAGAAATGGTCTGGCCTCGAACTGGATTACCACCATCACCCAGGATAAAAGCGGGATTATATGGGTGGGACATTACGAAACAGGCGGCATAACAAAGATTGTGAATGACAAACTGTTTGCCTTCGACGCCAATAATGGCCTTGCAAATTGCATGGTTAATGGATTAGAGATGGATGCTGAGCATAACCTTTTAATAGCTACACGCGACAGAGGATTTGCAATATTTAAAGGCGAAGTATTCACAAAATTCGTTAATCAGGACAGATTATTTCCAAATACCGAAATATGGAAGGTGCTGGAGGATAAGCAAGGGAAAATATGGTTTGGTACAAACAATGGGCTGGTTATTTATGACCCAACCATGCAAACACCATATACCCTAATTTCAGGCCAACTGGGTAAACCAACCCAGATAAGACACATGGCAATGGATAAATCGGGAAATATATGGATAGGAACCGATAATAAAGAAATTTATTTATGCAATTCAACAACAAAGCGGATTGAGCTTGCTCCGTTTTACGCAGATATTGATCTGTCAAGAGTTCAGCTTCGAGTCATGGCTGTTGATCATTCCAATAACCTATGGATAGGCACTTCCGGATATTTGTATCAATACAACTTAAATACAAGAGTTGGAAATTCTTACTCCCAATCAAACGGACTACCGAAAAGTCCGGATATTTCTGCTATATACGTTGATGCAAATAATTACAAGTACATTGGCGTGCTTAACCAGGGAATTACAATGTTCAAGGATCAATTGTCGCCCAATTCTGTTCGTCATTATCCTTTACTCAGCAATACCACACCAAGATGTATGGTGAAAGATGATAAAGGCTATCTGTGGATTGGAACAGAGAATATGGGGCTTCTGTGTTTCAAGGATGGGGCTATTATTAAGCGCTACACAACAAGAGATGGGCTTCTATCAAATATTATCAACATGGTACATTATCATCGAGGCTTTGTGTTCGTTGGCTCCAATGCAGGTCTAAACATAATAAACCTTAAGGATAGCATTATTTCAACATATACCCAACGTAATGGTTTTGGAATTGGTATGAAGAGCGATGCTGTTATTCTGGATAAAAAGGAATACCTATGGTTCGGTACTTCAAACGGTGCTGTAAGGTACAATGTAGACCTCGACAATTCTGGAGAAAAGTATGCGGGTCCTTATCAGGAAATGAAGCCAAAAGGTCAGAGTTCCCATAAACCCTCCTTTACAGAACCATTTACTAAGATAGATCGCATTATTATTGGATTGGACACTATACCTATCGAACAAAATAAACATTTTAGGTTTAAAAGTATCATAACACTCCAATATATGAGTGTTTGTCTTGCTAATCCCGATCAAATAGAATATAAGTACATGCTTGAAGGAGGTAACAATGCATGGCAGAAAACCCGCGAAACATCCGCAACTTTTGGGTTACAGCCCGGAAGGTATACCTTTAAAGTATTAGCCAAAAACTATTCAGGTACCTGGAATAGCCAACCTGCAGAATTTACTTTTTATATTAATCCGCCATTTTACAGAACGTGGTGGTTCATTGTATCCATGATTGTTCTTGGCATTATTCTATTATTTGTTTTTATAAAAATCCGTGAAAGAAACCTGATTCGTGAAAAACGGGTGTTGGAAGAAAAAGTAATAGAGCGCACGGCCGAAGTTGTAAAGATGAACGATCAATTGGCAATAAAAAACAAGGATATTGTAGATAGTATACAATATGCAAGCCGCATACAGAATGCACTTTTACCACCTGAACTCCCCTTTGATAATACATTTGTGCTCTTCAAACCCAAAGATATTGTAAGTGGCGATTTTTTCTGGTTTATAAAGCAAGACAACATGGAATGGTATGCTGCTGTGGATTGTACAGGACATGGTGTACCAGGCGCTTTTATGTCGATAGTAGGGCATAGTTCGTTAAATAAGATCGTGCAGGAATACAGTGTTACCCAACCATCGGCTATTTTAAACCATTTAAATGCGGAAATTGCAGCAGCCTTGCATCAATATCACCAGGATAGTCAGATTCACGACGGAATGGATATAGCGCTTGTGAGTCTGGACCTCAATACCCATAAACTTCAGTATTCAGGGGCATTCAACCCGTTATGGCTGATGCGAAATGGCGAATTGCTTGAAACACGCGCTAACCGCTATGCCATAGGTTTAGCGCCCGACATAGAAAAAGATTTCACAAATAATGAAATACAAATAGAATCGGGTGATACAATTTACCTGTTTTCCGATGGCTATGCCGACCAGTTTGGGGGACCCAACAACGTGAAACTTAAAGTAGGTAAGTTTAAAGAAATCCTGCTAAGCATCCAACATCTATCGATGGAAGAGCAGAAGGCTTACCTGGATGATTATTTCGAGAAATGGAAAGGAGATTTTTCCCAAGTTGATGATGTATTGGTAATTGGCCGTCGATTCGTTTTCTAACTTAATAAGCCGCTCGACAAATCCCGCTTACATGCGTCGTTTACGGCTCGTATCAATTGGGAGGGAGATTCTATGACATCCCAGATTTTACAGTGTTCCTCGCGCATAAACTTTTTGTCGATCATCTCAAAGAGAAACCGGACAAGCGAATCATAAAATCCCAGGGTGTTAACGATAATGATTGGTTTCGAAAAACGGCCTAGCTGTTTGAGTGTAATCACTTCCATCAGTTCTTCCAGTGTACCAATGCCGCCCGGTAGTGCCACAACCGCATCAACGTTTTCGATCATGCGCTTTTTACGCTCACGCATATCTTCAACTACAATCATTTCGGTAACGTCGGTATGTGCCCATTCCAGTTGTTTCATGAAATCAGGAATAATGCCGGTAATCTTTCCCTTTCGTTCAAGGATTCTGTCGGCCAAAGCACCCATGAGCCCAACTCCGCCGCCGCCATACAATACATGAATATTGTTATCGACGCAAACATCGGCCATGTCTTTAGCTGCTTCAAAATAAACAGGATCTATTTGCGTGCTCGAGGCACAGAATACGCAAAGCTTTTCTAACATTTGTTATAAATTCAATATTTCAAACCTCAGCCCAAGAAAACCAATTTGTCATTCCGGCGAAGGAGCCCGTTTAGTGAGTATCCACAATTAAAAAACCTGCCTGGGTTTTGCAGATCCAGACAGGTTTATATTATTAAGAAAGCTAAATCTTACAGAATAGCTTCCAATTTCGAAACCAATACGTTCTTAGGAACGGCGCCTACTTGTTTGTCTACAATCTGTCCGTTCTTAAAGAATAAGATAGTAGGAATGTTACGGATTCCATACTTTACAGGAATATCGGGGTTGCTATCTACATCCATTTTAGCAACTTTAGCGCGACCTTCGAATTCGCCGGACATTTCTTTCACAATGGGAGCAACCATGCGGCAAGGGCCACACCATTCTGCCCAAAAATCAACAATTACGGGAATGTTAGACTGCAATACTTCTTTTTCGAAATTTGCATCTGTTACTTCTATAGCCATATACGTTATTATTTAATTTGTTTCTAATTTCAATAAAACCAAAAATAAGGAAAAAATGCAACAAATAAACACAGGTTCATGCTGTTTGTTTAGTTTTCTTTTACAAGAGCAGAACCTGGCCTAATTCAGCTTAAAATCAACCTCTTCGTAACTTTTTAAGCTGTGAATAAGTTCATTGGTAATGTTTATACGGCATGAACGCGAGTAGAGGTCTACAACCATATTAGTTTCACGATCGAACACCTTAAAACGAAGTTCAGCTTTGCCCTTGCTATTGTCGGTATGCTCTTTTATAACCAGGATAAGATCGTCGGTAATAACTTGCAGCGGAACCACAATAGAAATGCTCTTTACCATTTGCTCCTTTACGTCGGTAAGCATGTTTACTGACTTTATGCTTACTTCGAGGTCGTTATTTCCATACGGCCGAGGCTGAACCTTTCCTTTTATATATAGGGCATAGCCTACTACAAAGAAGTTGGAGTATTTAATCCAGTCGTTACCAAAAAGCATGAGCTTGTAGGCGCCTGTATAATCTTCGATGGTAGCAGCACCATAGGGTTTGCCGGTTTTGGTCTGCCCGGTTCTTGCTTCGGTTACAAGTCCTGCAAACGAAATATCTTTTCCGTTGAGTAGCGGAAGGTTGGACATTTCAGCCAATGGCGTGTTGCAGAAATGGTCAATTTCCAAGCGGAATTGATCCAGCGGATGCGCTGAAAGATAAATTCCTACCAATTCTTTTTCACGATTAAGCTTGTCAAGTGTACCCCACTCTTCTGCTTTAGGGACTTCGGGTCGGGTAATGCCTACCGAATTCCCGCCTCCAAATAGCGAATTGGTTACAGAAGCTTTATCAGCCTGGAATTTATTCCCATAGCGAAGAAGGCTTTCAAGAAAAACGGTATCTTTTTCTATAGGAGCCATGTATTGACTACGGTTTAAGCCAAACCCGTCAAGTGCCCCGGATAAAGCAAGGCCTTCGAGATTTTTCTTGTTAACAGCCGAAAGGTTTACTCGCTCTACAAAGTCGAAAATATCTTTAAAAGGTCCGTTTTTAGTGCGTTCTTCAATGATACTTGTTACCGCGCCTTCGCCCACGCCTTTTATTGCGCCAAGGCCAAAACGGATATCGCCCTTTTTATTTACCGTAAACGCCAATTTACTTTCGTTCACATCGGGACCAAGCACCTGACGGCCCATGCGCTTGCATTCGTCCATGAAGAACGTGATTTTATCGATACTGCTGGCATTATTAAGCACCGCAGCCATGTATTCGCCAGGATAGTGCGCCTTAAGGTAAGCCGTTTGGAAGGCTACAAAGGCATAACAGGTAGAGTGCGATTTGTTGAAGGCGTAGGATGCAAATGCTTCCCAGTCAGTCCATATTTTTTCGCAAACCTTGGGGTCGAAACCGTTCTTCTGACAGCCGTCCATGAACTTCGACTTCATCTTATCCAGCACGGCAATCAGTTTCTTACCCATTGCCTTACGCAAAGTGTCGGCATCGCCTTTGGTAAAGCCGGCCAGTTTCTGCGAAAGCAACATTACCTGTTCCTGGTACACAGTAATACCGTAGGTATCCTGCAGATATTCTTCCATTTCGGGAAGGTCGTATACTACAGGTTCACGACCGTGCTTACGTGCAATAAAGTTAGGAATATACTCGATAGGACCCGGGCGATACAGCGCATTCATTGCGATGAGATCCTCGAATTTATCGGGCTTTAATTCCCTGAGGTATTTCTGCATACCCGGCGATTCAAACTGGAACGTACCGTTGGTTTCTCCCTTCTGGTATAGTTCCAGTGTTTGAGGATCATCGAGCGGAATGGTATCAATGTCTATCTCAAGACCATAATTTTGCTTAACCAGTTCCAGTGCGCCTTTTATAATGGTAAGGGTTTTTAGCCCCAGGAAGTCCATCTTGATTACGCCGGCATCTTCAATAACTTTACCCTCGTATTGGGTTACAAGCATATCCGAGTCCTTGGCCAGCGACACAGGAAGCAAATCAGAAAGATCCTGTGGTGCAATGATAATACCACAGGCATGTACACCTGTATTACGCACTGAACCTTCGAGTACACGGGCTTCTTTTAGCACTTGTGCCTGCAAATCGTCGCCTTTAATGATTTCGCGTAATCTCTTGATGTTATTAATATCGTCGGAATTGAGACCTTCTTTATCCCTGAGGCTTTTCTCGCCATCGAAAGGAGCTTCGAAAACACGATCGAGCTTAATGCCAGGTGTATCAGGTACCAGCTTGGCCAGTTCGTTGGATTCGTTGAGCGGCAGGTCGAGCACACGGGCAACGTCCTTGATACTCATTTTGGCGGCCATGGTGCCGTAAGTGATGATTTGTGCCACCTGGTTCTTGCCGTATTTCTGCACAACATAGTCGATCACCTTTTCGCGGCCTTCATCGTCCATGTCGGTATCGATATCGGGCATGCTCTTACGATCGGGATTTAAGAAACGCTCGAACAGCAGGTTGTACTTGATAGGGTCTATATTCGTAATGTCGATACAATATGCTACCGCAGAACCGGCGGCAGATCCACGACCCGGGCCTATGAACACCCCCATATCGCGTCCGGCCTTGATAAAATCCATCACAATGAGGAAGTAACCGGCAAAACCCATATTTTCAATGGTTTGCAGCTCGAAATTCAGGCGTTCTTCAACCTCCTTGGTAATTTCTCCATACTTGCGTTTTGCACCTTCGAAGGTGAGATGCCGGAGATAATGCATCTGCGAAAGGAACTCCTGCGGAATAGGGAAGTTCGGCAGCAGAATGTCACGTTTCAGATCAAGCAGCTCCACTTTATCCACAATATCGTTGGTATTGTCGATGGCTTGCGGCAGGTCAGCAAAGAGCTTACTCATTTCCTGGGTGGTTTTAAAATAAAACTGGTCATTATAAAACCCAAACCGTGAATTTTTCTTGCCTCCATCCTCGTCTTCGAGGTATTCCTTTATGATGGGTGTGCTTTTCTTCTCACCTGTATTTATGCATAGTAAGATGTCGTGCGCATTGTAGTCGTTTACATCAACGTAATGTGAGTCGTTGGTGGCAATTACTTTTACTTTATATTTTTCGGCCCATGTAAGAAGAAGAGCATTCACTTTGTCCTGGTCCGGAATGCCATGGCGTTGTAGTTCAATATAATAGTCCTCGCCAAAAATGTTATACCACCACTTGAATTCCTCTTCGCCGGCTTCTTCTCCCTTTTTCAGAATGGTTTTTGGTACCGATGCACCTAAGCAACAGGTAGTAGCAATTAAACCTTCGTGGTACTTTTCTATCAGCTCCTTGTCAATTCGGGGGTATTTGCCATATAATCCCTCGATATACCCCAGCGAACAAAGCTTGGAAAGATTACGGTACCCCTGTTCGTTTTTAGCCAACAGCACCTGGTGAAAGCGCATATCTTTCTCCTCTCGTGTGAACTGGCGTTTAAAGCGATTCTCGACCAAATAAAACTCGCAGCCCACAATGGGCTTAACTTTTAAACGTTTATCGTTTTTATCGTCGGGGTTTAACCGGTGTTTATAAGCCTCGGCCACAAACTCAAACGCACCGAACATATTTCCGTGGTCGGTCATGGCGAGCGCTGGCATCTCATCTTTTATAGCTTTCTTAAAAAGATTTTTTACGTCGGCCGCCCCATCGAGCAACGAAAATTGTGTATGTACGTGTAAGTGTGTGAATTTTGACATTTTATCTGCTTTTCAAATGCAAAGTTAGGGATAATAACGCCGCGATTCCAGTAATGTTGAAAAGATGTTGGTAAATTCGCGGGCAATGGGACAAAGTGCCGATACGACGATTTGTGAATGAGCCGATGTGCCAATTCTGGTTATGTATAGATGAGTTATGGATATAAGAAACAATGAAATAAGGAAGATTGAAGAGATGAGGTGATGAAGCAAGGAAGGTAGTTCGGACCCATACAACCTTTATAGCCATTATAACCTCTGCAACTTTTACAACCTCTCTCCCCCCTTTTTACAAATTTTTAAATATTTTTTCAAAAAGTATTTGCAGGGAAAAAATTATTTCTACCTTTGCACTCGCAAAACGAAAATGGTCCGTTCATCTAAGGGTTAGGATTCAAGATTTTCATTCTTGCCATAGGGGTTCGAATCCCCTACGGACTACCACTTCGAAAAAATCCTCTCAAATAAAATTTGAGGGGATTTTTTGTTATTGAAACATAGTTCAGCTCAATATGCGAACAATTAAACTTGTCGCATACGCACCTCAATTTGTCATTTGTACACCCCAATTTTAAGCCAGGCTCTCCTTACTTTTGTTTATCTTCTAAAAATCAAAAATTATGGCACTTATCAATCCTCATATCAACTTCAACGGTAATGCTGAAGAAGCATTTACCTTTTATAAAGCAGCTTTTGGAGGCGAGTTTGCACAGGTTGTTCGTTTCAAAGAAATGGCGAGTCCAGAGTTTCCGGTATCAGAAAAAGAAGCAAATAAAATAATGCACATCGCTTTGCCTATTGGCAAGAACTTTCTAATGGGCAACGACGTTCCTGAAATCCTGGGAAGAACCAATGAAAACGAAAACCGGTCCAAAATACTCATTAGCGCAGAAAGTAGGGAGGAAGCTGATAAATTATTCAACAGGCTTTCGGCTGGTGGACAAATTGAATTCCCGATGGGAGAAAGCCCCTGGGGTTCATATTTCGGTAGTTTTAGGGACAAGTATGACATTGAATGGATGGTGGACTTTACCTCTAAGAAATGATGAGCTGGATATAGATTCATTGTATCCGTCCCCTGATCTACAATTGAAAGGCTTGAGTTTATTCTATCTCTTAATTCAATTGACTCCCGATTGTTAAAGAAACATTTGTCTCAATGGGTTGTTTTTACACATTAATCCTACTGAGCAAATGATAGACATTAAGAAAAACAAAGAAGTTGTTATCCGCTTTAACAAAGAATTTCTGGAAGGTGGCAATACTGACGTTTTAAAAGAGGTCGTAGCAGAGGACTTTATCAACCAAACAGCTCCCGCCGGCGCACCTAACGATACCTCCGGACTTGTTGCTTTTGCACTGATGCTGCTAAAGGGGTTCCCCGATCTGAAGGTACAAATACTCGATCAGATTGCAGAGGACGATCTGGTTGCCTCACGAAAAATTATCACAGGAACTCACCTGGGCGAAATCATGGGACATTCGCCCACAGGCAAGAAAATTACTATTAATGTGATGGACATTGTTCGGCTAAAAGATGGTAAATACATTGAGCATTGGGGGCGCAATGATTTCATGCAAGTAATACAATCTTTATAACTTCTATTTAGCGATTATCTTTGATTTACCCGGATTTCGGAGCCCCTCGTACGAATCCAGGTAAGCCTTTACGGAACCAACAACTACTTTGGCTTCGGCTAAAACGGGCAAATGGTTGTCGTCGTCGGTAATCCACACGGATATCTTCTGGCCTTCCTTAAAATTGGAGCTTTCGATAGCCGTAGCTTCGAGCTTGTAACAACTGTATTTTTCTTTCCGGTGCAGGCCGGCTATGGTTTCTTTGCCCAGTATTTTGAATTGAATAGGGTAGAGTTTCCCGTCGATTAGCGTATTCACGGTAAATTTATCGTTAACCTTGTATTTGCCGAATGGAATGGTGCGACAGTAGTATATAGCCGACAATACATCGAATGTACAGGCGGGAACTGATACGGTATCATTTACAGGGGCACGACTTCCGATTTTGCCCTTGTGAAGGATCTTCCTTCCCGAGGGATCAAATGAATAGGTTTGATGCACATCCCAACTTCCCTCGGATGTGTTTTGCTCGAACCACACAGGTATAAATTTTTCGGCTATTACCAGAGATTGAAAACTGTCCCTTACCTTGAAAAACCAGTCAAAACCTTTTAGCGTAGAAGCCTTCGCAGATAAAAGAAACGCGGAAGAAGCGCCAATCTTTTGGGATGTTACCGAAAACTGGACATTGGCTGCATGGATCCATATAAAACCCCAGGTATATGACAATTGGTAATTCAGCTTTTCGCCTGGTTGAAAGGAATTGAACTGGCCGACACATTGTGTTAAAGCCGTTTTGGAAATAACTGTAGCAATCAACAATGCGAATAATCGGATTTTCAATCTTCCAAACTTCATATCATACAAGGGAATATGAATCAAACATACAAAAAGATCTTACACGAAAACCGCAAAATCAAAGAGTCTTGGTTTCATTTTTAACAAGAAACGAAACCAAGACTCTCTGGTTTTAACTTGCATGCAAATTACCTGGGTGAAAACAAAGCAACCTTGTTTCCTTCACTATCCGTAAAATGCGCCATAAAACCAAAAGCTCCAACAGGCGTCTTTTGCAGAATGACTTTTCCACCGGCTTTTTCTACTTTCGACAAGGCCACCGAAAGATCTTCTCCACAGTTGAAATAAACCATAGTACCTTCAGCCGTTGGCTTGTATCCAGGCCCTTCAACCAATACACCTCCCACTCCTTCACCCTGCTCAACCGGGAACCTGAAATATTTAAAAGGTAGGCCCGGCATAGGCATTTCAGTTAATTCATATCCCAGTACATCGGAATAAAACTTTTTAGCCCTGTTCATATTGCTGACAGGAATCTCGTACCAGTTAATTGCACTTTTCATACTTCAATTGTTTAATGGTTTATAACTGATACAAAACTAAATCAATCGGAACCAACCGGAGAGGTGTAACAAGACATCCTAGCGGGTTGATCCGGACATCATAAAAATTTAATTTTACGGGTATTATATTAGGATTCACAAAGCAAAATCAATTTCCATGAAACACCTTACCTTGCTTATTCCCGAAGGGCCTTCGAACCTGAGTGCTGTGGCCGGTGCGTATATGATTTTTACCCGGGCCGACCAGTATTGGCAGGATATGGGGCATCAGTCTGTTTTCAACGTCACTCTAGCAGGGAAATCAAAGGAAATAGATTTGTATATGGGCTTATTTTCTATCCGGCCTAAGGTGGATATTACGGAAATCGGGAGAACTGACCTGATCGTAATTCCTGCCATCCAGCCGGGCTTCAACTTTGCGGAAGCAGTCCGGTTGAATCAATGGATGATCCCATGGATTACAGATCAATATCACCAGGGTGCAGAAATCGCCTGCATTTGCACAGGTGCATTTTTACTGGCATCCACAGGGTTATTAGATGGTAAAGACTGCTCTACACATTGGCTGGCTGCCAATTCTTTCCACACCATGTTCCCAGAAGTAAATATGGTGCCCGACAAATTGATTACCAGCGAAAACCGGATATATACAAGTGGCGGAGCGTTTTCGTTTTTAAATTTTCTGCTGTATCTGATTGAAAGATACTACGATCGGCAAACCGCCATATTCTGCTCGAAAGTCTTTGAAATAGATATGGACCGGAATTCCCAATCGCCTTTCATCGTATTCTCAGGCCAGAAAAGCCATAACGACGAGCCCATCATCCAGGCGCAAACCTTTATTGAGAATAATTTTTTCGACAGAATATCGATCGACGATCTGGCTGCACGGTTTTCCATAGGCCGCCGGAACTTCGACAGACGCTTTAAATCAGCAACAGGCAATTCTCCACTCGAATATCTGCAAAGGGTTAAGATTGAAGCCGCTAAGAAAAGCTTTGAGACCAGCCGTAAAACCGTAAAAGAAGTGATGTTCGACGTAGGTTATTCCGATTTCAAGGCTTTCCGAACCATATTTAGAAAAATGACGGGCCTCACTCCCCAGGAATATCGCAATAAGTACAATAGGGAAATGATGGTAGCATAATAAATTCGTTCATTTTCGTTTATATTTGGGGAATCAATCAGACGTTGCATCATGGATATCAATCATATTAAAAATTACTTCTTCGTTGGCATAGCCGGCACTGGAATGAGTGCCATAGCGCAGTATTTACAGGGAATTGGCAAAAACGTTTCGGGTTCCGATCGGCTTTTTAACCAGGATAACAAAATGCTTATTCAGGAACAGTTCGAAAAACAAGGCATTCAGTGCTTTTTTCAGGACGGATCGGGAATAAATGCGGCTACAGAGGTAGTAGTTGTTTCAACAGCTATTGAAGAATCCAACGTTGAATACCAGAAAGCAAAAGAACTGGGTATTCCCATTATAAAACGCTCGGAATTGCTGGCTGCTATATCGCGGAGCAAACGAACCATTGCCGTAGGGGGAACATCTGGAAAGTCGACCACTACAGCTATGATGTTTCATATACTCTGGGAAAACGGCTATTCACCATCGCTGATGACAGGTGCAGGGTTAACTTCACTTCAGAAACAAGGCCTTCCGGGCAATGCCTGGGTTGGACAAAGCGACTGGCTGGTTATAGAGTCCGACGAATCCGACGGATCCATTGTCAATTACTATCCCGAAATTGGTGTGGTATTAAATGTAGACCGCGACCACAAGGAATTCGACGAGCTCATGCAGCTCTTTGCAACATTTAAGGAGCATACACACGGCGCATTTATTGTAAACCACGATCATCCGATGATCAAGACACTATCGCAGAATACAAAGCTCGATTTTGGAACTACCGAAGGGATTGGCTACATAGGAAAAAATTTCAACCAAACAGGCTTTCAGATACAATTTATTGTAAATGGCATTCCTTTTAAAATTCCGGTTATTGGCAAACACAACATGGAAAATGCAATGGCAGCCATTGCTGTAGCAGGAGCTATTGGCATTCCAGTTGAAAATGCTGCCAAAGCACTCGAAAATTATGTAGGCATTTACCGCAGAGCCCAACTCGTTGGCGAAAAGAATGGAATATACGTAATTGACGACTTCGCGCATAATCCTGCCGAGGTAGCTGCAGTTATCAAGGCATGCCAACAAATTGGCAAGCGGGTATTTGCATGGTTTCAGCCACACGGATATGGCCCACTACGGTTTATGCACGAGGAGCTTGCTGAAAAAGTGACCGAAGTACTCAGAGAGGCCGATTACTTAATTATGTCCGATGTATATTACGCCGGCGGTACTGTAAACAAAGATATTGGCTCCGATGTTGTGATTGACGCCATTCAGAAATCTGGCAAAAATGCATTGTTGGTTAACGACAGGAAAGAGCTTCCTTTAAAACTTAAGAACATGGCTCAACCTGGCGATGTTATCCTGATGATGGGCGCCAGAGACCCGTCACTGTCCGACTTTGCAGTAGAGGTGCTGGAGAAACTAAACCTTTGACCCCTGAAGGAGAACTGCTCTAGCAACTGCTATACAAGCAATTTAACAATTTCTTCGTAGTTAACCTACAACCCAAGTCCCCTTTAGGGGATTTAGGGGTGTTTTTTACACCACAAAAAACAGCACGCAAAAAATTGTAATAATCAACAAGGTCAGGTTAATTTCTGAAAACTTAAGCCGTATAAGCTTCAGCAATGTATATGAAATAAACCCCAGCGCTATACCTGTGCTTATACTGAAGCTCAGGGCAATCATCAGTATGGTTATGAATGCGGGAAAGCCTTCTTCAACATCGGAGAAATTGATGTTTACTATTTCGCGGGTCATGTATAATCCAACAATGATAAGTGCAGGCGCTGTGGCGTAGGCTGGAACAATACCGATTACCGGAATAAACAGTAAGCTCAATAGAAACAACAGCCCCGTAACTATCGAAGTATTGCCGGTTCTGCCTCCCGCCTCTATACCCGATATACTTTCGAGGTAAGCTGTGGTTGTTGACGTGCCCATAACCGCACCAAACATATTGGCAAACGCATCCAGCGACAGCAGTTTGTTTATGCCGGGAACCTTCGCATTGTCGTTCATTTTACCCATCTGGTTATAGCATCCTACCAGTGTGCCAATGCTATCGAACATGGCCACAAACATAAGGCTGAAGATCGATCCGAACAGCCCCCACTTTAAAGCACCCATAATATCAAGCTTAAAAGCAATAGGAAGAATGTTGATATCTGTACTTATGGCATTTTCGGGAAGTGCAGTGTAGCCAAAAAGGATTGCCAGCATGGTTGATGCCAGGATGGAAATCAGCAATGCACCTTTTATTCTGAAAGATTCCAGGGCTATAGCAATGATCAGTCCACAAAGTCCAATGATTACCTGCGGAGTGAATTTCCCAATTCCTACAATGGTGTTGGGATTACTCACAACCAGCCCCATGTTCTTCAATCCAATAAAGGAAATGAAGATTCCTATGCCTACCGTAATAGCATAAATCATGGATTTAGGGATGGCATCAACAATCTTCTTCCGCAAACCAATAAGCGTTAATACAAAGAAGAAAAGACCTGAAAGAAAAACCGCACCCAAAGCTGTTTGCCAGGGAACTTTCTGTCCCAGTACCAGCGTATAAGTGAAAAACGTATTAAGGCCAAGACCTGGAGCCATGGCTATTGGTGCTTTACCAACTACACCAACCAGAATGGTAACGAT
>DATALJ010000020.1:0-3470 GCA_036261135.1 Bacteroidales bacterium
CGTGTGCTAATATTACCTGGCGATTCATTCACAGTAATTACGCGTTTGCCGATCATTGTTGCGAAACGACAAACAAACTCATAAGCGTAAGGACTTGTTTTGAGTCCGCGTACAACTTCTACAATTTTTACAGTAGAGGGAGGAATCATAAAATGCATTCCCACAGCACGATCAGGATAGTTCAATACAGAAGCCAGATCGGAAATCATCAATGTGGAAATATTCGAGGTGATAATCGTTTCTTTGGAAATATTTTCTTCAATTTTCCGGAATATTTCTTTGCGAAGTTCAAGGGATGTTCCTGGACGATTGGAACTTATGGTTTCCATAACCAGGTTGCAATCGGCCAAATCTTTAAAATCGGTTGAGCCTTTTATACGCGACAGCATGGCCCTTTTTTCACTTTCGGTAAGTCCCCAGCGGTCAATTATTTCATCCAATTGTTGGTTAATGCTGAGCATAATCTCTTTTACACGCTCTTCCGATACATCAATAAACACTACATCAATTCCTGCTTTACTGATTACTCGTGTAATTTCCTGCCCTACAGAACCACATCCAACAATACCCACTTTTTGAAGGGTACCTTTGCGTTGAAGTTTTTCGTGCAAGGCATAATCTTCTAATACTTCTGACATTTGAAAATACTTTATATAATATGTGATAAATAATTGTATAACTTGTATTTAAACCTCGGCAGCCTGGTTTACCGTAATGGCTATAAGGTTTACAATATCGCTTACCGAACAACCTCTGGATAAGTCGTTGATAGGAGCAGCCATACCTTGTAAAACAGGACCTATGGCTTCGGCTTCGGCTAATCGTTGTACCAGTTTATAAGCAATATTACCAGCTTCGAGCGTTGGGAATATCAAAACATTTGCTTTTCCGGCAATTTCGCTGCCCGGGGCTTTGCTTTTCCCAATGGCTTCGATAATGGCGGCGTCGGCTTGCAATTCGCCGTCGATCTTCAGAAATGGATCCATTTCCTTGGCCATACGGGTGGCATTGATTACTTTATCAACCATTTCGTGTTTTGCACTTCCTTTGGTGGAAAAGCTTAACATGGCAATACGTGGATCGAAACCGGCTATTGCCTTGGTCGTCTTTGCGGTAGCTACAGCTATTTCAGCTAATTCTTTATCGGTAGGATTCGGATGAACAGCACAATCGGCAAACACCAAAATACCGTCATTTCCATATTTCTTGTCTTTCAAAATCATAATGAAAGCACCGGATACAACGGATATACCCGGTAAAGTCTTCACAAACTGGAATGCAGGCCGCAATACATCACCTGTAGCATTCATAGCTCCGGCAACCTCGCCATCGGCATCGCCGCTTTTGATCATAATTGTGGAAAGGTAGAGCGGATCTTCCACTAACTTCATTGCATTGGAAGGGGTTAAACCCTTTGATTTACGCAGTTCAACCATCAGATCGACATATTGATTTTTTTTCGGATGGTTGGCCGGATCGATGATCGTTGCCTTATCGATATTTTTTAAACCGTACGACTTTGCTAAATCCCATATTCGATCGGGATTTCCAAGCAATGTAATTTGTGCAATTTTTTCGCTAATAACAATATCAGCAGCTTTCAACGTTCTTTCTTCCGTACCCTCAGGCAAAACGATGCGCTTGTAATGCTTCTGTGCATTCGTTTTAATTGACGACAGTAAATCCATTTAAATTCAATTTATTAATGTGGTAATAATCCTTCAAAAGTAATCAAAATGCGCCGAAAAATCCGGTTTCGGCTCATGATTTAAATCAAAAAACTACGCTTTTTTGTTTGCTCCTGCAACAAAATCCAAGGTACGTCCTAATGAATCAATACAATAATTTACCTAATTAATTTACGAATATTTGTTCATTTTGTGCACGAAAACTTGTACCAATTAAGGCACGACTACATCTTTTTTTTGAAGAAAAATAGATATGTTTGCACGTTGACTCACTGATGCGTATGGATAAGATTACTGCCGATTTGGAGATTTTAAGGAATTCGTTCGAGGGCGAGCTGTTTACCGATAATGTTTCGAAAACCCTTTATGCAACCGATGCTTCGGCTTACAGGGAATTTCCTTTAGCTATAGCATTGCCCCTTACAAAAAGCGATATTGAAAAGCTGATCCGGTTTGCTAATCTGAATAAGGTAACGCTGATTCCTCGAACGGCAGGAACTTCCCTGGCAGGACAGGTTGTTGGAAACGGTATTATTGTTGATGTATCGAAATACTTTACGCAAATACTCGAAATCAATAAAGAAGAGCACTGGGTGAAAGTACAGCCCGGTGTAGTGCTCGACGAACTGAATATGGTACTGGAAGCGTATGGTCTTTTTTTTGGGCCCGAAACCTCCACATCCAATCGCTGCATGATAGGCGGAATGGTTGGTAACAACTCCTGTGGATCGCATTCGATTATTTATGGCAGTACCCGCGATCATTTGCTTGAAGTAAAAGCACTGCTAAGCGATGGTTCCGAGGTCACATTCAGCAATTTAATAACTGATGCATTTTTTGAAAAATGTAAACTGGAAACGCTTGAAGGACAGATTTACAGGCAATTGAATAACATTCTTTCTAATGCAGAAAATCAGGAAGAAATCCGTAGCCAGTTTCCTAATCCGAAGCTAAAGCGCCGGAACAACGGGTATGCTATTGATCTGCTGCTGGAAACCGATCCGTTTACAAAAAATGGCATTCCTTTTAATATATGTAAACTACTGGCCGGCTCGGAAGGTACACTGGCACTAATGACAGAAATTAAGCTGAATTTGGTTCCGCTACCTCCTAAAACAAAAGGTGTTATCTGCGTTCATATGCTTTCAGTAGAAGAAGCGCTACATGCCAACCTGATTGCACTCACATACAATCCGGGAGCCGTTGAATTAATGGACAGCGTTATTCTGGAATGTACCAAGAATAACATAGCCCAGCGTCGTAACCGGTTTTTCATCGAAGGCGACCCTGGTGCCATACTAATTATCGAATTTGCCCGCGAAACAAAAGAGGAAATTGAAGCTATTGCTGTACAGTTGATTGATGAATTAAAAGCAGCCGGCTACGGTTTTCATTTCCCTGTTCTATATGGTGCCGACATCAATAAGGTTTGGGCATTGCGTAAAAGCGGACTTGGTGTATTATCCAATATTCCCGGCGATGCAAAACCTGTATCGCTGATTGAGGATACTGCAGTTCATCCCGAGTATCTTCCGGATTATATTGCCGACTTCAACCAAATGTTACAAAAGTATAAGTTAAGTTGTGTATATCATGCACATATAGGGTCGGGAGAATTACACCTACGGCCGGTTTTAAACCTCAAAGATCCGGCTGATCTGGAATTGTTTCATACCATAGCCTTGGAGACCGCCAAAATAGTAAAGAAATATAGGGGTTCACTGAGTGGTGAACATGGCGATGGACGCTTACGGGGAGAGTTTATTCCTCTCATGATTGGCG
>DATALJ010000029.1:0-8562 GCA_036261135.1 Bacteroidales bacterium
ATGCATCATGCAAACTGGAACGAAAGCGAGTGCCACGTTTGCGGCAATGTAAATCCTGAACAGATCTTCAATATTGTAGAATCGAGGGTGCTTGATGAATACGGTAAGGTTACCCATGCCCGCAAAGTTTCTCCAAAGGAATGGAACAAGTATTTCGAAAACTATAGCAGCAGCCAGAATAAAGGTTTCGATCAAGACATCGATTTGCCTAAAGTTAACTTCAAAATACCCAATCTGGTCAAGCAATTTCTGATCTTTGCAAAGCGCGACATACTTTCAAAGCTCTCAAACACGCAATATTTGATTATTAACTTTCTGGAAGCGCCAGTTCTCGCATTTATCCTGGCATATCTAATCAAATATTTCAATATAACAGGTACTGATGGATATACACTAAGCGAAAACAGTAACTTACCGGTTTATCTTTTCATGTCGGTAATTGTAGCCATTTTTGTAGGATTATCAGTAAGTGCCGAAGAAATTATAAAAGACAGGAAAATACTTAAGCGCGAAGCCTTTTTAAATCTGAGCTGGAATAGTTACCTTATGTCGAAAGTGGCAGTTCTGTTTGCGATTTCGGCTATACAGGCCTTAACCTTTGTATTGATCGGTAATACCATTATCGAAATTAGGGGTATGTATTTCCAGTATTGGCTTGTTTTGTTCAGTGCCTGGGCAGCGTCCAATGTAATGGGCTTAATCATTTCCGATAGCTTTAAAACAGTTGTTACCATTTATATTCTGATACCGTTCCTGGTTATACCCCAGATCATTCTTAGTGGTGTAATTGTTAAATACGAAAAGCTGAATCCATATCTTTCTACACCGCACAATGTACCTGTATTTGGCGAAATCATTACGGCACGGTGGGCTTATGAGGCATTGGCAGTTTACCAGTATACCCAAAACGACTACGAAAAACTGATATATAAATTCGAAAAAGCTAAACGGCGCGCCGATTTCAAAAAAAATTACTGGATAATTAACCTGCGAAACAAGGCAGATTATGCCATCGAGAATCTGAACAAAAGTGCAGATCCGCTCAAGTACATCAATAGCCTCAAGGTTTTACATAACGAAATAAAACTGGAAAATACAGAGAACCCTTTGGTGAAATTCAATGAAGCGGAAGTTTTAAAACCGGGGAAAGTTACGAAGGAGGTTCTGCTGAATGTTAAGACATACCTTGACAAGCTTAACAGGTATTATATACAGCTTTCCAACAAAGCCAATGATCAGAAAGACGAACTGATACGCCAGTACCAATCAACAGACGAAAAGAAGGCTGCTTTTCTGAAGATGAAAATGGCCAATTACAACGAAAAACTTACCGAATTTGTAACCAATTCAAGCGAGCCCGACCGTATTGTCGAGTACAAAGGAAGGCTTTACCAGAAGGAATATCCCATTTATCTGGACCCTGAACCCAACTTTATTAAAGCCCATTTTTATGCGCCCAGGAAGAAAATTTTCGGGCAATACGTCGGAACGCTATGGGTAAATGTTATGGTCATCTGGTTCTCCATCCTTACCCTTTATGTAGTACTTTATTTTCGGTTACTCAAGAAAGTGCTGGATAACCTCGAACAATTCCTCGATAATTTTACCAACAACAAATAAAAAAACCACTGGCACGAATGCGAGTGGTTTTCCTTATATAATGATTAGTACTATACGATCTCAATCATTTTAAAAGGAACACGAATAATCGATTCGTAATCTTCACCGGCTTCCAGCATATCCTCATCGTCTTCCTCGTAATACCAATTAATCTGAACCTGATTATTTGCCTTGTGAATGGCTTCCAGTTTCTTAAAAACGTCCAAAATACATTTAGAGGAACTTGTATTGAAATATTCCAGTTGAATATTAACCCTGGTTTGGGATTTTGGCGTTTTAGCGTATTTATCCAACCAATCAACCATCGGTTTATAAAATTCTATGGAGTTTTCAGGAATTGAACGTCCTTTAATTTCCATCAATCCTTCATTTGCATCGAACTTAACATTTGGTGTTTTCGATGTCCCCTCAATAAATAGTGATTCCATACTATCGTTTTTCTATTTTATTCCTAATGATTACCCAAATTAGGAGACGTGTATATCCAGATTAAAAAAATAATAATCGTTATTGAAATTATGGAACGCATATTCAATTTTGTTCCCTGTTTTCCTGGCAATATCAACCAAGCCCAGTCCTCCTCCACCTTTTGCGGTAAGTTTCTGATGATTAAGAATAAACTTATACATATCCTTAAGTTCATCCTGAGTTAATGAATTGATCTTGTCTATTTTGTCCTTTAAAGGCTTTATTCTGCTCGAATTAATAAAATTACCTGTTGAGATCATGTATCCATTGTCTGATTCCAGAATATAGATAACACCAAATTTATTTTCCTGCGATCCTTCAGAAAAATCAACCGGTAAATCTTCTACATGATGATAAAGGTTCTGAAGACTCTCAACCAGTACGTTATATATCTTTTTCCTAACTTTGATATCAACATTCGCTTCAGTCAATTTGTTCTCAATACTTTCCAACAATTGATTTATAACATCCGATGTTATACTTCCCTTGTAAGAGAGCAAGACATTTTGGTCATTCAGCTTGGGAAAATACGCGTTTATATCAAAGCTCATATAAGGCTTTTATTACATGAAGTGGACCTGTTTTTTAACGTCAGCACAAAACAAATATATAAAAAATCAACAAACAATATTTTTTCAATCAACTTATTTTATAAGACGAAAACAGATTTGGAACCCAATTCTATTTTGATTATTAAATAATTAAAGTTAATAAATGATATAAAAACTACTTATCAAACATTTTATTAATACCCAAATTTACAAAAAATTATCTAATCTGATTCTTAAGTCCTAACGATATTGAAATTATTTCTCGCGTGAACCCACCTTTTTTTGCTTCATTGAGCCACTATAAATTGAATACCGCTGAAATTTACATTCAATGGATCCATTCAAAAGATTGATCTTCTTTGAAGGATGAAGTCCTATGGAATCTATAGCCTCTTTATTACCACTTAAAATCCAAACATCATAACCAGCAAAGTATTTTTTCATATGGTTACCCATCGACTGATACATAGCCTGAATGTTGTTCTTCTTCAAACGTTCACCATATGGAGGGTTTGTAATAATAATACCTCCACCTTCGGGTGGAATAACGCTCTCCATGGATGCTACAGATAGTTTGATCTTATTCAGCAAGAAAGCTTTCTTGGCATTTTCGTTGGCAATTCGTATAGCACCTGCTGACACATCGGAGCCCAGAATCTGATAATCAAAGGTTCGCGAATCCGCGTCATCATCATACACTTGCTGAAACAATTCCTGATCGAAATCTTTCCATTTCTCGAAACCAAACTCCTTGCGAAAAATACCAGGAGGTATATTGTAAGCTATGAGCGCTGCTTCAATAGGAATAGTCCCCGAACCGCACATGGGATCAAGAAAGTTTGAATTTCCATCCCAGCCAGTAAGCATGATCATTCCCGCAGCCAGTACTTCGTTAAGCGGAGCCAGCACTGAATTTAACCGGTAGCCCCTACGATGTAATGATTCGCCTGAACTGTCGAGAGATACCATACATTCATCCTCTGCGAGATGAATATTAATTAGTAACGTAGGATTTTCAACATCTATAGACGGGCGCTTGTTAAACTTTTCCCTGAATTGATCGACAATGGCGTCTTTTGCTTTCAGCGCAACAAACTGCGAATGATTAAAATAAGGAGAGGTAACAACGGTATTGATCGACAAGGTATCATCTACGTTCATGTACTCCGACCAATCAATTTGGGCGATTCCTTTGTATAATTCTACCTCATTCCTGGCTTTGAAACTATGGATCGGTTTTAAAACCTTTAAAGCTGTGCGTAACCATAAATTTGCTTTGTAAAGCAGCATTTGATCAGCCTTAAAGCTAACGGCTCTGTTCAGCACCTTTACATCCTTAGCTCCCAGATTGGTAATCTCGGTAGCCAGAACATCTTCCAAACCTTTAAAGGTTTTTGCAACTAATTCAAATGAATTCTTATTGGTTTCCAAATTAAAGACTGTTTTTATCTAATATTATCTAAAAAATTACAAAAAATTTCGATTGTATAAGCTGCTACGAGAAAAGCGTTTGTATGTGCTGAATAGCTGAATGTATACGGTCCTCTCCTGTTCCGGTTACAATTTCATAGGGCAAATTAAAAGCTTCAAGCTCGTTTATATATCGTTCAAAAAGAATTTCGCGCATTTCACCCCCATTTTCCCTTACATTATCAGGCTCCCAAGGCAAAGTAGTATCGCAAACCAAGAACAGGTCTACTTTGCAATTCTCTATTTCGTCGATAATCCAGTCAGGACATTCGTCATAAACGATATCGAACCACACTTTGGTAATAATAAGGAAGGTATCGAGAAACAAATACCCGTTTTCCTTATCCACACTATCCTTCAAATCCTGAACCTGCCGCTTGGCAATGATTTCAAGATCGGCGTACTCGTATGGCCGCTGCAAATTCTCAATATACTCCCGTGCATATTCTGGAATATAGCTAGTATTATAATGCTTGGCTAAATCCTTTGTCAATGTAGTTTTACCAGTCGATTCCGGGCCGGTAACAACTATTATTTTTGATTTTTGATTCATTGTATTTTATAATCCTTTCTCCATTTAATGTATCCGACAATTGCCATAATGGTATTCACTACAAACAAGCCGGATGTAAAATATAAATCTTTATAAATAAATATACCTACTGATATTGCATCGATTACAATCCACCAAAGCCACTGTTCAAGTACTTTTCGGGCCAGCATCCATGTTGCAACAATACTGCCTGCTGTAAGAAAAGCATCCCACAAAGGCACAGAAGAGGGTTGCCAACCAATTTTCCCGGGAATATGTATAAGTATCCACGAAAAACAAGTGGCCAGAACTACAGTAATTAAGAGGTATTCAATCCAATTCTTTACAGAAAGCACAGCTATTTTAATCGATTCGTGACTTGTATTATCCTTTCTCCGCAACCAATGGTACCATCCGTATATACTAACCGCTAAATAGTATATATTTAAGGACATGTCGGCATATAACTGCGATGAAAAGAACACAAATACAAAGAAAGCTGAGGAAAGAATACCTACAGGCCACAGCCATACTTTTTGGTTAACTGAAAAGTATAAATAAATCAGGCCACTTATTGCACCAATGATTTCTAAATAATGATCGATTATAAAACGCAGCACGTACAAGAATTTAATTCATGAAGAAGCTCCGATTACTAAAAGCATCCAGCGCTTTCAGGTAAATAGGATTCATATTATTGTATATCTGATAAAAAGTGCCCGAAGTCCAAATGTTATTAGCTATGTACGCCTTTATCAGAAGCTGATAGGTATCTTTGGATTGATTAAAGTCTGTATCGCTGAAATTTATTGACTTACTTTTCAGGTACTGTATAAAACCAGCCAAAATGGTATCGTCTACGATAAACTTCTCATTAAATGTTTTGAAATCGGGATATTTCCGGCTCAGCATCTTCCTGTTTACATCAATATAATCGAGCACATAGCTGTTGAGCAGCCCTTTCGAAAGTATAGCCCTATATAAAGGATTTCCCTTAGAGGTATCTATAGGAACAATAATATCGGGAATTATGCCTCCACCCCCGTATACAAGCCGTTTTCGAATAAGGGTATAGTATTTCGAAACAGTATCAATTTTATCCAGTTTGCTATCGGTTCCAAAAACTTCACCACTTTCAATACGTTCCCTTAACTCGTTTTCGTAATTATCATATCCTTTCGCGTAGGATTTCTGGATCAAACGGCCGGAAGGTGTATAATAGCGAGCAATGGTAAGACGGAGTTCAGAGCCATCGGGAAACGTTAATGGACGCTGTACCAATCCTTTTCCGTAAGAACGACGGCCAATGATAAGTCCACGATCCCAATCCTGAATAGCTCCTGCAAATATTTCGCTGGCCGAAGCTGAACTTTCGTCAATCAGCACAATCACATTACCTTTCTCGAAATTACCACTCTCGGTAGACGTGTAATCCTTACGTTCAGAATGCAGGCCTTTGGTATAAACAATGGTTTTGTCCTTTTCGAGAAATTCATCGGCTAAAGAGAAGGCTACATCCAAATAACCTCCCCCATTGCCTGTTAAATCGATAATCAGATTGGTTACTTTCTCTTTATTGAATTGTTGTAATATAGGGGTAACCTCTGAAATCGTGGTTTTCGAGAAACGACTCAATTTGATATATCCAGTATTACTATTCACTTTATAAGAAGCATCAAGGCTATTAATGGGTATACGATCGCGCGAAATAGCAAAATCAAGCAATTCAGGGATGTTCCTACGTAAAATTTTAATCTTTACTATAGTTCCTTTCTTCCCTTTTAGCTTTGCCATCACCTGCCTGCTGGTAATCCCAACACCTGCGACTCTTGCGGTATCAATTTGAATAATCCTGTCGCCCGGTAATATTCCCAGTTTCTGCGAAGGTCCGCCCTGAACTACCGAAATAATAAGGATCGTATCTTTGTGAACATTGAAACTTATGCCAATCCCGTCGAAATTCCCCTGCAAAGGCTCATTCATTTCTTTTACCTCTTCTTTGCTAATGTAGGAAGAATGAGGGTCAAGCTTATGCAATAGGTCGCGAATGGCCTGATCGGTTAACTGATCGAGGTTTACCGTATCTACATAGTATGATTCGAGCCAGCTAAATAACTTTACGAACTTAAAACCCTGCTCATTAAAGAACTGAGCATTAGTGCGTAAAGTAAATAGCCCGCTAAATAAAATATACAGGCATAATATCTGAACAAATCGCTTCAATTGACTCTATTTTATTCCCACTCAATTGTGGAAGGTGGCTTGGAACTTATGTCGTAAACAACACGGTTTACACCTTTTACTTTATTGATAATATCGTTGGATATTTTACTCAGGAATTCATAAGGTAAATGGCACCAGTCAGCAGTCATACCGTCGGTTGAGGCTACAGCACGCAATGCAACTACGTTTTCGTAGGTGCGCTCATCGCCCATCACTCCTACCGATTGAATAGGTAATAAAATGGCACCTGCCTGCCATACCTGGTCATACAGCCCATGTTCTTTTAGACCTTCGATAAAGATATCATCCACAGCCTGTAAAACCTTTACTTTTTCGGAAGTTACATCACCAAGAATACGAATACCAAGACCTGGTCCCGGGAATGGGTGACGATTCAGCACAATAGAAGGTATTCCTAGTTCTTTACCTACGCGGCGAACTTCGTCTTTAAACAAAAGGTTGAGCGGTTCTACCACCTTCAGGTTCATCTTTTCTGGTAATCCACCAACATTATGGTGCGACTTAATTGTAGCTGAGGGACCATTTACAGAAACCGATTCAATCACGTCCGGATATATGGTGCCCTGGCCAAGCCATTTTACATCCTGTATTTTGTGCGATTCTTCGTCGAAAACCTCAATAAAATCGCGGCCTATAATTTTGCGTTTTTGTTCAGGATCGGTAATTCCCTTCAAATCATTTAGAAACTTCTTACCAGCATCAACGCCTATAACATTTAAGCCAAATTGTTTGTATGATTCCAGTACTTTGCTGAACTCGTCCTTACGAAGAAGTCCATTATCAACAAATATACAGGTTAAATTCTTCCCTATTGCTTTGTGTATGAGCACTGCAGCAACCGATGAATCTACACCACCTGATAAACCTAAAACAACCTTGTCGTTACCAAGCTTAGCCTTAAGCTGCGATACAGTTGATTCAATAAAAGATGCAGGAGTCCACGATTGCTTGCATCCGCAAATATTTACCACGAAATTCTTAAGAATTGCGAGGCCTTCGGTAGTATGATACACTTCAGGGTGAAACTGCAAGCCAAAAGTTTGCTCATTCTTTATCTGGTAAGCGCCAACCTTAACATCGATGGTACTTGCAATTATATCATAATTTTCAGGAATCCGCGCAATAGTGTCACCATGTGACATCCATACCTGGGTATTTTGCGAAATCCCTTTCAGCATTGAACTCTCAGCATTCACATAATGCAAACGTGCACGGCCATATTCGCGTGTTGACGATGGCATTACTTCGCCCCCAAAATAGTGAGCCAGGTATTGTGCACCATAACAAATACCAAGTAGCGGAAGCTTTCCCTTATACGCACTTACATCGGGGATAGGCGCATTCTTATCGCGAACGGAAAACGGACTACCTGAAAGGATAATGCCTTTTACCGTTTCATCAATCTCAAGTTTTTTGTTAAATGGAAAGATTTCGCAATATACATTCAGTTCCCTAACCCTGCGTGCAATCAATTGTGTGTACTGCGATCCAAAATCAAGAATTATAACTTTTTCGAGCATCTTTTAGCTTACTTTTAAAATGCTGCAAAGATAAGGATTAATACGAAGTGAAATAATCGATCGCTTCAGATCGTTAAAAAAGTATTAACATTTTTTCAATAGGGCCATTTTGCCTCAGATAACATACTCCTTACCCTCTTCGGCAGGTAAGGTATTG
>DATALJ010000107.1:0-13325 GCA_036261135.1 Bacteroidales bacterium
GTTGCCGTATGGATAACCGATTCCGGCAAATATGCGGTATACCATCATTGAACTCGAATTCAAAACCTGGTAATACCGGTAGTCCACATCTGCCTAAAGATACTGTGAATACCGAATACCAAATAATTCATAATGGTCCTCTACTTTGGGTGATCCCAAAAGCCTGTTTACTCCGGACAATATGTTTCCGGCAGATTCAATATTGATCTTAATGAACTTAAAATCGGTGCTTTTCTTAATATTCTGATTATTATATTGCCATGTATAGGAGGTTACCGGCACCAAATGGCTGTTATAACTATATTTTAGAAAGGTTGTGTCAAGCAATTTTTGAAATTCTGGAGAAGTACGGGGCAAATATGCAAGGTTCATTTCGAGCAAATTCACCTGATGGGTTATGTAGCGGCCTTGTTTCCAGTTGTACCCAAACGATACATTAGCCAAAGCCATGGTATAATTGGGGCGCTGCTGGTAATTATAGGATGTGGAAACCGTTGACTTGGGATTATATTTCTTTATGAAACGAATACTGTTCAAGGGTAACAAAAACTTGGGGATAAATATTGTGGCATCGGCCCCCACTTCCCATGTTTTATCCAACTTGGAGTTATCTATCCTTTTCACCGATTCGATGGCGCCATGAACCTTAAATTGGAAAATTTCGGCGTTTCCAAACAAACTCTTATGCTGATACGAAAGGTTAACCCCTCCCCCTAAGTTTCCTGAGGTATTGGTTCCTTCAAGTCCAATGTCGTACGACTGGATACTGAGTGGTGTTAGCTGAATAGAACAATCCAAAAGCCTGTTCCCGGCCGAATCGGAAAAAGGCAATTCGTTATACTGAATATTCACAATACTAAACACATTTAAGGATGTCAGGTATCTTTTGGTATCCTCAGTATCGGAAAGCCTATAGTAACTTTTGGGTGTAATATAGCTCGATTGAAGAATAACATTGGGCCTAATCCAAAAATTTTCCTGGTACACAAACCTGATGCCATTCGATATAATTGTATCCTTCTTAATTGCAGCACCGTTCTTCTTATAAGGAAGAAAATTAGCATTGTTCTCGGTGGTAATTAGTACATCCCTGATTTTGTATTGCTTATGAGGTGTTATTTTAATACTATTATTGGGTAACTTTTCTTCGTAGCTCCTTATTACCATTTCGACATTCGCCTTGTGGTTGAATGCAGAATCGATGCTGTACGAAATATAATTCCTTGAAAAGCTAAAATAACCCTGGTTCTTTAAATGGGTCTCGATACGTATTCGCTCGTTATTCAAAACATCTTCATCAACTGGTTTCCCTCTTTTTAAGAGAGTATTCAATGTATCCGAAAAAACATACTGCTTAACCAGCGTGTCCGAAATATTATAGCTTATATCCTGGATCAAATATGGCTTATTTTGCCTGATATGGAAAACGAGGTTTGCCTTTCTTTTGTGATATGTAACGGAGTCGGTAACTACGGCATTGTAGTATCCTTTTTTCTTCAGAAATAACTTAAACTGATCCGCCGAGCGCTCCGTAAGATAAGGTTCATAAATTACAGGTTCTTCCCCAAGTTTGCGGAGATATTTATTTATCCCCTTCTCTTTCTTAATATTGGATAAATTATATAAGTTCAGATAAAATTTAGTCCCAAGCAATCGCTTGTTAGGTTTCTGCTTTAACAGGGTGTAAAACTCGTTCTTTTTAATATTACTATTGGGATTCTTAATCTTTACAGAATTAAGCAAATATTTGTCGGAAGGAACGTACTTTGTAGAGCGACATCCTGCAACAAGCACTGCTGTAATTGCTGCTATCCATAAGAAATTACGAAACTGATATTTAAAGGCCTTGGGCAATTGTTTGGATTTTTAAATACTTTTGTATGTATAGAATTCGATAAATTTAATATCTGAAATTTTCATTTACAAAAAGCATGCTAAGTAAAAACAAAATTAAACTTATTAGATCGCTTGAAAACAAAAAATTCCGTGAAAAGGAAAATTTATTCCTTATAGAAGGCGAAAAACTGATAGAAGAACTGCTATTGTCGGGATTAAATATACAAGGCATTTTCGCTACTGACCAGTGGATTGATAAAAATGCACAGGCCATAAATAAGTTTAGTAATATAGTTGAAAGCGTTACCCCAAATGAGATAGAACGCATTAGCCTGCTTAAAAGCCCTTCACCTGTGGTTGGATTAGCAGAAATCCCATCCTTTCAATTAAAGAAGAAGAGTTTAGAGAACAAACTAACACTTGTATTAGATTCGGTGCAGGATCCGGGAAACCTTGGAACTATAATACGCATTGCAGATTGGTTTGGTATAGAGAATATTATTTGCAGCGAGGACTCTGTGGACGTTTACAATCCAAAAGTTGTACAATCCACAATGGGCGCTATTTTTAGGGTAAAAACCCACTATATGCCTTTGGAAGAACTATTCTCGATGAATAAAGATTTGCAACTGCCTGTTTACGGGACTTTGCTGGATGGAGATAATATTTATGATAAGAAATTAAGCCAATCGGGACTTATCATCATGGGCAACGAATCCAAGGGGATTAACCCGATTTATCAGCAATTTATAACCGACAAACTATTTATACCCTTTTATCCTGAAGGACAAAAGCGATCGGAATCGCTGAATGTAGGGATTGCGACCGCTATTGTTTGTGCGGAATTCAGAAGACAGGCAGCCCGTTAATAGTTGCTACCCGTCATAATAAACAATGGTTGAAACTCGAAGCTCTTGTAGAAAGGGCGTAAACGTTCGCTGTTATAGTAGCGACGAATATCCACCTGCTTTTTCGTACTGGTAACTACGTCGAGCGGCGCATTGTCATACCTTCCGTTACGGAGCACTACCAAACGCCCGTGAATACCCTTAAGTATTAAATCGAGTGCAAGGTTTCCGTATGCCATGGGAACTATAGAGTCGATAGCATCCGGATCGCCGCCTCTTACAAGATATCCCAGCTTCTGACTAATGGTAAATATCTTCATTCCTTTATTGAATTTGGGAGAAAGTTCTTTGATCTTTTCTGCAACAGAGTATCCAATGCTCGACATGGGAGCTATTTCGCTAAAATCGTCTTTGATACTGTTTAGTTTCTCTTCGAAACCATGATACCTGGCCCCTTCAGATACTAATACAACCGAGTATTTACTTGGGTTTTTATATCGATCTTCAATCAAATATTCAGTAAGTTTCTCCACATCAAACTTATATTCAGGAATCACACAACGGTTAGCAGCCCCTGCCATGGTTGGCAACATAGCTGTAAAACCGGCATACCTTCCGAATACTTCAAGAACAAGAATGCGCTCATGCGAACCAGCAGTAGTTCTTAGGGTATTGGTCATATTGATTGTACGGGTAATGCACGTGCTGAAACCTATACAATAATCGGTCCCGGGCACATCGTTATCCATTGTTTTGGGAATAGCAATAACTTTAACGCCTTCCTGATATAAACGAACTGCATAGCTCAGCGTATCATCCCCTCCAATAGGAATAAGGTAGTCGACCCCAAGAAACTCAAGATTTTTAAGGATCTCAGGCGTTAAATCGTTAAACTCTTTATTGTATTCTGCCTTTAAATGTTCGGGAATATTCTCTTTTGGGAGCTGACTGGGCTTCATTCGGGATGTATGAAGGAAGGTGCCGCCCGTTCTTCCTGATTTATTAACGATTTCCTCGGTAAGAACAATATATTTATCAGAATTATCTGCTTCTTTATCACGAATCAACTCAGTTATTCCAGCCCAACCCCTACGAAGGCCAAGAACTTTATATCCTTCACTAAGCGCCCTTATAGTTATTGCACGAATGGCTGGGTTTAAGCCAGGTACATCCCCACCACCAGTTAAAATGGCTATTGTACCACGCGAATTTTTGCTGCCCGACATAATAGTAAGTTTGAGGTTTTACGAATTTCCCTAAAAGTACTAATAAATTGGCAAAAAGCGATGAGATGAACAAAAATATGGGGACCTAACCAAGAGTTTTATTTTATAAGCGCCTTTAGGTCAGCAACTAGACCTTGGGTTGTGTTTAAATAAGCTTTTACTGAGCCTATTAAAATTTTTGCCTGAACCAAAACCGGAACACGATTCTCATCGTCGGTTACCCAAACAGTCATATCTTCTCCACCTTTGAAAATAGTGCCTTCAACCAATAAAACCGAGAATTTTATACACTTGAATTTTTGTTCCTTACGCGTTTCGATGGTTTCGTTGCCTAAATACCTGATGTATAAAGGATAAACCTGATTGTCGATGATCGTGTTAATGGGTTGTTTCTGATTGATCTTGAAGTTTTTAAAATTTAACGTTCTGCACAGGTAAATAGCGGTAAGTACATCAAGGGTACAGGGATTAACTTTAAGCGTATCCTTGGCCAAGGGCCTTTTTGAATTCTCTGTTGCAGTAAATACAACCGAATGGGAAGGGTTAAACACATAATTTTCGTACGCATTATATCCACCTTCGGACGTTTTTCTCTCGTACCAAAGCGGTTGAAAGGTTTCCTTATCGACATAAGATTGAAAGCTATCGCGCACCTTATATATCCAGTCATAATTCTTGCGGCTGTTTCCCGTAGCCACCAGATGATATACTGGTTTAGACTGATATAATGCGGATTTAACTGAAAATTGCACCTCCCCGGCATGTACCCATATGAAACCCCAGTTATAATAAGCATCGTAGGTTATCTTCTCCCCTTCTTTAAATGTCAACGGGTTTTTAATACACTGACTATATGTAAAAGTATGCCCCAGATAGAGGATTGATATTAAAATGATTGCTTTGCGGAGGATCATATTTCTGAGTTTATTTTTTTATACGGGATAAAACTAAAAAAAGCTAACAATATTTTCAACAGGAATATCGGGACTATTGTTTAGATCAATCAGAGCATTAATCAATCTGGCATGGCTGAACCCCTTCAAATCAGCCGGCTTAATTCTTTTTTCACAAATAATCTGGTGATCAAGGTAAAACCTACGTTTTGTTCCGGGAAGAAGCGGAGAGTCGGGCGTAATCCAGGATTTTCCATCAAAAAAGACGATGTTGGAATAAGATGTATCAGTGATTACTCCATGCTTAACAATGAGAATATCGCTGTTCTGAAATTCTTCAATTTTGGATCTCAGCCCATCCAGGGCTTTCCGATCGATATATTTATAAGGATAGCTAATATCGTTGGCTTCAATAAGGTATAACCTGTTCACGGCCCGTTGCTGGTAAGGTATAAACTCAACCGAGTAGATATCCAACCCATATTCTATGCGACATTTATATGTTGCATCCGTAAGGTGGGCAGGAATTTTTAAGATCGAAGATAAATCCCAATTAGCAAATATCCCAAATATTGCGGCTCTGGAGGCATTGAGGCGGGCATTGTGATAGGCCACATTTACAAGTTCCTTTTGGGTAACCTGAATGGATTCAAGCAATAGGGACATATACTTTATCAATTAATTCGTTATATTCGTGAATGGCCTCGCTTTGAAATGTAATGCCACCGCCGCTTCTGAACTGAAAACCATTGTTCTTGCTTTCAATAAAGCGGATCATAACCGCGCTATCCATATTTTTACCATCAAAGATACCACAAATACCAGTGTAATAGCCCCTTTTCTGTTTTTCCACATTACGAATTATCTCCAGCGTTTTTGCTTTTGGAGCGCCTGATATGGAGCCGGCAGGCAAAAGGGTAAATAAGATATCACCAATATGTTCAGGGTAATTTGTAGGTAATGATCCCATAATTTCCGACGAGACCTGAAGTAAACGACCATTATGGGTTTGTATCGTATCAATATAGCGGAATTTGGTAACTTCAACATTGGAAGCTACCATGCTTAAATCGTTTCGGATAAGATCGACTATGGTATGGTGCTCTGCTATTTCCTTTGGATTATTCAAAATGGTTTGAGCCGAATCCGGTGATGAATCGCGAATGGTTCCCTTCATGGGATAAGAGGAAATAACGCCATCCTGAATAGTAACAAATGTTTCGGGCGAAAACATTACAAATTCATCCTTTACCCAAAGTTTGTACTTTGCCTTTGCGTGGATGAAAAGCTCAAAAAGCGAGAAATTACATGCAATGGGCGTTGGAACCGTTAAATTAACCAGAAATGAGTTACCACGGTTTATTTCAGTCATTACCTTTTTAAAAAGCGTGTTATAGTCCTCCATAGAGATAGGAGTACTATTGAAATCCAATGTTTTAGAAATAACATGATCGCTCCTACCCCACTGGAAGGAAGGACTCTGGAATGAGATATCGGCTAATTGACAAGTCAGTTCAAGAATGCGTATCGCTTCCATTTCAAAATCGACCATAAAGAAGAATGGACACCCGAGCTTCCCCAAATGGTTCATATGCACAATAGCATCACTTTTGCTGAAAACCATATTGTAAATAAATTGCGTGGATTTGAAAATTATGAAAGCGAGCAATGACAAGCAACGGCTGAAAACAAAAAGTGGGTAAGCTACTTATATCGCACCGCTCAACCACCTACCCTTGCCTCCTTCCGGATCTGGGGGAGTTCAGCAGGAGCTGGTCGTATAAGACTTACCCGGCGCAAAAGTATAAAATTTTTGGAATACTTTACAAAAAATATTCTTTTTTTATGATTTACCCGTAAGTACTAAAATTCTAATATATTTGCAGCGAAATAATAGTAAAATGGAGCAAACCAATAATACCTTTACTAAAAGTACAATGACCTCAGGTGCAATCCTGGGTTCTGGAATGATTATATTTTCTTTTATATTGTACATTGCCGGATTAAACGAAGGTACCAGCCTGAATATGCTTAGCTATGTTATTCTGATTGGAGGAATAATGTATGGTATAAAGCAAGTACGCGATAAAATACAAAACGGTTTCATTTCGTACGGCCGCGCTGTAGGGTCCGGAACACTTGTAGCCCTGTTTGCCAGTATAATTCTTGCTTTCTACATGTTTATTCTGATGAAATATGTAGACAATAGCATGATTGCTAAATCGATAGAATTAACGCAACAAAAATGGAGTGAAGGTGGAATGACCGATGATCAGGTAGAATCGATGACCAAAATGGTAGAGCCCTTCATAACACCTGGTTTTATGGCCTTTGGCACTGTATTTAGTATAACATTTGTTGGCGTTATTATTTCGTTAATAGTTGCGGCTTTCATGAAGAAAGAACCCAATATTTTCGCAAATAACACGAGTTCGCTTGATTCAACAATTTAAAAACCTTTACCTGTGGATATCTCCGTAGTAATACCTTTGTTTAACGAGGAAGAATCGCTTCCCGAACTGGTTGCATGGATCGAAAACGTTATGGATAAACATAACTTTTCGTACGAAACCCTTTTAATTGACGATGGAAGCAACGACGATTCATGGTCTGTTATTGAAAAGCTTGCTACTTCTCATAAAAATATAAAAGCAATCCACTTACAAAGGAATTACGGGAAATCGGCAGCCTTATACTGTGGGTTTAAAGTAGTACAGGGCGACGTAGTAATTACTATGGATGCCGACCTTCAGGATAGCCCCGACGAAATCCCTGAGTTATATGAAATGATTAAAAACCAGGGCCTCGACCTTGTTTCGGGATGGAAAAAGAAACGCTACGACAATGTCTTAGCCAAAAATATACCCAGTAAAATATTCAATTACACAGCGCGCAGGGTAAGTCACATTAAACTTCATGATTTCAATTGCGGTTTAAAGGCTTACCGTAAAGCAGTGGTTAAAAGTATAGAAGTATATGGCGAAATGCATCGTTATATTCCTGTACTGGCTGCAAAAGCTGGCTTTAAAAAGATTGGAGAAAAGGTAGTTCAGCACCAAAAGCGTAAATACGGCATTACCAAATTCGGCTGGGAACGCTTTATCAATGGATTCCTCGATTTGCTGAGTATTTCATTTATTTCCAAGTTTGGAAAACGGCCTATGCACTTCTTTGGCTTATATGGAACGCTGATGTTCATTATCGGATTCCTTGCTGCCATATACCTTGGTGCCTACAAATTATACTGCGTTTACAGTCATATCAGTGCTGCAAGGGTTACAGACAACCCTTTCTTCTACATATCGCTTGTTACAATGATTATCGGAACGCAAATGTTCCTGGCAGGGTTTATTGGAGAACTTATTTCCAGAAGCTCAATGGACAGAAATAATTACCTGATAGACAAGCAGATTTAAGCACTAAGCCAACTCTTTCAGCATCAAAGCAACTTTCTGATCGATTGGGAAAGAAAAGTCTTCGGCTGTAAGGCTGCTGAGCGATTTCCACCTGAAACTCTGGTTTCCGTTCTGAATATTTGGGAAATCGAAAGATTTGGTTGAAATTGTAAAACGTATAGGATCAGGGAATTTGGCCCGATAATAAATGCTCAGTAATTGTGTTTCCTCGAAAAATAAAGCTTTTTGGAAATAATCCGTAGTGTAAAAGTGGGATACAATATCGATGCGTTGACCAAACTCTTCCATCGCTTCGCGTTTTAAACAATCAACCGTACCTTCGCCCCATTCCAACCCCCCACCGGGAAATTTGGTCATGTAAGTGTTTTTGATATATTCATCGCTGAGTAACACTTCCTTATCATCATTAATGATAATTGCATATACTCGTATTACAAATTTCTTAGATTCCATAGGATTTATATAGATTTCTCAACCAAAAGGCTACTGATGTATTCTATAACATCCAGGATCTGATTGGGTTGAAACCAAGGCATTTCTTTGTCGCGCTGAAACCAGGTTATTTGACGCTTTGCATACCGCCGGGTATTCATCTTTATCTGTGCTATGGCTTCGGTCAACGTTAGTTTACCATCGAGAAACTCGAACATTTCGCGATAGCCGACGGTTTTCAATGCAGTGGCTTCACGGGCATAGGCTAGCGAGCGTACTTCCTGCTCAAGCCCACTGGCAATCATGGCATCCACTCTTTGGTTTATGCGGTTATATAAAATATCGCGGTCGCAATTGAGTCCTATCTTTAGGATACTGAAATTTCTTTCCTTTCGCTGTGCCGTAAGAAATGAAGAGTAAGGTTTACCAGTCATTACAGAGATTTCAATTGCCTTCATCAGCCGGCTGGGGTTTTTCAAATCAACCGTTTCGTAATATGCAGGATCCAGTAACTTAAGCTCGCGTTGCAGGTATTCAATGCCTTCTGATTGATAGCGGGCAATTACCTCATTACGTACATTGGGGTCAACAGTAGGTAAATCGTCGATACCATAGCATACTGCGTCGATATACAAGGTAGATCCGCCAACCATGAGCACAATATCGTACTTCTCAAAAAGGTCTCGGAGTTTGTCCAGCACTTCAAACTCGAACATACTGGCATTGTAATAATCAAATACCGACTTGGTCTGTATTAAATGATGTTTTGCGGCTTTCAGCTCATCGGAAGACGGAACTGCTGTACCAATGTACATTTCCTTATACATCTGCCGCGAATCGGCTGAAATGATCTCGGTTTTAAAGTAATTAGCAAGCTCTATTCCTACAGCGGTTTTTCCTATGGCGGTAGGACCTGTTATTATAACCAGATATTTTTGTTTTTTACTCAAATTAACCGGATTAAAAAGATTGTATAAAATCCATCAACAGCTTGCTGTTGTTTTGAAAAGAATGTTCTTTTGACTCGGAAGATAAATGCCTCAATTCGTTTTCTTCTTTCACTGTAGAAAAACAGGAATAATGCAAACATCCAATGGGAACATCTTTAGAAGCATCTTCACGGAGAAGAATAAAACCATTATCAAGAAACGGTATCCGATTCATTAAGAGTACCGACTTATGATAATCGTAATTATTAGCATAGCAATTGCATTGATAAAGGAAACTATACTTCTCTAAGGCTTCGAAGAGAGTGTTGAAATCGTATTTCTCAGGAACCAAAAGCTTACGAACATTATTCGGGCTAAAACCCCAGTAAATAAAAATATCATCGGCTAACCTATTCAAATAAGCGGCATCTTCATTGCCGTTTAATACGGTAAATTGTTTTTCGACAGGTAAGAAGATGCTTTTTCTGATATTAAAGTACTGACGAATTGCATTTTGGTTGGGTTGTTCAAAAATAACCCAACCATCGATATTACGAGGAAAGGTATTTACCCATAAGAGACCATCCTGACTCTCTGTTGTAGCGACTAATGATTGTGTTAAGAACTGAAACAGATCATGCTTATGATCTTTGTTGCGCAGAACAACCCTATGACCTGCTAAATATAAAAGAATGGCTTCCTCGATTCCGCTCAATGCCACATTGGGAATAGGCAATAATGCAATTTTCTTTGCAACTTCTTGTTCATCAAAAACAAGCGATTGAATTGACTCAGATAAAATATTATTTTTGAGCCAATCTGCAAAATCTGTTAAAGCCCTTCTGTTAAATAGCTCAATAAACCAGGGATTATAAATATGAGCCTGTTTTACTGTTGCGTCTAACTCGCTATATTCTTCAGGAATATCACTACCAGAAATTAGGAGATAACCATTTAGCCAATCATTTAGCGCACGAAGCTTTAGTAACCTTTGTTCAAAACCAGTCATTTAGCTTATAATAGATAAGAAAAAAACCAGAACAGTAGCAAACAGGATAATAGAAGAAAGTATCATTCCGGACCAGGCATAAATACCTGCTTTTTTCAAATGTTCAGAAATTTCTTCACTTCCGGTATTTGCTCTTTTATAAAGTTTAAGGGCATAGCGGCTCAAAAAGATTCCAAAAATTCCAAAAACCCAGGATAAGGCTATTGATGTAATCCCTAAAAAACAAATGTTACCAGGAGTAGCTCTCATTCTGTAACGCGTCAGACTGCTGATTTTATTCATTAAAGTATTTCCGGTTTTCTTGTTCATTATAAAACACCTCACACCGGCACAAAAATAGTGAAAAAGAAAACCTAAACTTTATCCGGAGCTTTTTTAGCCGCAGTTTTTGGCCGAATGATCAATCGCAAAGACTGATCGAAGGTAAAATAATTCCATAACCAGTTCACAAAAATAAGAATGCGGTTTTTTACACCCACAATGGACATAAGATGAATAAACATCCATACCAGCCATGCAAAAAAGCCTCGAAACCGCACAAATGGTAAATCGACAACCGCAAGATTGCGGCCAACCGTAGCCATACTTCCTAAATCCTTATATCGAAATGGCTTTATGGGTTTATTTTTTTTATTGTTAACGAAATTATTTGCCAGGTTATCGGCCTGCTGAATAGCTACCTGAGCCACCTGCGGATGACCATTAGGATATTTCTCTGTTGACATATAAGCAATATCCCCAATCGCGTAAATATTTTCGTAACCATTCACTTTATTATATTCGTCGACGATCAATCGCCCGGCCCTGCCAATTGAAGCTTTATTAATCCCTTCAAGTGGAATACCGCAAACACCTGCAGCCCAGATAAAGGTATTGGTCCGTAGGGTCTTATTACCCTCAAGCATGATATTTTTCCCATCATAATCCTTCACACGGGAGTTCAGCCAAATCTTAACACCCAGGCGAAGGAGATATTCATATGCTTTTTCAGACGATTCATTCGACATGCCCTTTAAGACAGCATCAGATGCTTCGAGTAAATAAATGTGCATTTTGTTAAAATCCAGTTCCGGATAATCCTTGGGAAGAATAAACCTCTTCATTTCGGCAACAGCGCCCGATAGTTCAACACCCGTTGCGCCTCCGCCAACAATAGCAATATTAAGTAGCCCTTCCCTCTCGTCTGGGTCCTCAATAATAAGCGCTTGCTCATAATTCTCGATAATGCGGTTGCGCAAGCCTAAAGCCTCCGAAACCGATTTCATTGGAAATATCAGATCCCGCAAGTGATCCATGCCGAATAAATTTGTTTCGGCGCCTGTGGCTACAACCAGAATATCATAATTGATATAACCAATCTTAGTAATGACCCTGTTTAACAACGGATCAATTGATATCACTTCTGTAACCCTTATAAACACATTATTACGCGATTGAAATATCTTACGGAAAGGAAATGATATAGCACTTGGCTCCAAACCCGCTGTAGCAACCTGATAAAATAAGGGCTGAAACTGATGATAGTTGTTTTTATCAATTAATACCAACTGAAAATTCTGCTTCACCAACTTTCGCATCAACTTCAAACCCGCGAATCCCCCTCCTATTACAACAATTCGCTTCTCTTCAACCTCTGGAATATTTGCTTTCATCCTAATCTATTTATTGAAATCAAGAAAACACTAAAATTACCAACCTACATATAGCTGTTATAAAAATAACAGACGCTTTTTAATATTGTTTTAATTCCTGTAAGATTTATTATAAACAAAATGAGCGAAGGTTGTCCTTCGCTCATTTTATACATTTTTCATCTCATTTATTGAAGCTTTTTAATAAGATTCAGCGCAGAACCCGCTTTAAACCATTCAAACTGATTGGCATTATACGAATGATTGGCTAAAATGCGTTCCTGGGAACCGTCCGAATGATGTAACACCAACGTTAATGGTTTCCCTTCGCTAAACTCAGTTAATCCGATAACATCAATGGTGTCGTCCTCGCGGATCTTATCATAATCGTTCTTATCTGCAAAAGTAAGCGCAAGCATTCCCTGTTTCTTCAGATTGGTTTCGTGAATACGGGCAAATGATTTAACCAATACTACTTTTGCATTCAAATGACGAGGCTCCATAGCTGCGTGTTCGCGCGACGAACCTTCGCCATAATTTTCATCACCTACTATGATTGACCCTAAACCAGCGGCTTTGTAAGCTCTTGCAGCATCAGGAACTGCTGTATATTCTCCGGTAAGTTGGTTTTTAACTTTATTGGTTTGATCGTTAAAAGCATTTACCGCACCTATAAGCAGGTTATTTGATATATTATCGAGATGCCCCCGGTATTTTAACCATGGACCAGCCATAGATATATGATCCGTCGTACATTTCCCTTTGGCTTTAATAAGTAGCTTAAGCCCTATATAATCTTTTCCGTCCCACTGAGAGAAAGAATCGAGCAACTGCAGACGATCGGATTTATCATCGACCTTTACTTGCACATGGCTTCCGTCTTCAGCAGGAGCCTGATATCCATTATCCTCCACAGCAAAGCCTTTCAGTGGGAGCTCAATTCCCTGTGGTTCTTCCAGCTTTACTTTCTGGCCTTCGATATTCTCTAACTCATCGGTTATTGGGTTGAAAGCCAAATCGCCGGCAATAGCAAAAGCTGTAACAATTTCGGGTGATGCAACAAAGGCATGGGTATTCGGATTTCCATCGGCTCGTTTAGAAAAAT
>DATALJ010000052.1:0-1722 GCA_036261135.1 Bacteroidales bacterium
CTGAAGGAATATGTAAAAAAAGATGGCGGTTATGCCGTGATGACCGACAACTCACAGGTTCCTGTTTCTTTCCGCAAAAAAAATAATCTGCTCGGGATGATGGGCGAGGGGTGAGCCGGGTATCAATAGCAGCAATACAGAGAGTCAACCTAGAATTTCTAATAGCCCGTATTCTGAGGAATCCAGACTTTGAATCTCCGAAATGTGTTAAACCCAAATTACGCAATAGGAATTTCTAATGCTTAGCAATAGGTATATTTGTGCTATGGAATTCGATATAAGCTACACCAATCAAGAGATTACACCATGGGGAGGAATGGTATTTTTACGTCAGATGTTGGATAAAATAGGCTTTAAACAACAAGTTAACGATTGCCAAGATTTACCGCATCCTGGGTCTAACCGAGGATATTCACCCGTGTCTATTGTTGAGTCATTTTTAGTAAGCATTTGGTGCGGAGCAAACAGGTTTATGCATACCGAGGTGACCCGTCATGATGAAGCGTTAAAGAAGATATTTGGATGGAAACAAGCCCCAGCACAAGATGTTTATAAAAGATATTTTGGAAAGTTCACCCAAGCAACAAACCAAAGGGTAAGTAACCATTTTTATTCATGGGTATTCAACTCAGTTCAATTTAATAATTATACACTAGACTGTGATTCATCTGTGTTAACCCGCTATGGAGAACAGCAAGGAGCTAAACGAGGATACAACCCACACAAACCGGGAAGGGCATCCCATCATCCTATTATAGCCTTTGTTTCAGATGTAAAGTTGGTAGCCAACCTCTGGTTAAGGAGTGGCAATACAGGATCAGCAGAAGGTTTTGTTCCTTTTCTGGAAGATACCTTTACTAAATTAAAAGATAAAAACATTAGTCTCTTACGCCTTGATAGTGGCTTTTACGGGAATGATGTATTTGATTACCTGGAAGGAAAAGAAAAACCTATCAATTATATAGTCGCAGCACGTTTTTACGAGCCCATTCAACGCACTATTGCGGGGAACACTACCTGGACAACACTGGATGAAGGCGTAGAGATTACTGAACTACAATACCATGGCCAGTCATGGAAACACCCCCGAAGAATGATCGTGGTAAGACAGAAAATAGATAGACGCCCCAAATCAGCAGGAAAAATGCTGAAGCTTTTTAAAGATGAAGAATATTACAGGCAATACAGATATTCAGCCTATATAACCAATCTCACCTTATCTGCTGCCGATGTCTGGCGTCTTTATCGAGGACGGGGCGATGCCGAAAACCGAATCAAAGAACTTAAATACGATTTCGGATTTGATAGCTTTAATATGCAATCGTTCTTCGGCACAGAGGCAGCCTTGATTTTTGCCATGCTCGCTTATAATCTTATGGCCCTATTCAGGCAGTTTATTCTAAACTCCAAAGTTCAACATACGCTATCAACATACGCTATCAACATTACGCTATAAAACTTTTGCCATCGGTGCATATTTTCAGAAAAGTAATAACAAATATATTCTCAAGCTCAGTTTGAATATGAAACGAAGAGAATGGTTCGAAGGATTATGGAACCATTCCAATCAAGTTACGTTGCCCTTAAAATTTTCTATTGCGTAATTTGGGTTGAAGCAGAATTTCAGCCAAATAATTTCTCGACTGATTACCGGTGCGCAATACTACAACTTTAGGAGGAAACCCTTTTACAATAGAGAGTTTATAAAAGTCGTCATCATTC
>DATALJ010000058.1:0-9687 GCA_036261135.1 Bacteroidales bacterium
TTTGTTCAGTTCAATAAATTCATGGCCTTCAAGGTCAAATTCTTTTTTCATGTTTGCGCATGAGCAGGAAAAATGGGAGTGCAAGCATCGAGTAGATAAGCAGATAAACAATAAACCAAAGATGATGCCAGCTAAAATTCCCTTTGGGATACGATCCTTCGAAAAAATGCGGATAAAAGTCAAAGTAATTCTTGTAATGATCGGCACGTTCCAGATAAACCTGAGGTGCAACAAGGATTAAAATACCAAACACCAAAGGAATAAAAAGCCGCTTATGGCGTTCACCAACATACTTCCATGTACCCCTTTTACCCAGGGCAAAGTATGTACCAACACCTGAAATAAAGAACAGCATTGGCATGCGCCAGTTATGCAGGAATGTCATTAAAGGATGGATAGCGGTTACACGCACATTATTCTTCAAATGCCAGTCCCACCCATTGAAAAACATTCCTATATGGAATAAAAACACACTAAAAATAAGGAAGATCCTTAACCAGTCAATATCAAAACGTCGTTCTTGCATAGTTTTTATATTAATAAAATAATTATCGGAACCGCACCGTGCGATTCGGATACAAAACTATGCCTAACAACTGCTATGATTGGTTTTTGGTTATAAGCACACCGTGTTTGCCGATAAGCGAACACCCATTTTTAATGAATTTGCGAATCCCTAAATTGACTGGGAGTAAGACCAGTGTGCTTCTTGAAAGCCTTATTGAAAGCTGATTTGGAATTATATCCTACCTTCTCGGCCAGTTCTTCTATGGTAATAAACTGAAATTCAGATTGAAGAAGTATTCGCTTTGCCTCTTCGATACGATAAAAGGCAATCATTTCAAAGAAATTCTGGTTCAACAATTCGTTAATCACCTGCGAAACGTGGTGTTGCGCTTCGCCAATCTTCTTTGCGAGCAGTGGCAACGAAACCAGGCTGTCGAGATAATATTTATCGTTATCGAAAAGTTGAGTAATCTTGGCCAATATAGCGCGCTTATCCCCATCGCTTAGCGATGATTTCTGGTATTTGGGTTTATTCTCCTCATTGGTTGCCGGTGTTGCGCCGAAGTACAATGACCGCCTTACCACCTTAAAACTGATCATATATATGATCACGGACATGTATGCTGCAACATAGATATCACCTAAGTCGCGGCCTACAAAGATCTTCACAAACACATAAATACCTATAACTACAAATACGTTGATAATGATCAAACGAATCTCCTTCAACTTATCCTCAGTTCTGCGGAAAATAGAAAGGCCTGCTTTGTTAAACTCACGCTTAACAACAAAAAAAGATATTAAAGCATACGAAATCATATGCAGCCACGTAAGTTCATTCACATATTGTCGTATATGCCAGGGATCGAGCGGTATTTTTCTGGTATAATTCAAATATTCGAGCTCAGGGTGGTAGGCCCATACAAACGAATTGTACTTTTCCTGCCAAGGCTGCATGAAATAAAACATCATATATCCCAAATACAGGAAAAAAGGGATAAAATGCCACCAATCTCTCTTACGAAACCTAAATCCCAAGCTGGTTCTAACATAGAAATACCAAAACGGACCATATACAAAATTAAGAGGTTCGGAAAAATCGTTGATCCAAACTACCTTGAGAATAAAATTGGAATAATTAAGAAAAATTTCAGAAATGGTTAGTGACATGGCCAGCACAAAGAGGCCGATAGCCATATTCGATTGAACCTTTCTGTTTTCGCGGTTTAGAAAAAAATACGCCAGGAAAACACCTTGAAATACGCCCAACAGAATAAGGAGTGAAAAAAGATCCAGCCTAGGTGGCATGTTTACAGGTATATGAATGGCTGTAAGTTGCATTTTCACTTCAATTGATACTTTTCAAGATATGCCTTTAGCTTTTGCGAGAGTTTATCGCGTTTGTATAAGGTAGTTACTTCCAACATCCGTTCAATGCTTTGTTCGGCCATGGCCTTTTCGTAAATAACTAATTTTAAAAGACGCAATGGCATAGATTGGTAGAACGCAAGCTCTTCGGCACTTTGATTAGAATAAGCAATTATTATACTATCGCCAAGACGCGCATCGCCCATTTTGTAACAAGCATCGGCCAGATCGATGGAATACCGGTCGTGTGAAATAACAGAGGGTTCCGTAAGGCTTATACATTGCCGGATTATCCTTTTTGCAGAATCAGCTTTCCCTTCAGAGTAAAGCTGATTCGCGCAATTGGCAAATATCTGCCTAAACCGGAGCAGCGATAAAGTGCGCCGGATATGGTCATCGATCAACACCCCAGGCTCATTCATCCGTCCCCACTTGAAAGTATCCATAAGGTTTGTATAAAGCACACGAGAATTCAAGCCTTTCGAAACATATCGGGCAGGTACAGGTAAAAGCCGGTAAGCATAGCCTTCCTGGCGTATATACTTCTCCAAACCGAAAGCACCGTTATGATTTAACGAAGTATAATAAACGGGACGTTTCCAGTTATTGCCTGCCAATATGTCGAGTACCATAAGGTCGCTTTTGGCAATATATCCCCGGTTTATACGGAAGCAAATAGCAGATGGCACGCTGTCAGCATAATGCGGTGCCAGGAAACCAGCTTTCAGCAGGCTATCTTTATTCATCTTCAATGCGAAGATCCTCGATGGGAAGTAGGCATCTGCATCTTCGCCAAACTTGGTGGCAGCATTTTCGCTGGCTACAAAAGCAACAGCACTATTCAAGGCAAGCGTATCGGCTTTTTCCTCAATCAGATATACGAAATCCCTAACACCATCGCGAATCTGATTGAATGAGAACCGGATAGGCAAAGGAGCAGAATCGTACGATTGCTTCTTCATCTGCTCTATATACCAGTCTGTTCCTAAAAGTACAAGATTCACAACCCGTACATCGGTTCGTACACCTTCTACTTCCTGCAGGTACCAAAGCGGGAAAGTGTCGTTATCGCCATTGGTAAAAAGTATAGCGTTGGGAGCACATGAATTCAGGTAATTGTAAGCAACATCGTGTGCAATAAAGCGGCCGGAACGATCGTGATCGTCCCAGTTTTGAAAAGCCATGAGTAGTGGAGCTCCTGCAAAGGCCAAGGAAATCGCTATTAATGGCGTGTAATTCTTTTTAATTATTTTCCGGATGAATTGATGCAAGGCCAATAACCCCAACCCCACCCAAATAGCAAATGCATAGAAGGATCCGGCATAGGCATAATCCCTTTCTCTTACCTGAAGCGGGGTTTGGTTCAGGTAAACCACAATGGCCAGACCTGTCATAATAAACAGAAGGAAAACAATCCATCCATCCCTTTTTCGCTTGAAAAAATGATAGAGCATTCCCAAAATACCTAACAAGAGCGGAAGACAATAATATATGTTCCGCCCCTTAGCCTTCTTGCTTGATGATGGCAACTTATCCTGGTCGCCGTAAAAATAATCATCGATAAAGGATATTCCCGTAATAAAGTTTCCCTTGATAATACCGCCATTTCCCTGATAGTCGTTCTGCTTTCCTGCAAAATTCCATAAGAAATAGCGAAAATACATGTAGCCCACCTGGTACTTGGCAAAGAAAGTGAGATTGTCTGCAAAAGAAGGTTTCACAATAGTTTCGACCTTTCCATTCTTAGTTACTGCTATTGGAGTGCCTTTTATATCAACCCACTCTTTATATATATTAATATGGCTAGCATTTCTACTATACATTCTAGGAAATACAGTACAAAAGCGGCTGTCAAATTTATAATCCACATCGTGGCTCCAAACTTCGTACTTTCCATTTTCGCGGCCATAAGTTGGAGTCCCATTTATATAGCCCGTAACGGGGGCATTATAGTAAGGACCGTAAAACAGGGGATCATCACCATATTGCTCCCTGTTAAGGTAGCCCAATAGAGAGATGACATTGCCCGGATTATTCTCATTAATGGATGTTCCAGCATTTGCCCGTATCACAATAAGCGTATACGATGAATAGCCGATAAGAAATACAGTTAGCGAAAGAAGAAGCGTATGAACCAGCACCTTCCGGTACTTATACGAAAGCCATAACCCACAAACTATAAAGGCTACAAGCAATACGCCATAAAATATAATACCCGTATTATATGGTAAACCGAAGCCATTCACAAACAGGAATTCTGACCAAATAGCCAATTTTACCGAACCCGGAATAATCATGAAATGCACAAACCACAAAATAAGAATCGAAAGCATCAATGAAATAATGAATCCCCTGAAGGAATACCTGTACTTTCGAAAATAATAAACCTGTGCAATAGCAGGAATAGCTAGTAAATTCAATAAATGTACGCCTACCGAAAGTCCCATCAGGTAAAAAATAAGAATGAGCCAACGATTGGCATATGGCTGATCTGCTTGTTCCTCCCATTTAAGTATGGCCCAGAATACAACCGCAGTAAACAGGGACGATTGAGCATATACCTCAGCTTCTACAGCCGAAAACCAGAAAGTATCAGAAAAAGTGTAAGCAAGAGAACCCACAAAACCTGCTCCTAAAATGAGCATCAGATTGCTTTCGCTGTAATCTAGCACGCTTTTAACAATTATCTTTCGGGCCAACATGGTAATGGTGAAAAACAAAAACATGATGGTGAAAGCGCTCGAAATGGCGGACAATCCGTTAATCCAAATGGCCACATGAGCCTTATCGGCGGCAAATAACGAGAATACCTTGGCCAATAGCAGGTAAAATGGAGCACCCGGAGGATGACCTACCTGAAGCTTATATGCAGTGGCAATGAATTCGCCACAATCCCAAAAGCTGGCTGTAGGCTCCAAAGTAAGTAAGTAGACCAAAGCTGATATTACAAATACCAGCCATCCTCCTATGCGGTTCCAGGTCTTAAAGCGATGCATTCATGAAGTTTTAATATGTAAAAATATATATTTAAATGCTATGGCAAGATGTTCAGGTGTTAAATAGCTTATAATTCATTCAACAGGCAGGATTCTTTAAAATGTACGTAAATCAAACTATAAATTCCTTAAAGCATGATGTATATACAAGTCAAGAATCGATTGTGGTGTTTTAACCACCAACAAAAAGGATAAATCACGGTAATAAATCCCGTTTTTAAGGGATGCATTCCATCCTGCTTATCAGTAATTTTGATACTATAATAAAATTGCAACCTAACGGACATTCCAATCATTATGTTCCACTAATTATTACACCATGAATACAGCTGAAAACGCAAGGTTAGCAGATTATCGAACATTCTGTAATCTTGTAAATAAAGGATCGACAAACAGGCACATACCCGAATCGACCATAAATTATATGCCACAGAAGCATAATCCTCTTTTACAGCCAACGCTGCAAGTTACTATCAACAATCTGAATGGTTTGGTTAATATTATTAAAGAAAGTCCAAGCGTAAATGTATATCCAAATCCGTTTACCGATTATGCCGCTATCGAATTAAAATCAATCGTTCTGTTCCCTGTAAAAGCCGTTGTTCGTGAATTAACGGGAAAAATAATAAATAAAACATTCTTTGCTCACGAAGACGAAATGAAACTTGATTTATCAAGGCTCCGTCCGGGTCTGTATGAAATAGAAATTATGGATGCTTTGAAAACAATAGGAGAAATTAAATTTATAAAGTACCATTTTGCATAAAAATCAATTATTCAACATCTTACCCTTTGTTGTGAACTCCTGAAAATAAAGAGTTGGCCGTTCAGATGTTTTATTTCCTACTTTTACGGCTTTGTTGCAATAAATGAAAAAACTCAAACCCATTTTTTTTGGAGGAACAGCCTCCGATGTTGGCAAAAGTGTTATAGCTGCCGGGTTTTGCCGCATATTTAAGCAGGATGGCTACTCTCCAGCTCCTTTTAAAGCGCAAAACATGTCGCTGAACAGCTTTGCTACTCCCAATGGTTTTGAGATCGGGCGTGCCCAGGCCGTTCAGGCCGAAGCAGCATGTATTCCGTGCAATACAGATATGAACCCCGTGCTGCTTAAACCTACCACACATACCAGCTCTCAGATCGTTTTGCATGGCAAGCCCTGGCGAAACCAAACCGCTTACGAGTACTTCGGCGGAAATGGACACGAAATACTCTTCAAAGAAGTAATCACGGCATTCGACCGGTTAGCGGCCACATACAACCCAGTTGTTATGGAAGGTGCAGGTAGTATTGCTGAGATAAACCTTAAACAACGGGACATCGTAAACATGCGCATGGCCAAACATGCCGAGGCATCGGTTTACCTGATTGCAGACATTGAGCGCGGCGGCGTTTTTGCTAATGTATACGGAACGCTTGCCTTGTTAAGCCCCGACGAGAGGGCCCAGGTGAAAGGTATTATTATTAATAAGTTCCAAGGCGACATTCGCTTGTTCGACGATGGTAAAAAGATGCTGGAAGAACTGATTCAGAAACCCATAGTGGGTGTATTGCCTATGTTCTCTGATATATATATCGAACAGGAAGATTCAGTGGCCCTTCAGCGCAAGCAACAAAAAGGTTTAGAGGGAAAGATAAACATTGCAATAGTTGCGTTAAGCCGATTATCCAATTTCACGGACTTCGATTTACTGGAGAAACAACCCAATGTAAATGTTTATTATGCACAAAAACCAGAAGAATTAGAGAATGCAGACATCATAATCCTGCCGGGCAGCAAAAACACAATAGCCGATCTGCATGAGCTCATCGAAAATAAGATGGCCGAAAGTATTGTTACAGCATATCGACAGGGGAAAACAATTATTGGCGTATGTGGAGGATATCAAATGCTCGGACTTACCATAAAAGATCCGTTGCATATCGAATCAGCTATCGAAAGCATCGAAGGACTGGGTCTTTTACCTGTAAGCACAGTCATCACTTCAGAAAAAACGACACGCCAATGTACCTTCAGGTTTTTGCAAAACGAAGCCATTTGCAAGGGTTACGAAATCCACATGGGAGAAACTACATACGAAGTTAATTCACCGCTTAACACCTTTACAGAAGGAATCAGCGAAGGTTTTTACCTGAACGACCGATGCTGGGGAACTTACATCCATGGCATTTTCGACAACCCTTCAGTGATCAATCATTTACTCAAGCCTTATTCCGGCGAAACGCATGTAATCAAAGATTTTGACTCCTATAAAAATGAGCAATTCGACAAACTTGCTGCATTTTTAAGAGCACATATTGATATAAATGCCATTTACCAACATTTAATAGCTGAATAATATGTTGATTGGGCACGGCGACGATATTCCAAATAACCTGGCTGCTAACTTCAGCTCCAATGTTTGGTATGGGGCAAATAACGATTCTCTTTATGCATATCTGGCAAGCCACTTAAAGCACACGCGCAACTATCCCGAAGTATTACCAACCCATTTAACAAATTGTATTGCCGATTACCACAAGGTTAAGCCGGAAAACATACTTGTTACAAACGGCGCCACAGAGGCAATCTATCTTATAGCGCATACGTTTTCCAAATATGTTACCAGCATAGTATGTCCCGCATTTTCGGAATATGAGGATGCGTGTAATCTGTATAAACACAACCTTAACTTTATTTCAGAATCCGAATTAAAGGGAATACAGACTTCCCAGAATGAGATGGTTGTTATTGGTAATCCGAACAATCCTACAGGCACCTCATATTCCTTCGATTTCATCGAAAAACTGTTACAAAATAACCCAAATACGATATTTGTAATTGACGAAGCTTACGCTGACTTTACTACAACAGAAACTTCAGCAATCGGTAGTATAACCAAGCATGCAAACCTCATCATTACAAGGTCGCTTACAAAAAAATTTTGTATTCCGGGATTACGCCTTGGGTACATCGTAGCCGACAGTTTACAAATTAGTAAAATTAAAGCATATAAAATGCCATGGTCGATAAATACCTTGGCAATTGAGGCTGGCGAATATCTCATTAGCCGAACAGAAGAATATCAGATTCCTTTAAGGGAATGGCTCTCAGAAACCCTAAGACTAATGAATGAGATAAGAAAACTTAATGCATTCAACGTATTCCCATCACAAACAAGCTACTTTCTATGCGAGACACAGCGATCCAGTGCAGCTCAATTAAAGCAATACCTTTTAAAAGAACATGCCCTGCTAATCCGTGATGCGTCTAATTTCAGAGGACTTAGCCCAAAACATTTTAGAATTTGCGCCCAGTCGCGCGATGAAAACGAATTGCTGATTAATGCACTTAAACAATGGACGCTACTTTTCTGAATATAGCAGTACCGCTGGTTATTGGGTACTTAATGGATCTGGTATTTGGTGACCCACACTGGTTTCCTCATCCAGTAAAAGGCTTTGGCTGGCTCATTGCAAGAGGAGAAAATATCCTAAATATAGGCGAACGCAGATTTTTCAAAGGCTTCGCGATGTCTATTATATTTATAGGCCTAACATTTGTAGCCATTTATTATCTACAACTTTTGTTATTACTAGTAAATAGTTATAGTACATGGATATTGAATAGTATCCTGGTCTATTTCTGCCTTGCCAACAAGAGCCTTATAGACGAAGGGAAAGCGGTGTTCAAGGCCCTGGAACAAAGTTTAGAGGCAGGAAGGAAACGACTCACATGGATTGTGGGCAGAGATACGTCTAACCTTACCGCAAATCAGGTTCGAACAGCGGTATTCGAAACCATGTCCGAAAATCTAAGCGACGGCGTCATTGCTCCCTTATTTTTCTACGCCATTGGCGGAACGCCAGCTATGATCGCCTACAAAATGGCCAGTACACTCGATTCTATGATCGCCTACAAGAGCGAGCGTTATGAACAATTTGGAAAATCAGCTGCCCGGATTGATGATATCCTTAATTTTATTCCTGCACGCATAACGGCTATACTCATTGCGGCGGTATCGATGAGTAAACGAAGCCTTTCATTCATTATAAAATTCGGAGATAAGCATGCCAGCCCCAATTCTGGCTATCCGGAAGCGGCGCTGGCCGGAGTGCTGGATTGTCGCTTTGGCGGGCCAAACGTTTATCACGGATTAATGGTAAACAAACCCTATATTGGAAATAACAACCGAATTATTGAAAACCAGGAAATAAAAAGGGTTGCAACAATTAACCATTGTGCAACCCTTGTATCTGTTATGTGTATTTTGATTACGATCTTCCTAATAGCTCATTAAACCTGAAAAAATCCTAGGCTTTCTTTTAATTCTTTGGCACTGGCATTCAAACTATTGGCAGCGCGTTCCATTTTTTCGGCCGATAGCGCGTTCTCCTGGGTTTGACCATTCAATAACTGAATAGAAGAATTGATTTGTGCGGCACCTGAATTCTGCTCAATACTGGAAGCAGTAATTTCCTGAACCAGACGGGCCGTTTTATCAATCTCAGGAGTGATTTCATTAAGTTGTTGTCCGGCGCTTTCCGAAATATTTACGCCTCGTTGCGATACCTGGTGAATTTCTTCAGCAGCGAGCTTGCTTCTTTCAGCCAGTTTCCGTACTTCAGCGGCAACAACAGCAAAGCCTCTACCATGTTCACCTGCACGAGCAGCCTCTACAGCGGCATTCAAGGCCAAAATATTTGTTTGAAAAGCGATATCATTAATGATCTGGATTTTTGATGCAATTTCTTTCATTGCTTCAACAGCGACTTCGGACGATTTATTGCTTTCCTGCACACTCTTGTTCGCGCTAATAATAATGCGTTCCGTTTG
>DATALJ010000074.1:0-16946 GCA_036261135.1 Bacteroidales bacterium
GCCCATAGATACATCGTATTATTCCAACTATTATTACAAGGTTCGCGAAAAAGGGCTTATTTACAACTTTACCTTCTCCTATTCGGATGACAAGCGATCGGAGCTGAGTAAACTAGCAACATACCAGGAAATGCAGAAATATCTTCAAAAAACAGATGTTCTGAAAGCATTTATCAATTATGCTGCAAAAAAAAGGGATACAGCCCAATAACAATGATTTACGTATTTCAGGCAAAAATATTCAATTGCAGCTCGAAGCCTTAATCATCCGGAATTTCTTTGATAATGCGGGCTTTTACCCGGTAATCAATTCGGCAGATAATACAATTCGTAAAGCAGTAAGTGTATTAAAAAGGTAATTACTTCGAAATGTATCCGCCAAAGAACCTGGTTACTGTTTTATGAAATCTGTGAACCCCGGTAGGATTGGCATACATCAGAAAGCAGGCTTTTGAAATGATGTTAACCTTGTGCTCTTCGGCCAGTTTCAAGGCTTCTGATGATTCGCATCCGTTTTGAATCCAAATATAGGGGATTCCTTTAGCTACAGCTTGGGCTAAAACCCTTGCTGTATCTTTTTTGTGGGTTGCTATAAGAAGATGTTGCATTGTAGGAGCAAGCTCCATAACCGATTTTAAACAGGGTTGTCCCTCAATTTCTTCAGCAACCGGGTTTATAGGCGTAATTTGAAACCCTTTTTCCTTTAGCGTTTTGTAAATAATATTCCCGAATTTTTTGCTATTGCGCGATACTCCGGCAATAGCAAGGTTTTTATTATCGAGGAACGAATCAATAATTTCTCTCTGTGTCATATCTTGAATGAATTTAGATTGGTTGCTCTGGTTATTTTTTTCTCATCAATTCTTCAATTTCATCAGGTTCTATAGGGATGTTTGCCATCAGGTCAATGGGATCCCCCTCTGTTACAAGGATATTCGTTTCGAGCCTTATACCAATGCCTTCTTCGCGTATGTAAATTCCGGGTTCGCAAGTCAGTATCATACCTGGTTCTAAAGTTTGATAACGGGAGCCTACATCATGCACATCCAAACCAAGGAAATGGCCAATTCCATGCATAAAATACTTAGTATACAAAGGATTTTCAGGATCCTCATTTTGTAGATCTTCCTTAGTATAAAGCCCGAGGTTAACATGCTCTTCCTCCCACAGCTTGCCTACTTGCTTATTGATAATGGTTATGGATGCACCCTTTACCATCATTGCTCTTGCTTTTTTGTAAACACGTAAAGTAGCCTCGTATAAATCGCGCTGCCGTTGGGTAAATTTTCCATTCACGGGAATTGACCGCGAACAGTCGGCTGCATAATTCATAAATTCGGCACCAAAATCGAGAAGCAGTATTTCACCATCTCCGCAACGTTTCCTGTTTTCGATATAGTGGAGGATACAAGCATTTTCGCCCGATGCAACAATAGGGTAATACGCATGCCCTTGCGCTCCGTGGCGAATAAACTCGTGGGTAATTTCCGCTTCAACCTCGAACTCGTACACGCCGGGCTTGGTAAATTTCAATACCCGTTCGAATGCTTTGCCGGTAATATCGCAGGCATGGCGCATTACGTTGATTTCCTCAGGCTCTTTAACGGTCCTTAACTGTGTAAGAATTGGAGCCAGTCTTTCGTAGCGGTGCAGTGGATATTTATCTTTCAGCAATTTAGCATACCGCAAGTCCCTACTTTCTACATCCGTTTTAAAACGGGCATTCTCATATATATTAAGGTATATAGCTGAGGATTGATAAACAAGATCCTCAGCTTGTGCATCAAAATCGTTAATGTATATAACGTTTTCGACACCCGATATCTCTGTAGCTTCAGTTTTCGTGAGCTTTTTGCCATACCATGTCTCCATAGTAGGATTAGGTTTAACTATAAACAAGATTTCCCGATACTTGGGTAGCGGATGATTGGGACAAAGTGCCAGTACGGTTTTCTCCTGATTGATGCCGGTAAGATAAAACAAGTCAGAATGCTGACGATAAGGGAAATACTGATCGCCATTCCGTGGCATTTCATCATTTGAGTGAATAAATGCTACAGAATTTTCTTTCAGGAGCTTAGCCAGTTTATTTCTATTCTCCTCGAAAAAATGACGTGGTAACATGCTCTTCATTATTTTATATTTTAAATTTAGGTATAATGCAATCCAAAGATAAGGAGTATTTTACAATAATGTCTGAGATTACCAAACCATGTGGGTTTCACTATAAATTAGAATGGTTTTAAATTACTTATAAATTGACTGAAGTGGTTGGAAAAAGGAACGGAAGCAAATACATTTGCACTTATTTTTTAAGGAGTTACCTGAATTTCATAATACCCTGAAAAACTGTTATTTTTATAACAATGCCAGGATATTTTAGTTTTTGGATCCTCCTTTTTGCAATTTCTTTAATGCAATATAATTAACTTACATTAAAAACAGATATATGAGTAATTTTTTTTGTTCTTCGATTGGTAAAAAATTATTGATGTCGCTGGCGGGATTATTTCTTGTCGTATTCCTGCTCGTTCACTTAGGCATCAATTTATTGATTTTGGGTAGCGACAATGGAGAAGCGTTCAGGGTCGCTGTTGAATTCATGGGTAGTCCGGTTATTAAAGTAATGGAGATCTTCCTTATGGCAGGTTTTGCTATTCATATTATCTGGGCCCTTATCCTGTTTGTGCAAAACATGATGGCTCGTCCACAAGGCTATGCAATCACTAACCACTCACAAACATCGTTCTTTTCAAAGTACATGATTCACACAGGAGCCATTATCTTCACATTTTTGGTTCTTCATTTCATCAATTTCTATTTTGTGAAACTGGGCATTGTTCCTATTCCTGAAGGTGCCGACAACAAACATGATTTTTATAATATGGTGATCAACCTGTTTAAACAACCGGTTTATTCAATCATTTATGTTGCTTTCATGGCTTTCTTGTCGTTCCACATGTTACATGCTTTCCAAAGTGCTTTCCAAACATTAGGTATTAACCACAAAAAATATTCTCCCATCATCAAGTATGTTGGAATTGCTTATTCAATCCTTGTACCGCTTGGGTTTGCAATAATTCCTGTTTACGTATACTTCTGGATGTAATTGAAAGAAGGGCTTGCTCTTCGAATTTAACAATGAATGCAAAATAATATATAAGATATGGAACTTAATTCAAAAATACCGCAGGGCCCGGTGGCCAATAAATGGAGCTATTATAAAGCCCACCAGAACCTGGTAAACCCTGCAAATAAACGTCGTTTAGATATTATTGTTGTTGGTACCGGTCTTGCCGGTGGCGCTGCTGCTGCCTCTCTCGGCGAACTCGGTTTTAATGTAAAGGTTTTCTGCTACCAGGATAGTCCACGCCGTGCGCACAGTATCGCTGCACAGGGGGGTATCAATGCTGCGAAGAATTACCAAAACGATGGTGACTCAGTTTACCGTCTATTCTATGATACAATCAAAGGTGGTGACTATCGTGCACGCGAAGCCAATGTTCACCGCCTTGCCGAAGTAAGTAACAATATTATTGACCAGTGCGTAGCACAGGGTGTACCTTTTGCCCGTGAGTACGGCGGATTACTTGACAACCGCTCATTCGGTGGAGCTCAGGTATCGCGTACGTTCTATGCCCGTGGCCAAACCGGACAGCAGTTACTATTGGGTGCTTACAGTGCATTAAGCCGCCAGATCAAAGCTGGAACAGTAAAAATGTATGCACGTAACGAAATGCTCGAACTGGTTATTGTTGGAGGCAAAGCTCGTGGTATCATTACCCGCGACCTTGTAACCGGCAAAATCGAACGTCACTTCGGGCATGCAGTTGTGTTGGCTACAGGTGGTTACGGAAACGTATTCTTCCTTTCTACCAATGCAATGGGATCGAATGGTAGCGCTGCATGGCAGGCTTACAAGCAGGGCGCTTGTTTTGCAAATCCTTGCTACACACAAATTCACCCAACCTGCATTCCTGTACATGGCGATTATCAATCGAAATTAACCCTTATGTCCGAATCGTTACGTAACGATGGTCGTATATGGGTGCCGAAGAAAAAAGAGGATGCTGAAAAGATCCGCGCAGGTAAATTGAAACCTACCGATATTAAAGAAGAAGATCGCGATTACTATCTCGAACGTCGCTACCCTGCTTTCGGTAACCTCGTACCTCGCGACGTAGCATCACGTGCCGCCAAGGAACGTTGCGATGCCGGTTTCGGTGTTGGTTCTGGATTAGCTGTATATCTTGATTTTAAATCGGCGATTGAACGTTTGGGCAAAAAAGTTATCGAAGAACGCTACGGTAACCTTTTCCAGATGTACGAAAAGATTGTAGACGAAAATCCATACGAAACACCAATGATGATTTATCCTGCGGTTCACTATACCATGGGCGGTCTTTGGGTTGACTACGAATTACAAACCACCATCCCTGGCTTATTCGCAGCAGGCGAAGCCAACTTCTCCGACCACGGCGCTAACCGCCTTGGTGCATCTGCTTTAATGCAGGGCTTAGCCGATGGTTACTTCGTATTACCATATACAATTCAGAACTATCTTGCTCCAGAAATCCGCACTCCACGCATGAGTACTGATCTTCCTGAGTTCGAAGATGCTGAAAAGAAGGTAAAAGAACGTATTGCCAAGTTAATGAGCATTAAAGGAAAACAGTCAGTAGATACTTTCCACAAAAAATTAGGTCATATCATGTGGGAAAAAGTAGGTATGGCTCGTACAAAAGAAAGCTGTACTGCTGCTATCACCGAAATACAAGCGCTCCGTGCCGAATTCTGGAAAGATGTTCGTGTAACCGGAACTGCTGACGAGCTCAATCCTGAACTGGAAAAAGCACTTCGTGTTGCTGACTTCCTGGAACTGGGCGAACTCATGGCTCGCGACGCTCTTAACCGCGAAGAATCATGCGGTGGTCACTTCCGCGAAGAGTATCAAACGGAAGAAGGCGAAGCAAAACGTCAGGACGATAAATTTATGTATGTTGCTGCATGGGAGTACAAAGGCGAAGGCCAGGAACCTGTTCTTAACAAAGAACCGCTCCAGTACGAAGAAATCAAAGTAGCACAGAGAAATTATAAATAAGCCTTTCCTTACCCTCTCTGAATGAGGGGGTAAAAAGGCTCAAAAAAAATATAAAGTATGAACTTTACATTAAAAATCTGGAGACAAAATAGCCCCAAGGATAAGGGCAAATTTGTTACATATAATATTTCAAATATCTCGCATGATTGTTCATTTCTGGAAATGCTTGATCAGCTAAATGAGCAGTTGGTAGACAAGTTCGATCATCCGGTGTGCTTCGACCACGACTGCCGTGAAGGTATTTGCGGTATGTGCAGCCTTTACATCAACGGTCGCCCACATGGTAACGATACCGGTATTACAACTTGTCAGTTACACATGCGTAAGTTCAAAGATGGCGATACCATTGTTATTGAACCATGGCGTGCAAAAGGCTTCCCAATTATCAAGGACTTGGTTGTGGATCGTAGCGCTTTTGACAAAATCGTTCAGGAAGGTGGTTATGTATCCGTAAACACAGGTGGTGTACCCGATGCCAATGCAATACCAATCTCAAAGATAGATGCAGACCTTTCGATGGATGCTGCTGCATGTATTGGTTGTGGTGCTTGCGTTGCTGCATGTAAGAATGCTTCGGCTATGTTGTTTGTATCGGCCAATGTTTCTAAGTTTGCTCTTCTCCCACAAGGAAGAATTGAAGCTAAACAGCGCGTTGAACGCATGGTTAGCAAGATGGACGAACTTGGCTTTGGTAACTGTACCAACACCGGTGCCTGCGAAGCTGAATGCCCGAAAGAAATTAAGCTTAGCAATATAGCACGTCTCAACAGAGAGTTCTATAAGGCCAACTTAACATAGTAAGTGGTTTTTAAACGCAAAGGCGCAAAGACGCAAAGGAATTTTCTTTTGCGCTTTGCGCCTTTTTGTTTTAAATGAATGATTTTATTGGGTAATTTTATAAAAGCTCATAGATAGTTGTCATTCCGGCGAAGGCCGGAACGCCGCAGGCCTCGCTAAAAGCAATCCCTATGAGCTTCGTAGTAAATGGATTCCGGCCTTCGCCGGAATGACATTCTTTTTACAAAGCCTTGAAAGATTGAGTCAAATAAAACTTATGCTTTTAGAAGATCAGCCCCACACCAAAAGTTACAGAAAACAGCAATGTTGAAAGTGCCAGCTTACGGAGCTCTCCATTAAGCTCAATGGGTTGCGTATTCTGAAATACGCGTTTTATATCCTGTATGCACAAAGGAGCAGCTAGAAAGAAGAGGAATTGGTAAGGACTCTTGAAGTTAAGCATGGTGTAAACAAAGGTTGCAAGAAACGCTCCAATGATAAGTGCCAAATGGTAATACTTTGCATTGTTGCTTCCCATCAAAACTACCAATGTACGTTTTTTTGCCTGCTTATCATTTACGTAATCGCGCATATTATTCAGGTTAAGCACACCGGCACTTAGCAAACCTATTGAAGTTGCCGGGAGTACAAGGCTCCACCTGAAGGAGTGGGTATACAGGTAAAATGAACCCAAAACACCTACCAAACCAAAGAAAATAAAGACAAAGATATCGCCAAAGCCATGATAGCCATATGGGCGCTTGCCTACAGTATATTTAATAGCAGCGATTATAGATGCAATACCTAATACAAAATAAATAACCTTGGAAGATATTCCAATACCGCCGGTCCCGACAAATATCAAAGCAGATCCTGTTGCCAGCGCAAGTATTACGACTACTATAATAGCCAAACGCATCTGAGCAGGGGAAATAAGCCCTTCGGTAACCATGCGTTTGGGTCCTATACGGTCTTTGGTATCGGTCCCTTTTATAAAGTCGCCGTAATCGTTGGCTAAGTTCGAAAGGATCTGTAAAAGCACAGTCGTGCCAGAAGCAAGAAAAAAGATCAGCCAGCTAAAACGGTTCTCTGCCACCGCCATAAAGCTTCCCAGGGCAATGCTTGACAATGCCAAAGGGAGCGTGCGAAGACGCATAGCGTGTAACCACGATGTAAAATAATTCACTATAAATAAGTTTTTCTAATAAAACGAAATTAACCCGAAAAGGTTAAGGTAAACGTGGATACTTCTTAAAGTTGGGTGTACGCTTCTCGAGGAATGCCTTTTTGCCTTCCTGCGCTTCCTCGGTCATATAATACAACATGGTTGCATTACCTGCCAGTTCCTGAATACCTGCCTGGCCATCAAGTTCAGCATTCAAGCCTGCTTTAATCATGCGCAGTGCAAGCGGGCTACGTTGCATCATTATCTGGCACCATTCAATGGTAGTGTCTTCAAGCTGATCAAATGGTACAACTTTGTTTACAAGGCCCATATCCAGAGCTTCCTGGGCAGAATATTGCTGGCATAGGAACCATATCTCGCGTGCTTTTTTCTGTCCGACAATGCGAGCGAGATAAGACGATCCGAAACCTGCGTCAAAGCTTCCTACTTTAGGCCCCGTTTGCCCGAAAATAGCGTTTTCGGAAGCTATAGACAGGTCGCATACCACATGCAGCACATGGCCGCCACCTATCGCATAACCATTCACCATAGCGATTACTGGTTTTGGGATGCTGCGGATTAACTTTTGTAGATCAAGAACATTCAGGCGCGGAACACCATCCTTACCGATGTAACCAGCAACATTCTTTACATTCTGGTCACCACCACTGCAAAAAGCTTTGTCGCCTGCACCAGTTAATACCACCACATAAATATCGGGATTTTCGCGGCAATATACCATGGCTTCACACATTTCCTTTACGGTATCGGGCGTAAATGCATTGCGGTAGCGTGGGCGGTTAATTGTAATCTTAGCTACACCTTCCCAGTATTCGAAAAGGATTTCTTCGTATTCTTTTATTTTTTGCCAGTTTCTCATGCTTGTGCGAATTGTTTTATATATCTGAAATAATCTTTGAATACACGTGTATTTACGACAGCATCGGTCTTTATCTCGAATACAGCCGTACGGGTTGATTGAAAGAACGATGCCAGTTGGAACTGGAACGATTCGAAATCTGAAGCACCGAAATACTCGACACCATAAGCATTAGCCATTTGCTCAATGTTCACCGAATGCGGTGTTTCGAAGTAGGGCATAATATCGCGAATTTCGTCGCTCGTATCGATCATGCTGAAAATATTGCCCCCATTGTTATTGATCACAATTACTTTGAAATTAACCGGAACATATTGGTTCCAGAAAGCATTTGAATCGTATATGAAAGCCAAATCGCCGGTTATTAAAAAAGTATTTTTAGAAGAGCCAATCGCAGAGCCAATAGATGTAGACATACATCCATCTATACCCGATGTTCCCCGGTTGCAGAAGTATGTAATATCCTTCCGGGTTGAAAAAAGCTGTGAATACCGAATAGGTGTGCTATTGGAAAGATGAAGCAAGGAGCCGGATGGTATGGCTTTCATCAGTTCACTGAATATCTTAAGGTCTGAATGCTCAATCATTTGGGTATATTCAGGCAATGCCTTAGCTAAATCCTTTTGCTTAGAAAGGAAAACAGGAGCATACGAACTCTTAACAGCAGGTTCTTTCAGCATTTCCTTAAGAAACAACTGAGGAGAAGAAAGGATAATGGTTTCCAGGTTTTTATATGTATCAATATATCTCGGCTGTAGCTCTATGTGCCAATGTTCGGTAGATGGACCCGAGCGTAAATACTGCTTTAGCTTTTTTGAAACAATGGAATGCCCAACTGTAATTAGCAATTCAGGCATAATTTGCTTTGCCTCATCAGCATTCAGCGAAGCTATAAACGATTCGGGTGTTGAAATAATGCGATCGCCAACCAGATTGGAGAGGTTCTCTGTAACAACCAGCACATCGTCGCGCTTGCTTAGCTCGTTGGCTATGGATTGCATTTCAGAATCGAGACCTGAAACCCCGAAAACAATCATCTTACGCTGAGCCGCTTTCCATTTCCGAGCATAGGATTGAAAAGATGTTTGGGTAGAGGTTGTTTCAATAGCTTTGGTCGAAATTATCTTGCAGTTGCTTGCTTTGTCGGGCAATGAAGTATACAAAGGTTCCTTTAACGGAATATTGATATGAACCGGACCACGGGGTTCTACGGTAGTAAAATCAATAGCTTGCGAAAGCAGACGATGGGAATACCAAAGATCATCGGCAGTTACAATTTCGCCCGGCAGTTCGTAGCTACATTTACAGTAGTTTGCAAATATATTCTTCTGGCGAATGGTTTGTCCGTCGGACTGATCGATCCATTCGTGCGGACGATCGGCAGTAAATACAATGAGAGGAATCTCCTGATAAAAAGCCTCGGCTATGGCTGGTGAGCAATTCAGCACGGCAGTACCCGAGGTACATACCAAAGCTGTAGGTTTACCGGTATATTGAGCAATGCCCATAGCTATATAAGCGGCTGAGCGCTCGTCGGTAATGCTGAGACAGAGTAAATCACTATATTTAGCAAAGGCAATAATGAGCGGCGCATTGCGCGATCCGGGAGCAATAATCACATGCTTGATTCCCTTTTTCTTACAAATCTCCGGAATATCCCGGATTCCCTGCCTCCTGTGAATTTCTTCTGCCATGTTATTTCTTCGTTTGTTGAATGATCGACCGCATGGCGACCAGTTTCTGGTTGGTTTCTTCCCATTCCAGTTCTGGGTCTGAGCCAGCGGTAATGCCCGCACCGGCATAAAACACAAAATGCTGCGCGGTCCATTGCATGCAACGTAAATTTACAAATAACTGCGTTTCTTCCATCAAATTTACCGGACCTAAAAATCCCGAATAATACTCCCGTGAATGATTTTCGACCGATTTAATGTAGGCTAAAGCAGCCTGCTTGGGCAATCCACAAACGGATGGTGTAGGATGAATTTCTTTTACAAAATCGCCCAGCTTTGCTATAATGTTCCGGGAACGAATATTGAAGACCGTTTTCAAATGAACAACATTCGCAGCCCTGAAATTATGAGGCCCATCGATTGTATATTCTGTTTCTCCGAACTTTTTAATGGATTCCTCAATATAATTGGTTACAAAACGCTGTTCTATCAATTCCTTGGTACCCCAGGAGATGTCGTCGACCAGATTTCCACTCAGTTTTTGCGTACCCGCCAAAGAAGTAATCTCAACGTTATTATCTTTTACGCTTACTAATGGTTCAGGAGTAGCTCCCATCCAACAACCGGCACCTGGTATATTCAACACATACCGCAGTGTATTTGGATATGCCTTATGTACCAATTCCAAGAACAAAGAGGGATCGAATTCTTCATGCACCGATTCAACCAAAGCTCTTGATAATACATACTTTTCAAAAGATTGCCCCGCGATCTTTTTCTTTCCCTCAGAAACCTTCAAGGTATATTGCTCCTTCGTTGTAGATAATACCGTGCACTGAGCCTTATTCATATTGCGGAATAATTCCACGTTGCGCAGTGCAGATAATTGCTCGTCAGAAACTTCAGCATTTAAGAGCATATCCGGTTCAAGGAGCCAAACCGGCAAGTGGTTGTACAAGTCAAATGGAGCTACAATGAAACCCTTACATTTTGGGAGTTCCGACAAATTGATCTTACGCGGCAACGATTTGTACTGAATAGCAATTATCAGATCATTGGAACCCGGCAGCAGATAAGCCACAAACGGTATATTCTGCTCAAAACAAATATGAAAAACCTTGGTAAACTTCACATTGATTCCTGAAACAAAACTCATTTCTTCTCTCTACCTCTTATTTTATCGATAATCATATTGGTCATGCGGCACACCGAAACGGGATTGCTGAACTGATCATTAATCCGTATGTCCCACACATGGGTTTTGCTGCCCTTGTGAATTATAGTGGCCGTAGCAACTACATATTCCGACTTGGTGTTTCCAATATGGTTTCCGTTAATCTCCATCCCTACCACATCGTATTGCGACTGGTCTACCATTACGTATGAGCCAACACTGCCAACTGTTTCGGCCAATGCCATAGTTGCTCCGCCATGCAGAAGTCGCATGGGCTGCTGCGTACGCTTATCAACAGGCATGCGCGCTATGACTTTACCATACGAAACCTCGATAAATTCAATTCCCAAATGATCGATAAGGGTACGTTTACAAAGTTCCTGTATTTCTGAAACAGATAAAATGTTTTTGCTCATGTTTTACGGTTATAAGTCGTTAACAAGTTGGTAAAAGGAACAAAATTAGCAGAAAATGACATAATAGCCGATAAAGGTTTAAATATTTGTTTGAAAGATGTTCATTGTTGTTAAAGAATAGCACGCGTAATCCTCACTCCTACTTTAAACTGCCGCGGATACCCCGGGTAATAATAGCGAGGCTGATTAGCACCAAACGAAGGTGCATTTACCAATATCATGGACGCATAGTGGGTATTAAGAAGATTTTCGGTACTCACAAAGAATATGGCAGTATGTTTGTTTCTTATAAGCCGTTTGTAAAATAAGTTAAGGCTTAGAAGCCCGTAGTTGGTATACGTTGCAGTGTTTGCATCGTTCATAAACTGTTTACCCAGGTGCCGATATTCTGCCTCAATGCCTGCGTGAAACTTAAACTCCATTCTCAGCCTGGCATAATAGCTGTAAGAAGGAATACCTGGTAAATGATTGTTCGTATAATCTTTGCCATCATCCGTAAATTCATCAAACTTGTTCAACGAAGTCCAGAAGCTGGTTGCAGCACTTAACTGAAACCGGTTCCGCACTGTATCCGGCCTTAGCTGGTAATTCAAATTGATTTCCAATCCATAATGACTGGTTTTACCGGCATTGATGCCCGTAAAAATATCCTCTGTAACCCTTTTATTTACGAGAAGATTGCGAAGCATAATGTGATAAACGCTTATGTCATAGTAGAAAGACTGTGCTAGAAGCTGTCCACGTGTTCCCAATTCGATGTTCCAGCCCGTTTCAGGTTTAAGATCCGGATTAATCGTCCCTTCAGGAAGCAATGTCTCCTCAACTGTAGGAGGCGAAAAGCCCCGGGAAACAGAAAAATACAAATTGCTGTTCTGGTTGAGGCTGTAATTTATACCTGCCTTAGGAGAGAATTCGGGGGAATAAGAAAAGCTGCCGCTATCATCGACACTATCCGCAAACTGATCGGTAAGCTTGTATTGCAGAAGATTTATATTCATGCCAAATTCAAACGATACATGGTTATTGGGTTTAAAAGTATTCAATTGAAAGAAGTCGGCAGATGATCGCCTTTCGGTGTATTTTGAGAGGAGTGCACCTTGCAAAAGAGCTTGGGTTTCGCTGATTTTCCACCGGTATGATTCCAACATATACTCTGTACCGACAATTGATGAAAACCTGTTGTTCGAGTATTCGATATATGCACGAAGTCCGCCGTTCAACATATCATCGTCCAGTATGTTAAAGGGTCGCCGCTCATAGCCGTCGGAATAGTTCGAAAATATTGTTGTCTTGGTTTTAAAAGAACCGGCAAATAGCTTCTTGTAAGTAATTCCTGCTGCTATTCTTGTATAATCCTCGTACCCTTCGATATTTAACCAGTTGGCAGCAGCCTTTTCAGGCGTATTTTTGTACGTTTCGTAATCTACTGAACTGGGAATCCTGGAGTAATTATCGGTGATCGCGAATGTAGCAGACACAAAGTTCTGATTTCGCGTATACGTAGCAGTAAACAAGCCAGATTTCCGCTTGTAGGCGCTGTTCTGTCGATAACCATCAGCGGCTGCATATGTAAAATTGCCATGTAGCTGAATAGCGCCCTTTGTATAGGTAATTCCCGGACTAATATTCATCTGGCCAAACGATCCATATTGCACGGAATACTTATAGTCTACACCTTCGGCTACTGCCTTGTTTGTATACATATGCACACTACCACCCAAGCCCGAACCGTACAGTGCAGACGATGGACCTTTTAAAGCCTCCATGCGCACAATACTATTCACATCTATATCCTCCGGAGCAGTTATACCATCGGCAGAAGTAACAGGTATATCGTTCAGATACATCTTTATCCGGTTTGTTCCATAGAGTGTACGGGAACCAATGCCACGTATGCTTAGCTTATTCGTATTGGTAGACCCTGAAGCCATGTAAATACCGGGTAATGTATTCAGGTAAGTGGCCACATTTTCGTGCCGCCGGAGATCCAACTCTCCATCGTCCAAAACATTGATGTGCCCTGTAATCGACTTTAAATGATTACCGGCTATGCCAGATGTAACGGTAATTTCATTAAGAGGGACGGATTGTGGTACCAGCGAAATGTACAGAAACGAAATACTGTCAATCCGAGCGCCCTGTGTTTGATAACCTACATAAGTTATCAATACAGAAGTATCTGAAGAAGTGAGCCCCTGCAATAAAAAATCACCGGAATACCCACTTATAGCAGTTATTCCGGTATTGGTTACCACATTAGCAAATGGCAGCGGTGTTTTGGAGGAAGCATCCACTACGATACCCTGCAATTGTCCATACACAGCATAAGTCTGGAAAAGCAATAAAAAAGAAAGAAGTCGCAATATGGCTCCCATCAATGCAGTAATCAGTTTACAGGGACAATCTTAATAATTTTACCAGGCTGCTCAATGGCTACATAAATATATCCATCGGGTCCCTGCACTACATTGCGCACACGGCCTATGTCCTTGAGTATCTTTTCCTGATGGACAATTTTGTTGTCTTTAATTTCGCAGCGCACAACATATTTGAACCGGAGCGAACCAACCAGGTAGTTACCGGACCAGTCTTTATAAAGATTACCTTTCACAAAGTCAGACCCACAGGGAGCTATGGATGGTACCCAGTAAATCATGGGCTGTTCCATACCTGCTTTTGCAGTGTCGGGTGTAAGAATGGTTCCATCGTAATTAATTCCGAACGAAATAACAGGCCAACCATAGTTTTTGCCGGGTTTAATAATATTCACCTCATCGCCGCCCTTTGGACCATGTTCGTTCGACCACAATTCGCCTGTCCAGGGATTGAAATTGAGACTTTGGATATTTCTGTGTCCATAGGAATAAATGCCAGGTAGAGCATCTTTATTATTTACAAATGGGTTATCAGAAGGGATGGAACCATCGTCATTCAGCCGGATTACGGTACCAGAAGAATTGGAGAGAAGCTGCGCGTCCTTCTCAACTCCCCTGTCGCCAACCGAAAAATACACATGGTTCTGTTTGTCAAACTCTATGCGCGAGCCATACTGAACACCCCTCTTCTCGGCAGGCAAGGATTTATAAAGTATCTGTTGTTCTACCAGTTTATTATCCTTAAGTTTAGCGCGCATGAGTGCTGTACTTCCACCATCTTCGAGCGTTTTGCCGGCATAATACGCGTACGTAAGGTATATCCAGCCATTCTTCCTGTATTCAGGGTGCAATTCGATATCGAGCAATCCGCCCTGGCCAAACTCATAAACCTTAGGAACCCCTTCAATGCTAATTAATTTCTTACCTGTTGTGTACATTAACAGTTTTCCCGATCGCTCTGTAATGAGCATATCGCCATTTGGTAGCCATGTCATGCCCCATGGAACTTCCAACCCACTCAAAACTGTATCCACATAGTATTTCAATTTCTCAGACTGATGAACTTTAGGTTGTACAACACCCTTGGTCTGGTTAAACGCTGTTTGATCGCCTAATTTGAGAATGTAGGCAACCAGATTCCTGACTTCGTTGTCGTTGAACGCAGCTGCAAAACCAGGCATCCCGATGTCCGATTTTCCTTCCTTAATGGTGGTAAAAACAGCATCTTCGGTTTTACCATAAACCCAATGGCGACCAACAAATTTCTCCAGATTAGCGCCATGGCAACCCGAACAATAGTTCATATAATGGTTTTGTGAGATTGAAAACGCCAGGCTGTCTTTATCTGAACCCTCGGAGCTGTTACCTTTGCTATTTCTCAGACAGAATGAATTAAGCAGTAACATAAATACCAATGAACTGCTAAAAAAGAAGTACTTTGTATATTTTTCAATCGCTTTAAGGTTTATGTGTATCTGTTTAACTATGATGTAGAACAAAAAACCAGACAAACTGTTTGGTGCACAACACGAATGACTAATCGTATGAATGATAAATCAATTGCTATCTTTGTGCCTCAATGGAATTACACACACAACATATGTTAAAAGGGATCATATTCGATGCCGACGGCGTATTGGTTGACTCCGAGAAGTTAATTGCCGATGCAGCCATCCTTTTCTTTAAGGAACTGGGTGCTCAGGTAAGCCATGAAGATTTCAAGCCATTTATTGGTGTTGGCGAACAGAAATTTCTCGAAGGCGTTGCTAACCTGAACAACATAAGCCTGCCCGATGATGCCAGAAAGCAACTCTACGATATTTACAAGCGGATCATTAAAGGAAACCTACGCCCTGTAAAAGGTATAGAAGCCTTAATTGAAAAATGCCGCAGCAAAGGCTTGAAAATAGCTGTAGCCACAAGCGCCGATATGGAAAAGCTCGAAGCCAACTTTGCTGCAGTCGGGTTTAGCATGTCGATGTTCGATGCCGTAGTAACCGGAGAAAATGTGGTTCACAAGAAACCTTCGCCCGACATATTTTTATATGCTGCCAGTCAACTTAAACTCGATCCACAGAATTGTCTGGTCTTTGAAGATGCCATAAACGGCATTATTGCTGCTACTGCTGCCGGATGTAAAAGCGTAGGAATAGCCGGCACTTTCACCAAGAAGGAATTACATATGGCTAACTGGCAAGCCACCGATCATACAGAAATTCCGGAAGAAGCACTCTCTTGGTAACACTTAACAAATCAAACATGAAAAAAGAATTTGACCTTGAAGGCCATGAATTTATTGAACTGAACAAACTCTTAAAATTATTACGCTTTGTTGCCAGCGGCGGCGATGCCAACCAGGTAATTGTAAATGGCGAAGTAAAGGTGAACGGAGCTGTTGAACTTCAGAAAAGGAAGAAATTAAGGCCCAATGACAAGGTGGAGTTTATGGGGAATGTGATTGTAATTACCTCACTTCAGCATCCTGTTTAAAAACAGTACGAAGCTGGCGAAGGCCGAATCCCCCAGAAGCTTCGTAGTTAAGGGATTCCGGCCTTCGCCGGAATGACAATGTCCTTTCAAAGAATGACTAGGCTGCTTTCGTTTCTTCAATATCTACGCGCTTTGCCAAATCTTTCCTTTTCCTTGGGTGCATTCCAAATATGAACCGTAATGCATTGAAGCGCCAAATAAGCATGTAAAGTAAGAATACCGAGATAGATGCAGATACTAACATGATAATCGCTTTGATAAGCACACCCATTTGCAGGTTCATGAGTTGATAACCAATGATGAGAATAATGGGCTGATGCAGGAGATACACCGGATATATCGCTTCATTCAGGTATTTACGCCATTTGTTATCGAAGTTCAAATATTTCTGCGCATAGCCAAATACTGCAAGGGGCAAAAACCACGACATCAGCATTCTGCTTAGCTCCCACGATATATCCTTTGCTCCTTTGGTTGCAAGTAATGGAATAAGATAAAACATCGCTGTAGTCGCAAGTATTCCCAGACCCAGATTAATATGACGTTGCTGAAATATGCATTCGACGAGCTTTTTATCGGATAAAAGCACAAAACCATAAAGAAAGAAAAAGAAATTGAACGTAAAGTATGCCCAATCGTTTACTATATCATGCGTTTCGCGTGGGAAGTGTGGCAATAATATAATCTGACTAAGTATTACAGGTAATAACAACAACGCAAACCCGCCTTTTATTTGCAACACGTTCTCCAGAAACTTGTAAACCTTTGCTCCATGTTTGCGCATGAGCAGGAAAAATGGGAGTGCAAGCATCGAGTAGATAAGCAGAATGCTGATGTCGTGGTTTTTGCCCCTTGCAGTATTTGGCTATGCGCAGAAATATTTGAACTTCGATAA
>DATALJ010000094.1:0-16141 GCA_036261135.1 Bacteroidales bacterium
TTGCAGCATTCGACCAGGGAGCGCATGTTACATATATCGGGCCTACAGGCAGTCAGATGCGAAAGAAGGAATCGTTGAAAGATACAGCGCGCGTGCTGGGCACAATGTACGATGGTATAGAATACCGGGGATACAGTCAGGATATTGTAGAGACATTGGCAAAATATTCTGGTGTGCCTGTTTGGAACGGTTTAACTGATGAGTTTCATCCTACACAAGTGCTTGCTGATTTTCTTACCATGATAGAGCATGTAAATAAGCCATTGCACGAAATATCCTTTTGTTATTTAGGCGATGCGCGCAATAATATGGGAAATTCCCTTATGGTGGGTGCCGCCAAGATGGGAATGGACTTCAGGGCTGCTGCACCTTTAACATGTCTGCCTAAGGCTGAAATCGTACAGCAATGTCGGGATATAGCAAAGCAAACAGGAGCAAAGATTACCTTAACTGAAGATATTGAAGCAGCCGTTAATGGTGTCGATTTTCTCTACACCGATGTTTGGGTTTCCATGGGAGAGCCCGAATCGGTTTGGGAAGAACGGATAAAGTTGTTAAGTCCTTACCAGGTTAATATGGCTGTAGTTAAAGCTACCGGCAATGCCAATGTCAAGTTCCTGCATTGCCTTCCTGCATTCCACAACTGCGAAACAGAGATGGGAGAACAGATTTACAAAAAGTATGGATTAGAATCGATGGAAGTCACCGATGAAATCTTCGAGTCGAAACATTCAATCGTTTTTAAGCAGGCTGAAAACCGCTTGCATACTATAAAAGCAGTAATGGTTGCAACCTTAGGCTGAAGGGTGATTCGTAAATCTTAAAGAATTTTGTAATTTATCAAAAGAATTTTACTAACTTGTGTTTGTGATCTTTTAATAATTCGTTTATGACTATTTACATTGGAAACATTCCGTACTCTATGAAAGAGCAGAATTTAATTGATGTATTTCAGGAGTTCGGGCCGGTTGATTCGGCGAAAGTTATTATCGACAAAAAAACTAGGCGTTCTAAAGGTTATGGTTTTGTTGAAATGAAAAACGAAGGCGACGAAGATGAAGCTGTTGAGGCGTTGAATGGAAAAGAAATTGGCGGAAGAAAAGTAAAAGTAAGCAAAGCGAACCCCAAAAAAGAATCGGAGTCTTCCTAACATATTATTGAACTTTGGTCTTCAATGATATTCTCTCTCCCCTTCAGATATTCCCATTGTCAACAGATAATGGGAATATTTGTTTTAAGAACCCTGGTACCCCTGACTGAAGGGGAACAGTACCTAATTAATTTGTCCTTATCTACAATCTTTCGGTTCCTTAATACAAGAAAAAAATTCAACACTTCCTAAATACGGTTCCCCTTCAGGGGTCAGGGGTTAATTTCAATCCCCATCTTCTTCATCAATATCGACGCATTAAGGCTTTTGCAAATCCCTCGGTTTATTTTATAGTCGAAATACAATTCTTCGTCTTGAATTTTTACATCGAAATTGTAGACATCGATGTTTTTACCATGCTCTTCGGTAAGCGATGATAATGCAAGGTCGTGTGTAGCTATAATTCCGGGAGCGTTGTTCTTGATAAGCTGCCTTATCAGCGCTACGGAGCCGGTATGGCGATCGTTCGAATTGGTACCGCGCAGGATTTCATCCAGTAACAGGAATACTCTTTCTTTCTGTTCCACCACTTTAATGATTTGAGCTAGCTTCTTCAGTTCGGCATAGAACGATGATGTGTTTTCTTCCAGCGAATCGGCAATACGCATGCTTGAGTATATATGAACATGCGAAACGCTGAATTTTTCTGCGCAAACCGGCGCTCCGGCCATAGCAAGAATAATGTTAACGCCACAGGTACGTAGGAACGTACTTTTTCCGGACATGTTTGAACCCGTTACCAAGGCTATTTTTATTTCGTTATTAATTGTAAAGTCATTGAGAATGCGCTTTTCAGCAGGAATTAACGGGTGCCCTGCTTCTTTCATGCTGAGGTGAAAGTAATCGTCTGTTACCTCGGGCAGTGCCCACGAAGGATTATTGAAATACAAATTGGCTAAGCTCGATAGCGCTTCAAATTCGGCCATTGCTATAAACCAGCTATCAATTTTGTCGCGGTTTTTGGTTTTCCATTTTTTCAGTTTCAGGCATTGGTGTATATCCCAAAGGAAAAACAGATTAAGAGGTAAACCAATTAAGAGGTTTAAACGATAGTCAAGCTTTTTGGATAGCCGCGACAATTGTTTCAGAATAATTGAGGCCGAAATATCGCTATTCAACTTGCTTTTCAGATCAATGAGTTTTTTCGATTCAAAATGTCCTTGTTCGATGAGCTTTATAATATCAGCATATGACTCAAGCATAGCGTACGACTTGGACAGGTTAGTCTGTATGTTATTAATCCTTTTGATATAGGCATAATTGATGGCAAAACTTATTAGAATAGTTATGGAAAGCCAAACTGACGGGAAGTTTAACATCCAAAGCACGGTACTTCCCAGTATAGCACAAGAAGTAATCCACAGGATTATTCTCAACCTTTCTTTCTGCTTGAATTCGGAAGGAGAATTGCACCAGGCTGTTAATTTATCAGGATTGTTGGTCGATGATGGATTGATATAGAAGACCGAACGCAGTGTCTGTCGCCAATCTGTTTGTGAGGCCAGCTCTTTTACTGCATCTTGTCTTTTACTGATCTCGGAGTATGCTGCTGGTCGCTTCAACCATTCTGCCAATGTTGCGGCACCGGGCTGGGTGTTTGTTCTGTTGATATATTGATACAAGGAATGAGTCCCCAGTATATCCAGATCGTTCAAATAGGGATGCTCCTTTTCGTTATACTCGCTTCCATTGGCAAACATCGAGTAGTTTCCCTGTAAACAAGCTATTTCGGCAAGGTTTATCTCATACAAATATTGGTTTCTCTCTTTTTCTTTAACGATTTTCAAATGGCGGTTTATCACAAATCCAAATGCGGCAAGGGAAGGGAAAATGGATATAATTCCAACCACTTCAGAAATGCTGAAACCAGTAAAAATTATTGCTATAAGGCCGATAAACGCAAATAACCGGGCAAATGCCCAGTAAGTTTCTCTCTTTTTAAAAGTTTCGTATTGCGATTTGTAAGATTCGGCGCGCGATGTGTAAAACTGTGCAGTGTTCAATGGTGCGAAATTAAATGTTATGGATTGCTTCTTTGAAAAAATAAAAAATCATTACGAAGGTTAGAGCCAGCTTGAGTCCTGTTCCTACAAGAAAGCCAATCAGACTGCCCATGCCCGATTTAAAGGCTTCCGTAGAATTGCGTCCGGCAATTAACTCACCTGCAATGGCTCCTAAAAAAGGGCCAAGAATTATCCCTACAGGTCCCATAAATAATCCAATGATCAGTCCCACTGTGGCGCCTGTAACGCCGCTTTTGGATCCACCGAACTTTTTAGTACCCCAAATGGGAACGAAATAATCGAGGATGGTTACTACAGCCGTTAAAATGCCGAAGGTTATAAGAAAGTTAGTTGAGAAATTGCCAAATCGTGTCGCTTGCAAAAGGAGCAGTCCTCCAAAACTTAGCGGAGGCCCTGGTAGTACAGGTACAAAACAACCTACAAAGCCTGTAACCATTAAAATAAGCCCCAATATTAAAAGAAAAATATCCATAATTCGATGTGTTTAGCGGGAAAATAAGCCATATTGCGGTGATGGCTTACCTGGCATTACAGATACAATATTAAACAATGTATCGTTCAAAATGTATTAAAATTTGTTAAGAAGGGCTTTTCATTAAACAAAATGAATCAAGTACGCATGCATTTATTGTTTTTTCCCTTACATGTTTTAGCTTTGGATAAGGATTTAAATCAAATAATATGAATCATCTCGAACGCGCTTTAGATAATCAGAACCAGTGGTGGAAGTATTTAGTAATATTTGTTGGGGGCTTTGTGGCATCCAATATTATTGGGGCTATTCCATTGGCCATTGTTTTAGTTGTAAAAATGGTGAGGAATGGAATGACTTCATTCCCCGCTAATCCTTTGGATTTTGAGGCATATGGAATAAATCCTAATGTAGGGTTGGTTTTGGTGATTATCCCTTTCATTGTGGCGCTTATTACGGTTATTTTGCTTTTAAAACCGCTGCATCGCAGAAATTTAAAAGATGTGATAAATGGAACCAGCGTTATTCGTTGGAGTCACTTTGTTTTTGCGTTTATTGTGTGGGCGCTTTTGCTTGCCGTGGTGTTTGTGTTAGAGTATACAATGGATCCCACCAATTTTACGATGCATTTCGATATGAACCGTTTTTTAATGCTTGTGCTTGTAGCGCTTATACTTATGCCATTTCAAACTACATACGAGGAAGTGCTATTTAGAGGCTATCTGGCGCAGGGGGTGTACGCATGGACACGAAACCGCTGGCTGGTTATTCTGCTTCCATCTTTAATATTTGGTTTCATGCATTTTTTTAATCCCGAAGTAAAGGAGTATGGCGTTTGGTTAACCATTCCGCAGTATGTTTTGTTAGGAGTATTATTTGGCCTTACCGCAGTGCTCGACGATGGCATAGAAACCGCAATGGGAGCGCATGCTGCAAATAACATTTTCTTGTCAATTTTTGTTACTAACAAGGCATCGGTATTGCAGACCCCGGCCCTGCTTGCACAACAGCGGGTTGATCCGCTCAAAGATTTGTTTGTAGTGCTTGTTTGCAGCATTATTTTCATTGCCATTTTATCATTCCGTTATAAATGGAAGTTTGCTGTTATTACACAAAAGGTGAATTAATTCTAAACATTTGCGCTATGCTGTGGAAAGGAAGAAGACAGAGCGGTAACGTAGAAGATATTCGCACAAGCGGCCGTCGCTCAATAGGTTTTAAAGGTGGTATTATTGGGACTATTGTTATTGCTGTGGTTGTATATCTGTTGGGTGGAAATCCCATGCAGGTACTTAATTTGGGCGATACAGGCCAGTCCTCAACTGTTGAGCAAACCGAGCTTACCGCACACGACAAAGAGATGGGCGACTTTGTATCTGTAGTATTAGCCGATACTGAGGATGTTTGGAATAAACTGTTCAGCGAAATGGGCGAGACATACCGTGAGCCCAAGCTGGTGCTATTCCGTGGTGGTGTAAAGTCGGCCTGCGGATTTGCTGAGGAAGCCACCGGGCCTTTCTATTGCTGTGCCGACGAAAAGGTGTACATCGATCTTACCTATCTTGAGGAATTGCAGCAACGGCTTGGAGCACAGGGCGACTTTGCTGTAGCGTATATACTTGCACACGAAGTAGGTCACCACGTACAAAACCTGTTAGGAAAAATGGAAAGACGTGATGAAATGAGAGCTTCAGGTGCCGATGAATCGGAAATCAATGAAATGACAGTTCGTATAGAGCTTCAGGCTGACTTTCTGGCTGGTGTATGGGTGCATCACGCACAAAAAATGCAGAATATACTGGAAGAAGGCGACCTCGAAGAAGCACTTAACGCAGCCTCCGCGGTTGGTGATGACCGGATCCAGATGAAAACACGTGGCTACGTAGTGCCCGATTCTTTCACGCACGGCACTTCCGAACAACGCAGAAAATGGCTCAGCAGAGGCATTGAAACCGGGGATATCAATCAGGGCGACACGTTTAATGCGAGAAAGCTTTAATTAAACCGCAGAATGGATTATAGAGATACCGTTTTTTTGTCCGTTGCCGAAAATCTCAGCTTTTCAAAAGCCGCAGGAGACCTTAATATTAGCCAGCCTGCTATTACAAAGCACATCAAGGAGCTGGAAGACCGTTATAAAACCAATCTGTTCGAGCGTAAAGGCAATAAAATATATCTTACAAAAGCGGGCGAAAAGGTATATAATGCATTTAAGCAGATTGCATTGCAATACCGCGAACTCGATTTTGAAATCGGACAAATGCATAGCAGCATCTCAGGCGAATTTAAAATAGGAGCCAGTTCAACGATTTCGCAGTATGTTATTCCCAAGGCAATTGCATCGTTCCACAAGCGATACCCAAAAATTCAGATCTTCTTAATGAATGGCAATTCATTTGAAATGGAGAAATTATTGCTCGAAAACCAGGTAGATATTGCTTTGGTTGAGAATCAATCCTCTCAGGCTGGCATTCGGTACAAGAATTTCATGGATGACGAGTTGATTGTGGTAACAGGGGCGAATAGTGTTTATGCTAAGCGCGAAAGCATCAGTAAAGAGGACCTTTCTCAGGTTCCAATTGTACTGAGAGAACAGGGATCAGGCACCCTGGAAGTAATCAGAGACGCCTTTATAAAGCAGGGCATTCATTTTGAGAATATCAACACGCTTATTCACCTTGGAAGTACGGAATCGATAAAGAATTTCTTACTTGATTTCGACGGCCTGGCTATTGTATCCGAAAAAGCCGTATTAACCGAATTATATCTTAAGACCCATGTGAAGTTGAAGGTAACAGGTTTCTCAATCCCCCGTAAATTCCGCATTGCATACAAACTAGGACATAAAAGCCGACAGGTTGAGTTATTTGAAAATTTTCTTTTTAATTATAACTTTTAGTTATATTATATAAATAATTTGTATTTGTATATGTTATAGTGTGACTATAATTTTGTACCCAAAATATTGAGTATGGAAAAAATTATGGCACTTACCAGTTCGCTGGGTATCAGCAAAATTACAGGCAATTCGGGTTGGCTTTACAAAATAATCATCTTTGTTTGTTTTTTACCTTTTGTTTCGCCGGCAATTGCACTTGGCGCTGGCATCACGCTTTCTCTACTGGGGTTTCGCCACGAGAACATTCATCAATACACCGCTAAAATTCTTCAGTTGTCAATAGTCCTCATGGGGTTTGGTATGGCGTTAACCGATGTCATTTCGGCTTCGAAAAGCGGTTTTATTGAGACCATTATATCGGTTACAATGGTGATGTGCTGCGGAATTGTGTTGGGTAAACTTTTTAAGGTTGAGAAAAACATTGCCCTTCTTATTACTTCAGGTACTGCAATTTGCGGAGGTAGTGCCATTGCAGCAATTTCACCCATTTTGAAAGCGGAAAATTACCAAAATTCCTTTGCTCTGGCAGTAGTGTTCGTGTTAAATGCTGTGGCTTTGCTTCTTTTTCCATTTATTGGACATCAGCTCGGTTTAAGCCAGGAAGCATTTGGGAACTGGGCTGCTATTGCCATTCACGACACCAGTTCTGTTGTTGGTTCGGGAACAATATATGGCGAAAAGGCCTTGCAGGTTGCAACTACGGTTAAACTCATCCGGGCCTTGTGGATTGTCCCGCTTTCCATTGTGATAGCATTACTGAACAGAAGCGAAAAAGGGCATTCTATAAAATTTCCGTGGTTTATTTTGTTTTTTGTTATTGCCATGGTTATCGCTAATATTTTCCCTCAATTTCAGTCCAGTTATGCGCATTTTAGCTGGTTAGGAAATAGAGGAATGGTTGTGGCGTTGTTTCTGATTGGCTCAAATATTACCATCCAGCAGGTAAAACAATCCGGGATTAAAAGTTTTGCCTTTGGTATAACATTATGGATTATTACGGCAGTGAGTTCTTTGTTGATTTTAAAGCAATAAGCTATGGTTGATTTTTGGATAATACTGATCATTGTTCTTTCTAGTCTCATAAAAGGTGTGACTGGCTTTGGGTTTGCTCTTTTTTCATTTCCTCTGTTGTTGATCTGGTTTGAGCCAAAGGAGATTGTTCCTGTTTTGATGATTTGCAATCTTATTGCTTCAATATTTATAACCTTGCAAAAGAAGGAACACCGGTTGTTAGATAAAAAGTCGTATTTGCTGATTGGCGCAGGTAGTGTGTTTACAATACTGGGCGTTATTGCATTGAGCTCAATAAACGGCAAAATACTGGTTCATCTTTCTGGTCTCTTATTTCTTCTACTTACCTTGTTTTCATTACGAAAGAGAAAACCCATACAGCGAGAATTACCCAATCACGTCTATTTATGGGCCGGATCGCTTGTAGGTTTTATAACTGGCGCTGTTTCGGTGAGTGGCCCTCCTTTAGCACTTTTCCTCCGTAGCGCAAATGTGAGCAATCGGAAATTCCGTGAAATATTTGCCTGGTTCAGCGTTATTACGGCCGTAATTGCAATTTTGGGATATGCTCAGGCGGGGCTGATTACAGCTCAAACACTGAAGCTGTCGGTTGTATGCACCCCAATCCTTTTAGCCGGGACAATAGTAGGAAAGAAATTGAATTCAAACCTGTCGTTGGACCGATTTCAAACCATCAATATGGTTTTGACTTTAATAGCTAGTATACTGCTGATTATTAAATAAAATGCACAACTATCATTCCGGATTTAAATATAATACTCCAGATTATCAATCAATCCGTTTCGCATGGCGTACATCATCAGTTCCGATGTACTGTTTATACACAGTTTGCGGAATATATTCTTCCGGTGCGTTATTACAGTGTGGAAACTTAGATTGCGCTGGTTCGCAATTTCCTTGGTAGTTAAGCCTTGCGCAATCATTCTCACAATTTCGGTTTCCGAAGCGGTGAGCTTACCAGTTTCCTGAACGTTTTTTGGCTTGGAACGCTGACCAATAATAATGTCTAGCACTTCGCTGCTGAAATACTTACGGTTATTGAGCGTTGCATTAAATCCTTCTATGAGTTCCTGCTCGGTACAGGTCTTTAGTACATAGTTTGAAAAACCGAGGTTTACGAGCTTGGACACGTCATCAGCCGACTGGTTATCGGTAACAATGAGCACGCCAGTTTCGGGCGATAACTTGCAAATGAGCTGAAGTTCGCTAATGTCGTTGAAATCGAAAAGGTCGTAATCGATAATCAGTATTTGTGGTTTATCCGTCTTTATCTGTTCAATCAGGGTTTCTCTGGTCGAAAACTCCTTTGTTTCCAGCTTCCCGTTAAAATAATGGTTTAAAATCTGAATGATTCCAATTCTGGTTAACGCTTGGTTGTCGGCAATATAAACACTTATTTTGTCCATAAATTAAACTGAAACAGGAGGTTATCTTTTTGTCGTTTCTTCAAAGGTAATCAATTTAGCGATTCAATATTTAGATATTTACATCTTTTAATATCTTTTTGCGTAAAGAAGTTACCTTTATTATAAATTTGCTAACTTTAAAATAGTTTTCTCCGAGTTATCTTTTCTACCAGCTTTGCTTACGAAAGGCTAATCTGGGTGTAAATGGAAACGTTTACGCCTCCCGATGGAATAGTATTCCTGAATTTGGAAAGGAGAAGCAGTGTAACTACGTGTGTGTTAGGAATTGTAGCACATGGATTGTTGTTATACATTGCTGTATCTGCTATTTATCGGGAAGGGGAGAAGTAAAGCCAGTGTGTATGGAGTATTTATTTCTTTTGTTCCTTTTTGTTATTGCCTTTCTTTATTCTTCAGTTGGTCACGGTGGCGCAAGCGGTTACCTTGCTTTGATGGCTTTGTATGGTGTGTTGCCCGATGTTATGCGCCCTACCGCTTTACTGCTCAATGTGTTTGTTTCGCTGATTGCTTTTTTTAGCTACTCTAAAGCAGGTTATTTCAGGGCAAAGCTCGTCATTCCTTTTCTAATAACATCCATTCCTGCTGCATACGCAGGCGGGCTTATGCATTCCAATCCTTCTGTATATAAGGTTGTGCTTGGTATTTTTCTGTTACTGGCTACTGTGCGTATGTTGTTCGTGAAATCCCCCATAACTGAAGCTTCCAAACAACCTATTTTGGTTGTATCAATATTGATAGGGGCTTTATTGGGTTTTTTCTCCGGGATGATTGGAATAGGGGGTGGAATCATTCTTTCTCCTTTGCTGTTGCTTTTGCATTGGGCTAATATGAAAGAGGCTGCTGCGGCATCGGCGTTATTCATATTCCTGAACTCATTATCGGGGTTGTTTGCTTTGATGCATGGGGGATTTAGCTTTAGTTCGCATATCATTACTTGGGTTATAGTTGGTGTATTAGGAGGTATCGCAGGTTCATTTAGCGGAAGCTTCAAAATTCATTCGGAAAAGCTAAAGTTTATATTGGCAGGTGTATTGGTATTAGCCAGTTTTAAATTAATACTATTCTGAATGGAAGCACTACCAATACCCAACCTGTTACTTATAGCAGGAACCGGCCAGAATGTAGGAAAAACTACACTGGCTTGCCGGATTATCGAACGATTCAGTGCCGAACATCCGATTGTGGGGATTAAAATTTCTTCTCACTTTCACAAAAAGATCGAAAGTGGCAATATCATTGTTCAACGCAGCGATTTGTATGTGGCAGAAGAAATCGATCGGTCGAAAACCAAGGATAGCTCTCTTTTTTTAGCTGCAGGTGCTGTAAAGTCTTATTTTGTGATGGCCGCAGATCATCAATTGCCCGAAGCCATGCAGATCATAAAGGATTTAAGCCTGTCGAATGCTTCTTTTGTTTGTGAATCGGGTGGATTACGAAACTGGTACATACCCGGCGTTTTCCTGATGATGCACCGGCTGGGCTCCGAAATGCTCAAGCAGGATACCCCGAAATGGAAAGCTGTTTGCGATCGCTGGATCACCTTTGATGGAGCTGGCTTGGATTTTAATCTGGATGACTTATCCATACAAGACAATAATTGGCATTTAAAAGTATAATATATGTTACACTTCGAAGAAGCCTTGGAAATCGTACTTACCAATGTGGAACCTACAGATACAATGAGGGTTTCGATGATGAGCGCTTTAAATAGAATTCTCGCTGAGGATTTGATTTCAGACATCGACATGCCTCCCTTTAACAAAGCGGCAATGGACGGCTTTGCTTGTCGGAGACAAGATTTAAAGGCTCTTCTCGAAGTTATTGAGGAAATTCCCGCCGGTGCCACTCCGCTGAAAAAGATTGGCCCAGGCCAGTGCAGCCGCATCATGACGGGCGCTCCTGTACCTGAAGGCGCTGATTTTATTCTCATGAAAGAATATGCTGTTACTGCTGAGGATGATAAAATAATCTGTACAAAGGAACTGGCATCGGATAATATTTGCCTCCGGGGCGAAGATGTAAAGCAGGGCGATGTAGTGCTTACCAAAGGAACACTTTTAAAGTCTCAACATATCGCTATATTAGCATCAGTAGGCTGTACCGAACCGCTGATTTATGAAGCCCCTACTGTTGCCGTATTTTCTACGGGTAATGAATTGGTTGAGCCCGCACATAAACCAGAAAGCTCAAAGATCAGAAACAGCAATGGCTACCAGATTATGGCGCAATGCATTCAAATGGGATTGTCACCCGAAGACCTTGGTATTGTTCCGGATGATGAGGTTGAACTTACGCATTTGCTATCCGAAGCGATACACAAATACGATATTGTTCTCATGTCAGGCGGGGTATCGGTTGGCGATTACGATTATGTTCCTGGTGTTCTCAAAAAGCTGGGTGTGGATATACGGATTCACGGCATACAGGCTAAACCTGGTAAACATATGTTGTTTGGCCGGAAGGACAATCATTTTATAGTGGGGTTACCGGGGAATCCGGTTTCCTCCTTTGTTCAGCTGGAGATTTTGGTGAAGCCACTTGTTCAAAAGCTCATTGGGCAGGAGCCTCAACATATTACATTACATGTACCGCTGAATGAAAGCTATAAACGAAAGAAAGACGATGTGCTGGCTTTTGTTCCTGTCCAATTTACCGATGATGGAAGTGTAAAACCATTGGAATATCATGGCTCAGCACATATACATGCTTATGTAAATGCAAATGGAATAATGGAAATGCCTATTGGCATTACTGAATACAAGAAAGGAGATATAGTTCGTGTACGACCGCTATAACAGACATATCAATTACCTGCGTATTTCGGTTACCGACCGTTGTAACCTGCGATGTACCTATTGTATGCCCGAAGAGGGGGTGCAATTGATTCAGCACAGCGATATACTTTCGTTCGAGGAGATTGTTGATGTGGTTAAAGTAGCTGTAAAACTGGGTATTGATAAAGTTCGCCTTACTGGCGGAGAACCATTGGTGCGCAAAGGCATAGTTCAATTGGTTGAAATGATCGCATCTGTGCCCGGAATTAAGGACCTGGCCCTAACCACCAACGGTATTTTGCTTTCGGACTTAGCGTATGATCTTAAAAAGGCAGGATTACAGCGGGTTAACATTAGTTTGGATACAGTTAATCCTGAAAAATTCAAAGCGATCACCCGGGGAGGCGATATTTCTAGGGTTTTCGAAGGAATTAAAGCTGCGCAGCAGGCCGGATTATCACCTGTAAAGATTAATTGCGTGGTATTTAAATCTTCCAACAACGAAGATTCTCAGGCAGTAAAGGCATTTTGTGCGGAGAACAACCTGCAGGTGCGGTTTATCCGCCAGATGAACCTCGAAACGGGCGAATTCTCGGTAGTTGAAGGAGGCAAAGGTGGAAATTGTAAAATATGCAACCGCCTGCGACTAACCGCCAATGGAATGATAAAGCCTTGCTTATTTAGCGAGGACGAGTATGCCGTACGCGAACTAGGACCTGAAAAAGCAATCCTTAGCGCCTTAAACAACAAGCCCCTGAACGGTTGTTTTAATCGCAAGGGAAGCTTTTATGGAATAGGCGGGTAATTTGAATTGACAATTGTCAATTGAGGGTTATTACTTCAGCTAGCGCGCGTTTGCAACGCGTGCGAAAATAAGCACGCGTACAAACGCGCGCTGGCAAAGTGGCTGCAATCATCAAAATAGTATTGTCATTCCGGCGAAGGCCGGAATCCCTTGCAACAGGGCACGTGTTGTAAATGCGTACTAACCTTAACAATTGGTTTAAATATAACAAACCGATGAGAATGTGAAAAAACTTATGAATCTTCTAGTCTGTCGAAGATAGATAATCCATAAGCTTCGTAGTTAAAGGATTCCGGCCTCCGCCGGAATGACAGAAGTACTTTTAACAACAACATCTCAGAAGGTATAATTTTACGACTTATGACAAATTTTTCTCATCTCGATTCCACTGGTAAAGCCCGCATGGTAGATGTAGGCGATAAAAAAGACCAGAAGCGCTTTGCCCGCGCTGCAGGACATATTGCCATGGCCCCAGAAACGCTGGTGTTAGTGAAGGAACATGCCATGAAAAAAGGTGATGTACTCACGGTTGCTGAAATTGCAGGTATACAGGCCGCCAAGCAAACGGCTCATCTAATTCCTTTATGCCATACCCTTTTATTGGAAAAGGTTCGGGTAAATACTATTATTCAGGAGAAAGGCATCTGGGTGGAGTGTGAAGTGCAATGCACTGGGAAAACGGGCGTGGAAATGGAAGCACTTACCGGGGCAAGTGTAGCCCTGCTCACTATCTACGATATGTGCAAGGCGGTGGATAAAGCCATGGTAATTGGCGAGATTAAGCTGATTGAAAAGACAAAAACCTATATTCATGAGTGATGCAAAGCAAATACGGATTGTTTCCGTGAATATTTCAGAGAAAAAAGGCACCATTAAAGAGCCGGTTGATGCTATTGCGCTCAATAATCTGGGTATCTTCGGCGATGCACATGCCGGGAAATGGCACCGCCAGGTGAGTCTGTTGGGAGTAAAAAGTCTGGAAAAGATGAAAATTCCTCCCAATAGAGAAGTTTCGTATGGCGAATTTGCCGAGAATATTACTACTGAAGGTTTTCCATTATATGACATGAAACCTCTCGACAGGCTTATTTGTGGTGATTTGGAGTTGGAAGTGACCCAGATTGGGAAAAAGTGTCATGGTGCAGGTTGTGCAATATTCAAGGAAACCGGCGACTGCATCATGCCCAAAGAAGGCATATTCTGCCGTGTTTTAAAAGGCGGAACACTGAGGGCTGGCGATGTATTGCAATATATTCCGCGTATGCTTAAAATTCATGTCATTACCATGAGCGACCGCGCTGCCGAGGGTGTGTATGAGGATAAGAGCGGACCATTGCTTAAACAGCTTGCAACAACCTATTTCTCTTCCAATGGCCGTAATGTGGAAATCACGAATACCATTATGCCTGACGAAGAGCGCCCACTTACGTTATTAGTCAAGCAAATCATTCAGGATAAGGTAGATATTATCTTTACTACCGGAGGTACTGGTATAGGCCCCAGGGATATTACACCTGATACCATTCGTCCTTTGCTGGATAAGGAAATTACTGGTATAATGGAGTTAATCCGTGTTAAGTACGGCGCAGAAAAGCCCAATGCACTTATTAGCCGAAGCATTGCCGGTGTTGCAGGTCAATCGCTGATTTACGTTCTGCCAGGAAGCCCCAAGGCCATTAAGGAATACACCGATGAGATATTTAAAACCATAGAACATTCGTTGCGAATGCTCTATAATATTGATGAACATTAATGGAAAAACTTGGCGTAACAGGTATTGTCCTTGCGGGAGGAAGAAGTAGCCGCATGGGTACTGATAAATCGCTCATGTTGTTGCATGGGAAACCCATTATTTCTCATGTTATTGAAGCGATTAAGCCGTTGTGCGATCAGGTCGTGATCAGTTCTAATAAATCAGTGTACGATTTTACCGGATGCGACGTGTGGCCTGATTTGTACCCAATACAGGCTCCCATGATCGGCATTTATTCATGCCTTAAACGTTCAACTACCGATCTCAATATTGTTGTATCCTGCGACATTCCTTTTGTGGAGACTGCTCTTTTTACAAATTTATTGCAAAATATGGAGGGTAGCGATATCATTGTTCCTGTTCACGACAATTACGTGGAACCGTTATGTGCGATTTATAAGAAAAAGGTAGTTCCTGCACTTCAGCAATTTATTGATCAGCAAAACTATCGTTTGTTCGAATTTGTAGAGCATATGCCTCACCGTCGTTTGGAAATAAATCCTTCCACTTTTTCGAAGCGTATATTTTTGAATATTAATACGATGGATGATTTCGACTGCGCTTCAAATAATTTATAACGCGTCTAAACAATATCATTACTAAAGATTATCAGTGTATTATATTTATAATCAATATAAATTATATATGTAGCTATTTAGTTATGTAGTTTTGTTAATAGAGAATCTGCGTTTTTTTTCTTAATTTGTATATATAACTCAAAACGAATGACTAGCCGCAGACAATTTATTAAGATTACGGCTTTTGGAGCCGGAGCCTTGGCGATTGGAGGAGGAATTCTCAAGGCCGTCAACGAAATCTCAACTTCTGAGGGAATAAGTAAAATTTTAGCTAACCTGAAACGCATTCCAACTTATTGCGAAGTCTGTTTTTGGAAGTGCGCCGGCTGGGTTTATAAAACCGATGAAGGAAAGATTTGGAAAATTGTTGGCAATGATACCGATCAGCATTGCAATGGACGCTTTTGTCCACGTGGTACTGGCGGAATTGGTATGTATTACGATGAGGACAGGCTAAAAACGCCGCTTATCCGAACGAAGGAGCGTGGGAAACAGGTATTCCGGGAAGCATCCTGGGACGAAGCCCTGGGCTATATTGCCGATAAAATGAAGTCAATAGCTGCAAAACATGGACCTGAGAGCATAGCCCTCTTTACCCACGGTTCAGGGGGTAGTTATTTAACTCCATTAATGAAAGCCTTTGGATCGGCCAGTATTGCTGAACCTTCGTACGCGCAATGTCGCGGGCCTCGGGATGAAGCCTTCATGGCTACGTTTGGTGAAGAAGCCTATTCGCCTGAAATAACCGATATACGCGATACAAAGTGTCTCGTTCTTATTGGAGCGCACATTGGCGAAAACATGCACAACGGGCAAATACAGGAAATGTCGGATGCAATTGACAAAGGAGCAACAATAATAACGGTAGATCCCCGATTCTCAACGGCTGCCAGTAAATCGAAATATTGGTTACCCATAAAGCCATCTACCGATATAGCTTTGCTGCTTACCTGGATTCACGAGATCATTTATAATGAGTATTACGACAAAAAATATGTGGAAAAGTATTGTTCCGGCTTCGATCAGTTGAAGGAACATGTGAAGGATTACACCCCCGAATGGGCATATGGCATAACTACCCTAGAACCAGAACTGATCCGGCGCACTGCAAAGGAAATGGCCAATGCATCTCCTGCTGTTATTGTACATCCGGGGCGGCATGTTACCTGGTATGGCGACGATACACAACGTGTGCGGGCTATTGCTATTTTAAATGCGCTGTTGGGC
>DATALJ010000136.1:0-4955 GCA_036261135.1 Bacteroidales bacterium
CACCAGTGCATTTACTCGAAGACATTATAGAAGAGCTCGACCTGGTACTTATCATGACCGTAAATCCTGGATTTGGCGGACAGAAATTCATTTCCGGATCGTACAACAAAATCAAGAGATTAAAACAACTGATCGATCAAAAAAATGCACATGCATTAATCCAGGTAGACGGCGGTGTTGATCTTTCTAACATAAGAAAATTAGCAGATACAGGTGTAAACGTAATGGTAATTGGTAGTTATATTTTTAAATCGAGCAACCCGATCGAGACCATCTCCCAATTGAAAAAAGCCTAGACACAACGTTCTGTTTTCATCTCAAGCCCCGAAGGAAGCATATTATCTGAGGGTGGCGTGCCATAATTCTTTCTAAACGCAAGCCGTTTGCAATCTTTCATATCAACACCTTTGCAATACTTGTTAATCAGCTCCTGACACATTACGTTATGAGTAACACTATATTTTTTGAAAAAACCGCAGGTTTGTAAATAATCGCATTCCATCATGGTATTCATTTGCATTTACTTAAATTTACTAAAAAAACAAATAAGCACGAGTTTCGTTGCCGATTTTTAACAAAAAGATAGTAACTTTGCAGTCCATTTGGGGCTGTTTGGTTTTGACAGCAGGGTAAATGGGTATGTAAGCATGCCGAGCCACGTATCAACCGCTCGTTAATCTGGGGGTACAAACCATAAAAGGCGAATCTAATTACGCTCTTGCAGCTTAATTCACCAGGTGAATTTCAAGCTTTTATCTCCGGCCTAGGTGCCAGAGACAAGATATCACTCGGCGAGCCTGCCTGGCGCTTTCCGGTTCAGTGGTACTCGTGAGTTCGGGCTAGTTCGGGGAAGGTCCTGGTTTCCGGGCGAAAATAAAAGGACTAAGGTTCAGATCGGATGTTTGTTTCCAGCCTGAGCACAAAAATCAATAATAAACTAAGCATGTAGAAAGCTTATTCGTTTCTTGTTTGGACGCGGGTTCGACTCCCGCCAGCTCCACAAAGCAATTGACAATGGATAATTGACAATTGAGAAAGAACACACAAGGCATACATTACAAGCGAAACTATTTCAAGGTTTCGCTTTTTTTATGTTAATTTTTTATCGCTTGCCTAAATTCATCAGCTTTCTCGTAAAAGGCTCTATCCAGCTATAAGATTAAACAAAAGCCAAATGGGTGCTATAATCGTTCAGGTGATTGATTGCAATGAGAATGTATTTATCTTTAAATAGATTCTTTTTACGTGCCGACCATTCCTGTATCGATTTAATAATAAGGTTTTCATCCGTGGTATTCTTATCCTTCTTAATATAATCTACCGTTGCCAATATTTCTAAAGCCAAAGCCGACTGAAACCCGTCAATTAGTTTTAATAAATTATCGAGGCGCTGACGTTGCTCAGGTTTAAGTTCATTATCGACAAAATACTTAACTTCGTTATAGGTATTATAATTCAATTCAATGGTTTCAAATGCTTTCGCATTCATTTGTTCCAGGCCTTTTAAATACTTGCCATTAAGCGCATGCAATACATGACCTACCTGAACACTATAGGGGCCGTAATGGCTGGCTTCAAATTTTAACTTTAAATTTTCTCCCATGCGTTGTAAAAACCAGGCCAGTTTATTTGCTACAAATAAGTTGCTCGGTTCATCAAATGTTTCATAATAATACATGGCATACAAAAGCATCGCTCTTGCCGGAGTGAGTTTTATTTCTTTTGTTGTTTGCTGCTTTTTTAATATTTCTTTAACGGCGTCATCTGGCTCGTAAATTATTATTTCAATATGAGAAAATGAATGAAGGTGCTTTTCAATTAATATCTTCACATTATCCCATTTCAATCCTCCGTTACCGCAACCTAATGGAGGGATTGCTATACTTTTAATTTCCCCTTTTTGAAGCTCAGCAGCCAATGCCTGCAGTCCGGTTTCGATATATTCATATTTAGATTTAAGATACCATTCTGTTTTTGTTGGAAAATTAACAATAATGCGTTCTCCGAGCAATGTATTTTCTTTTACTATAAGCAATTTACCGGGTTGCAGCCATTTTGATTTACAGGCATGCGCATATTGTTTAAAGTTTAAAGGGAATGCTTCCTTAAACTGTAAAGCAATACCTTTACCCATTACGCCTACTGTATTAACAGTATTGATTAAAGCCTGCACCGGAGCTTCCAATAAATTACCTTTTGTATATCTAATCATTAGTAATAGTAATTTGTATTTACCTTTACAGGTATTGTAAGTTTAAGTTTATCAATTATATGTTGTACTTGTACCTTTTTCTCTTCATTATAGACAATTATTCCGCCAATACAGTTGACTGAAACCTGATCCTTAACTAAAAATTCGGCCTGTTTCCGTCGCATCCGGTCGAAATCTTCCTCGTTATTTTTCCACATTCTCTCTTTTACCATCGTCCAATCTACTTTATCAAAATCATCGGACGAATTAAAAAATTCGGTAAGATTTGATTTAGCATGACCATCGGTAAAAACCCATTGCGAACAATTCGCATCTATATCAGTAAACGGCAACATAAATATACGATATCGCTTTGGGGTATTTTTGTTATACCCCTGTAACCTGTTTTGATATTGTATAGCATAGGCGATAACGGTCCAAAATAAAACGGAACATAATCGCCCAGATTTCCATATCCGTCTAATTTAACCGGGAAGTCATTCCTCTGGCTAATCAATGTGGTATCGCCAATGCTCACATAGGATCGGCATTTGCATGGGAATGAGAAAAAATGCCCCGGGTAAGTATATGTTCAATATTGTCGATATGAACAATCCTATATAACCATATTTTTTTTATATCTACCGGCATGCGCTAAAATTACAAATTTATTTCGCTTTTTAACCAATAATACAACTGAGCCTTTCACTAAGCCCTTTAATGTAACGCTTGGCTCTGCCAGCTACGAAGAGATCAGGGGCATACATTACAAGCGAAACAATTCCCAGGTTTCGCTTTTTTTATGTTAATTTTTTATCGCTTGCCTAAATTCATCAGCTTTCTCGTAAAAGGCTCTATCCTCTCCAAATTCCATGATGCGGACAACTTTTCCGTTACAAGCTTTGCAGGTACCACACACCTTAATGTCGTTCAGGTTGGTAAGAAATACTTCTTCTACAACAACGCCTTTGGCTGCTATTCCATCACATTGTTTGCAATACACTCCTTTTTCGAGTAAAAAGGCGTAGCCTTGCTTTTGCTCATCGTTGAGTAGTATGTTTAATTGAAATTGGTTTAATTGTATTTCGTTCGGCTTGTTCATTTATTGAAATTGATTTATGGCTTAATGATTATTTGAAGTTTAGATTTATATCAGGGCTTAAAGCCCATAAAATTAATATAAACATTTATATTATATCCGGGAGTATACCATTTTGTTTTACAATCCCACTTACCTCTATTCTGATGTTCAACAACATAATTGTTGCAATTAAACCAAATCGTTTGTAACTTGGTGATAGCTAGTTTAAATACAGCCACTATGATAAAACGTACTTTGTATTTTGGAAATCCTGCCTATTTGCGTTGTGCAAACGACCAACTAAGAATCGAGATGCCAGGGGCCGACATGTTATCTGAAAAAGATCGTACTACCACCATTCCTATTGAGGACGTTGGGGTAGTGATTCTGGACCATTCACAAATTACCATTACACATCACCTCATCCACAGACTCCTCGACAATAACTGTGCACTGGTAACCTGCGACGACAAGCACATGCCTGTAGGTATGATGCTGAATTTTGAAGGCAACTCACTTCAGCAGGAGCGTATCGAAGCTCAGATTAACGCGAGCCTCCCGCTAAAGAAACAACTCTGGGCACAAACCATTGAGTACAAAATAAAAAATCAGGCAACCATTCTAAAGCAACGAGGTGTTGAGCATGAGAATATGCTTCATTGGGCAACCAATGTTAAATCTGGCGATTCCGACAATCGCGAGGCACGTGCAGCAGCCTATTACTGGCAAAATGTATTGCCCGAGGAAATCCTTTTCTCGCGCGATCCGGATGGTCCCTCTCCCAACAATCTCTTTAATTATGGCTATGCTGTTTTACGCGCAATAACAGCACGATCGTTGGTAGGCTCAGGTTTAATGCCTGTATTGGGCATTCATCATTCGAACAAATACAACGCTTATTGTTTGGCCGACGATATTATGGAGCCATACCGTCCTTATGTCGACAGGATTGTATTGAACATGGTAGATCAGAATCCAGAAATAACGGACCTTACAAAAGAAGTAAAGACACAATTATTGTCAGTTCCCGGAGTGGACGTAAACATTAACGGACAATCGAGCCCGCTTATGATTGCCATGCAACAAACAACCGCATCGCTGGCTAAATGCTACCTGGGCGAAACCCGTAAGATCATTTATCCAGAAATGAAGGCCAATGTATAACCGGTTAAATGCATATCGTATTATGTGGGTAATGGTGTTCTTCGACCTGCCAACCGAAACAAAGACTGAGCGCCGCGAAGCGGCTTTGTTTCGGAAGAACCTTGTAAAGGATGGTTTTACAATGTTCCAGTATTCCATTTACGTTCGTTGCTGTCCCAGCCGCGAGAATACCGATGTACATGTAAAACGTGTAAAAGGTTTTCTGCCCGGCACAGGTTACGTTGTTGTGTTTACGATCACCGATAAGCAGTTCGGCATGATGGAATTATTTAACAAAGCAAAGCCCGCCGACAGACCCGAAACTCCGCAACAATTGGAATTATTCTGAGCAAAACTATGCGACGACAACCAACAAAAAACCCGGAATGAAAAAATCCGGGTTTTTTGTATATTGATTTACAGTCCTGAATCGATTTTTTAATCGTGTTTTCGCTACTAAAAATATGATTTACAAAATGCTATACCATGGTATGCTGTAAATCATTATGTCAAAGATACAATCTGAAAGCAAATCACAAC
>DATALJ010000150.1:0-17177 GCA_036261135.1 Bacteroidales bacterium
CAGCAAAATAAATATTAGGATATATTTCGATCTTTCCATACCATCTGTTTATTTTGTCTATTCATATACGACGTATATATAAACAAACATAACGCAAAATGTTGCGGTATAAAGAACAATAAATTTTTAAGTACCTGCTGACCACTGGAAACAGCAACTACAATGCGGGTTGCGAAAATAATAACAAGGTATAATACACCCATTTCAAACGGCAATAGCCATACAACCAGAACAAAACCAAGCGTAGTAATAAGCCAAAATAACATAGCAAGCACAAACGAATTGCCAAAAAAATGCGTTACATTCTTTGCAAATCCATTGAGTGCCTCTCTGAAACTCTTATACATACGGCAATACACCAAACTATCCGCAGCAATACAAGCTATTTTATACCCTTCGCGCTTGAGGTATCGCGCAATTTCGATGTCTTCGACCCTACTGCTTTTTAATTTTTCGTGAGGCTTTGTTTTTCTGTATACAGCTGCATCAAAAAGCATAAATTGCCCATTTGCCGCCGAAAGCGAAGGATATCTTGATTTCGAAACCAAAACCAAAGGCAATAGCGTGAGAAGAATATAATTCATTACTGGCACAGTAGACCATTCCCCCACTGTAACCATCTCTTGCCTTGGAAAAATAGACATGAGAATAGGTTGGTGATGCACCATATATTCCAGCGTATGAAGAATGGCGTCTGAATCTAATCTTACGTCCGCATCCAGGAATAAGTAATAAGTTCCCAAGGCATGTATCGCCAACTGATGGCAAGCATTGTTTTTCCCAAGCCATCCTTCGGGTAAACCTTCTGAACGAACGATCCTGATGCGTGTATCCGTTTGAGCAGCCAATTCAACTATGCTTGCTGTACCATCAGTGGATTGATCGTCAAATACCAGTATTTCAATATCTGCAAATGACTGTTGTTTCAAATCGTTCATAAGGTTCCCAATGTTGTTTGCTTCATTTCTGGCGGGTATAAGAACAGAGACCAATGTACCTGCGACCTCATGACCATCATAGGTAAACCGCCCCCATAAAAGATTGACTAGAGCGACCAGTAACTGAACTACCGCAAATCCTACTATAAAATAAGCCAGATAGATCATTCTATTCGTAAGCTTTGGTTAGTTACACATTCCTTATAGAAGGCATTGTACCTTGCTTCCAATGCATGATGATCTGAAACAGAATTCGTATATTCCTCCAGATACATGGTTAATGATGGTTTTTTCTGCGAAAAATAATCCACCAGATTAGCAACCATAATAACCTGAACAGAATGTCTATTTGGTATCACCCGCTCTATCCCCTTTTCGAATACGAAATGTTGGTCATGCATCGATTGTATTTCGCCCTGTGGAAACACAAGGACCAGATTACCGCTATTTTGGAGCAGTTCCGAAGTATAGCGCAAGGTTTCAACAACCGTTCTCGAACCCTTTCGTACAGAAAACCCTCCTGCATAATTGAAAAACCAGTATTTGCGCAGTTGTTCTTCCAGCATCATAAAGTGAAACTTACGCAGGAAAAGCGTTTCATTGAGATACGCAATCCAGAAACCGTCCCACCAGCTAATGTGGTTTGCAATGATAAGAATAGGAAGTCCTTTGTCGTCGATATTTCCAATAACATTAACTTTCCTGAAATACCGTTTTGTTATAAAAACTGCATATCGCATAAAGAAAGGATAAATAAAAACGTGGTGGCGGGCTTTAAGGATCATACTCCTAGTTTTAAAAAGACGTATATCACAACAAAGAATAGCAATTGACATATAAAAACCACCCGAGCTAAAGGATTGGTTGTATTTACGCCGAACACCTTTACCAGGATATGAAATATCAAAGCTACAACAAACCAAGCCAGGTAATTTTGAAATGGAATCGTATTTCCAGCCCAATACCACATGTCAAGCGCAGGTGCTACCTGTTCCAGAATAATATCGTACCCGATCATAACAACCGATGCGGCAATTACACTAAACACAGCTTTCCATTTCAGCTTTGCTGTGAGGTTTGCCGAAAGGTATACCAGCAAAAGCCAATTAAGCCCTATGAGTAACGGCGTATTACCTATCTTTATCCCCAAACCGTTTCCGTAGTAGTATTCGCCAAAAATATTACCAGTATTAACTCCCAGTAACTCGATACCAAATCCTGCAAGTAGAATAAAGCCAAACACAATTCCTGTTTTCAAATTATGGCTTCCTTTATGAAATAACAGGAGGATTACACTGTTAAAAAGCAGTGCATATGGCGTAAGTTGAATAAATATAGGCCGCAGAAAAGGAACGATCATCCCTAAACAGCCTACCACATAAAAGGAAAGCAGGAAAGACCGGACTTTCTCTTCACGGTCATATAAATAACTGAGGTATTTAGAGGCTTCTGAAATCATTAAATATGAAAAGTTAAACCAAATCGAGTTTGTACGATATGGAAGCTTTAATAAGCGTGCCAATCTTTTGTGCGTTAGAAACACGAATGCGCGACTTAAGAATAGAAGGGGCTGGCGTTCTTTTAATCTTTCGCAAAAGGTTCATGTAATAGTAATACGCTATTAAAACTGCCAGCTTCGATCGACCGGGCAACATTTTTATGCCACGCAACGCAACCGCAAAATCGTTTTCAATATCCTGTATTAACAAAAGCTTTACGCTTTCGGTTAATGCTGTATAACTTAATTCCGGGAAATAATTCCGGCCCAGGTTCTCGGTATCATCTTTCAGGTCGCGCAAGAAATTTACCTTCTGAAAAGCAGACCCTAGCTTCATTGCAGATACCTTAAGCTGTTGGAACAAGTCGTCGTTGCCCTTACAAAATACCTTGAGGCACATCAATCCCACCACATCAGCCGATCCATAAACATATTCGTTCATTTGCGCCCGGGTTGTGTATTTATCTATATCCAAGTCCGCTTTCATGCTCTGCATAAAAGCTCGCACATATTCATATGGAATATTGTATTTCTTTACGGTAGTTTGAAATGAATGCAAAACAGGATTGATACTTATGCCAAGGTTTATCGCATCGTAATAATCGTTTTCGAACTTCTCCAGCAGGTATGCTTTATCGTACCCATGGAAAGTGTCCACTATTTCATCGGCCACACGCACAAACCCATAAATATTGTAGATAGCCTCACGTGTTTCGCTATCGAACAACCTTGTTGCCAGCGAAAACGAAGTGCTGTATGTGTTTGTTATCAGCTTGCTCGTTTTAAACGATACATCATTAAATAGTTTCATTTTCATGCTTTTAGTCAAGTTACAATTTTTTTTCGAAACCATCTTCATCTATAAGGCATTTCCGGAGTTGCTACATCCGGATAAATTGAATATTCATACTTAAATAACATTCTGTTTAAATAAATGTTTATTTTATTAAACATGTTTGCGCGTTTTTAAGATTTTTTAACATAATCTTTTCTGAAACCGTGAACAACGTTAGAGTTGGGAATATAAATTTGCCCCTCGTACAAAAAATTCATTTAAAATTTATGGAGGATTTTCTATGTCTACACGTACGAGATGTATTCTAGTATTAGCCTTATTTATTGGGGCACTTTCCAGTCAAAACTCATCCATTGCCGCACCGGCTGACAGTATTACACTTTACACGCCTTACACAAAGATTTCCGTTCCGCCAGGGGAATCTATTGATTACACCATTGATGTGATCAATAACAGCCATAAGAAGCAGAACGTCGACATTCTCATTGCAGGTTTACCCAAAGGTTGGAACTACACTTTAAAATCCGGAGGATGGACTGTTAGCCAAATTTCAGTGCTTCCGGGAGAGCGTAAAGATCTTAATCTTGCCATGGTTGTTCCACAGCAGGTTAACAAAGGAACGTATTACTTCTCTGTTCAAGCCAAAGGATTTACGTCCATGCCCTTAGCAGTAAATGTATCCCAACAGGGCACTTTCAAAACTGAATTTACCACAGGGCAAGCAAACATGCAAGGTTTAGCGAATGCCAATTTTACATTCAGCGCTAAACTAAAGAACCAAACAGCCGAAAAGCAACTATACGCTTTAATGGCAGATTTGCCTGCCGGATGGGCGGTTACCTTTAAATCGAGCTACAATCAGGTAACTTCGGTGGAAGTTGAAGCAAACAACACGGCCGACCTTACTATTGAAGTTAACCCGCCAGATAACATTGATGCAGGCACCTACGAGATACCTGTACGTGCGGTAACCAAGGCTACATCAGCCAACCTGAGTTTACAAGTTGTAATAACCGGCACTTACAGCATGGAACTGACCACCCCTTCCGGGCTACTCAGCACTGACCTTACCGCCGGCGAATCGAAGAAAGTAGAGCTACTTGTTCGTAATACCGGTTCATCTGATCTATCCAATATTAAATTAAGCGCTTCAAGCCCAACAAACTGGAACATTACATTTGAACCTCAGCAAATTGATAAGCTCCTGGCAAAATCTGATACGAAGGTAATTGCCACTATTAAAGCTTATAAAAACGCCATACCCGGCGATTATGCTTCTTCGTTCAATGCTCAGACTCTGGAAGCCAACGTCCAAACTCAATTCCGATTCACGGTAAAAACAGCTATGTTGTGGGGATGGATTGGTGTGCTTATCATTGTGGCAGCTGCAGGTGGAGTATACTACATGTTCCGTAAGTACGGAAGGAGGTAACCCGTGGCCGATCCTATTATCGAATTGGTTGATCTTACTAAAAAGTACGGAGCATTCACCGCAGTCGATAAGCTCAATCTGACGGTCCACAGAGGAGAAATATTCGGATTGCTTGGCCCCAATGGAGCGGGAAAATCGACTACTATACTCATGATGCTTGGACTTACCGACCCAACATCGGGAAGTGTGAAAGTATGTGGTATCAATCCTACTCAAAATCCCATTGCCGTAAAACGTAAGGTTGGCTATCTGCCCGAAGATGTAGGCTTCTACGAAGACCTTACCGGACTTGAAAATCTGACCTACACAGCTCGTCTCAATAGCATTGGTGGGCAAAATGCCACGCGCAAAGCCAGGGAAATACTGGAAAAAGTTGGTTTAACCGAAGCAGCCGACAAAAAAGCCGGTAAATACTCGCGTGGAATGCGACAACGACTTGGACTAGCCGATGTACTTATTAAAAATCCGGAAGTTATTATTCTGGACGAGCCTACACTAGGTATTGACCCCAAGGGCGTACGCGAATTCCTTGAGCTGATTGTATCCCTGAGCCGCAAAGAAGGTATTACTGTGCTATTTTCGTCGCACCACCTGCAACAGGTACAAAAGGTTTGCGACCGTGTAGGACTTTTCGTGCAAGGGAAGTTAATTGCTGAAGGTAATATTCAGAAGCTCTCGCAGCAGCTATTTACGAGCAGCCCCTTTGTAATTGAAGCTCGTATTGCTGAAAAGCCCAATAGCTCCAATGATATAATCAATTTATTGAAGCAAGTTGAAGGAATTACGGCCGTAAAACACCACAACAGTTTATTCGAGATAGAGTGCACCAGCGATCTAACGGCTGATATTGCCAGAACAATTATTAATGCTGATGCAGACCTCACATTCCTAAATAAAAAAGAATACGGGCTTGATGATATCTATTATAGATATTTTGAGAAAGGAGGTAACCATGAATAATACTATTATACATAACAACACTATTTTCCAATCGCTTAAAATAAGAATAAAAAGCGTGCCCGAACATTTATCATCAACAGAAAGAACTGGTATTGACACGCAGACATCAAGTCCTTTCCTCACTATTGTTCATAAAGAAGTGGCCGACCATATAAAAAGCTGGCGATTCATAATTTTGGTAGCTATTATTGCATTAACCTGCTTTGGATCTGTATATACAGCAGTAACCAGTATGGGAAAAGCTGTAAAACAAGCCGATCCGGAAACTGCATTCTTCTTCCTCAAGCTATTTACGGTCTCGGACGGGTCCATTCCTGCATTCTTTACGTTTATTGGTTTTCTTGGGCCACTCTTAGGAATTGCACTTGGCTTCGATGCTGTAAATTCCGAGCAGAACAAGGGAACGCTCAGCCGCATATTAGCTCAACCTATACCACGCGATTATATCATCAATGCTAAGTTTGTAGCAGCGCTTGTTGTTATAAGCATTATGCTCTTTGCACTTGGCTTTTTGGTAATGGGATTTGGGCTCATATTTGTGGGCATACCCCCCACTGCCGGAGAATTTATGAGGATCATTTTCTTTCTTACGCTAAGTATAATTTATGTTGCATTCTGGTTGAATTTATCCATTTTTTTCTCTATTAAATTTCGCCAACCCGCAACGTCAGCGTTATCGGGCATTGCCGTGTGGCTTTTCTTTACCATTTTCTATGCGCTTATAATTAATATGGCAACACGATCGATGACTCCACCTCAATTTGCTCCTGATTATGTAATGATAAGGTTTGAAAACTTTAAACTGGCATTGATGCGGTTTGCACCAAATCAACTATTCAGCGAAGCTACAACAACGTTGCTTATGCCCAACATCCGAAGTTTAGGACCTTTAACAGTTGAGCAAATTGAAGGAGCCATACCTGGTCCACTTCCATTAAGTCAAAGTGTTCTGCTTGTTTGGCCGCAGCTTACCGGGCTTATTGCCGCATCCATACTGTGTTTTGTACTTTCATTCCGTTCATTTATGCGAAGGGAAATCAGGTCGAGATGATTACACTTTATCTAAAAACCTTACTAATTCAGGGAAGGTTTTTAGATAAATAATGGCATAATTCAATATTTTAATTATATTTGGTTTCTGAATCATCTTAACATTCCTTTCATTTTTTTCAACACGCTGAAAGGACGATTAACACTGAACCTAGAGCTACTACTCCTAATAATTTTGCAAATCTAAGTACTTAGGTATTTAAGTTTTGCATGGTTTTTGTTTAAAAATTTTAGAAATAATAAGGAGAGCATATTATGCACGAAAAGAAAAATGCTAAGTCGCCTGATGTAAAGGCATTACAGGCTGTGGTGATTGATGCACGCACCAGAATTTATATTCCATTGGATGCAGATCCTGAGGAAGCGAAAACTAAATATTTATCCAGAATTGCCAATAGAAAAGCATAACTTATAAAAAGCCGGAATAAACCGGCTTTTTAGTTACTTTATTTCAATTGCTTTGGGAGGTTTGGGCTTTGCCTCCTCTTTCTTAGGCATAACAATGCGCAGTATACCATTTTCGTACCTTGCCGTAATTTTGTCGCTATCTACAATGTTTGGCAATGTGAAAGTACGGCTGAATGATTGGTAGCTGAATTCACGTTTGTTAAACTGCTGCCCTTTGCGGGTTTCATTCTCAACCTTCTTTTCGGATGAGATGGTAAGCTGGTCGTGATTTAGCTCAATCATAAAATCTTCCTTAGTGAGCCCGGGAGCAGCAACATCAACTTCAAAATCTTCACTGCTTTCTTTAATATTTACCGAAGGCAGCGTAGTATGGGTTGATGAGAAATTACGATTCGACCAGTCCATTAAATCATTTTCAAAAAAACGGTCGAACAATGATGGTAATTGATCTGATAATCTCATGAGTGCCATAATTCAATCCTCCATAATTTAAGTTCAACATCAATTTGTCGTAAGTAGTTTTCAAAAAAGAGGCCAAACTGTTACTTGCCAACTAAATCATTAATAAGTTACTGTAAATGTAATATTTGCAAACAAACTATGTATCACTCATATGTCGAATTGACATAATTTATAGTTTCACACAGCCATTCTGTCATAATAAAAAAATGACATTTTTTCAATTACAAACAACTGTTAAATAGATGGATAGATAAAATTAACCAAACCGGAGACTTCATAACACCTTTCCTTGGAATATTATTTGAACCATAGCAAATAAAAAATGTCTTAACCTTTAAATATACCGCAAATGGAAGAAAATAATATACAACAGCCGGGAATAGTACTTGTTTCCGAGATATATCCCGATAATATCAACGTCGTTCCTCTTGAAAACAGGCCCATATTCCCAGGATTGGCTTTACCACTGGCATTTGTTAATCGTCATATTGTAAAGATAGTTGATCATGCAATAGAACACAACAATGGCTTTCTGGGCGTTTCGCTGATAGAGGAAGAAAACGAAACGGATTTTATACAATCCAGATTACATAAAACAGGCACACTGGTAAAGATAATCAAGATTATTAACAGAACGGATGACAGCATACAATTCTTCGCACAGGCCTTAACCCGGTTTCATTTCATAAAAAATATTTCGCGGAACGATATTTTTTATTGGCAAGTAAACTATGAGTATGAAGAAAAGATTAAGCCAAGCGAGGAATTGAAAGCATACACCCTTGCCATCATAAACTCAGTAAAGGAGTTGATAAAATTGAATTCGATGTTCCAGGAGCAAATGCGACTTGCCATTTCGCAAGTGGGCATCGAAAAGCCCGGATTGTTGATGGACCTGGTGGCATCATTCCTCACTTCAGATGCACCTAAACTGCAATCCATCCTCGAAGCATCAAATTTTCTGGACCGGAGCCAGAAATTACTTGTTTTATTGAAGGAGGAAATTGATCTGAACCAGCTTCAGCAGGATATACAGAAGCAAATAGAAGAGAAAGTCTCCAAACAACAACGCGAATACTTCCTGCGCGAGCAACTGAAGGTTATTAAGAAAGAGCTGGGCCTCGAAAAGGACGAGAAATCCGCAGAGCTGGAAATTCTTGAAAAGAAAATACAGAACCTCACTTTTACAACAGAGGCTTCCAAAGTAGTTCATGAAGAACTAAACAAGCTTAAGACCATCGAAAGCAACTCGGCAGAATACCAGGTATCGCGTACCTACCTCAACTGGTTAACTGACCTGCCCTGGGGAATTTATTCGGCCGACAACTACGATCTGGGAAAGGCCCGAAAAATTCTCGATGAGCAACATTACGGTCTGGACGATGTAAAACAACGTATTCTGGAATTCATCAGTACCATTGCCAAGCGCGGCAAGGTTTCCGGATCCATCGTATGCCTTGTGGGGCCTCCAGGTGTCGGAAAAACGTCCATTGGTAAATCCATTGCCGATGCGCTTGATCGCAAATTTTACCGTTTTTCGGTAGGAGGAATGCGCGATGAGGCTGAAATTAAGGGTCACCGACGCACATACATTGGCGCCATGCCCGGAAAACTTATACAGAGTCTGAAACGCACCGAAGTGGCCAATCCTGTAATAATGCTCGACGAAATAGACAAGATCGGCGCCAGTTACCAAGGCGATCCTGCTGCTGCTTTGCTTGAAGTTCTGGATCCAGAGCAAAACAAGGACTTTCTCGATCATTATCTCGATGTACGCTTCGACTTGTCTAACGTTCTTTTTATTACTACGGCTAACCAGCTTGATACTATTCCCCGTCCATTGCTCGACCGTATGGAGATCATCAAACTCTCGGGTTACATTATGGAGGAAAAGGTTGAAATTGCCAAACGCTACCTTATTCCTAAGCAGCGCAAAGAGCACGGTTTGAAAGCCAATGAAGTGGCTATTTCTGATAGTGCCCTCTCGGGAATAATAGAAGGATACGCACGCGAGGCAGGTGTACGTAGTTTGGAAAACCAGATCAAAAAGATTATGCGAAAAGCCACACTGATGCAGGCTGAGCAAGGGACATCAAAGATTCATGTCAGTAATAAAAACCTGGTTGAATACCTCGGACAACCTGTATTTTCTACCGAAGAGCTTTATAAGAAAACAATTCCCGGCGTAGCTCTTGGCTTGGCATGGACTGCTATGGGTGGTGCCACACTTTATATTGAAGCAGCCGGTATTAAAGGAAAATCAGGTGGAATAAAGTATACAGGCCAGCTTGGCAGCGTAATGCAGGAATCTACTGAAATTGCCTATTCCTACGTCCGCTCGCTCACAGCCAATGACAAAGAAAACGGGAAGTACTTCGACGAGCATTTCGTTCACCTGCACGTTCCGGCAGGCGCTACGCCCAAGGATGGCCCATCTGCAGGTATAACCATGGCATTTGCGCTTTACTCCCTGGCGAAAAACAAACCTATAAAGAGCGGATTGGCCATGACCGGCGAATTGACACTCACCGGGAAAGTGCTTCCCATAGGCGGGGTAAGGGAAAAAACCATTGCCGCGCGCCGTGTAAAAGTGTTTGAGCTGATATTCCCTGCCGACAACAAAAAGGACTTCGATGAGTTGCCCGATTACCTGAAAGAAGGAATTACTGCCCACTTTGTAGAATATTTCGACGATGTGATAAAAATAGCCATGCAGGAAACCAAAGTGCGCGCTATGGCTAAAGTATAACACTTACAAACCCTAAGCCCCAACAATATGCATGAAACATTAGAAATAGATACCGATAGACTATGTAAGCTGAAACAATTTGCATTCAGGCTTATGGATGATGAAGACGGGAGAATGCTTTTCGATGAATATGAACCGCACATCGCTTCCATTACTGCGCAGGAAGCCATTCAGGTATTCGAATACCTGCTGTCGCAACACGCACCTGTTGAAAAGGCGAAAAAAACCATCGGAAAGCTATTTAACCTCTTCTATAAACCTATAAATGCACTTCCATGGCTTAAGCCCTCGGAAAATCATTTTCTGCATTACCTGATGCTCGAAAACAGAGAAGCAGAAGGGATTATGGATAACATGAAATCCATAATCAAAGAATTGCAGGACAATAACACTGAGTCTGTTTTACATTCAGGGCGCCTTCGCAAGGAAATAGAGCGTTTAAAAGTCTACGAACTTCATTATGCCAAGGAAGAAAAGATTCTCTACCCCTATCTGGATTGCGCCATTGATCAACATCGGTTTTTACTGTTGTTACAGTTGTTTAACAACGACTTTAGAATAAGCCTGTCCCATATTGAAGATGCGGTGAATAGTAACAACTTGAATATAGAAGAAGTAATTGCCGCTTCCGGAAGCCTCTTCTTTGTTATGTTTCCTTTGATGTTTTTTGAGAATGCGATCATTTACCCCATTGCCTTTAACAAGATTGAAGAAAAAGACTGGGCTGAAATGTTGCGACAAAGCCTGGAAATGGGCTGGTGCTTTGGAATCAAACCCAAAATTTCGGCAGCTTTATAACCAAGGCTGTACGTAATGGCATAGCCCCAGCTACGCCATTACGAAATGCTTTTACACAGCCTTGTATGCTTTGCTTAAAAATTATAATACATAGTAGCCGAAAACCGGGTACTTGAAACATTGGATTTTCCTGTAATTTCGCCCTTTCTCGCATAGTTAATCGTTCCGTAAGCAGCAATATTATGCTCAATCTCAAATGCAAGAATTACCTTACCTGAAGTATAGGATACAGTTGGCACAATGCGGATCATCTCCCCTATCTTTTCGCCGAGACCAAACACGGTAGATGGTAAAGCAGCAGTTGGAGCAACAATATTCTCAGATGCGCCCAGGTTTTTAAAATAACCAGAGAATAAGCTTGCTTTTAAAGCCCCACCATAACTGATGTTGCCCCATATGAAGAAGTGTTTATAGTTTGTGTACTCTTCCTTTCCTGTAAATGCATCGTACGACGAAATGGCAAACGCACCAGGCATTAAGCTTTCGCTAATATTTGCGGCGTAAATGGACTTCCCGCTTACGGTTAATTTACCCGATTTTACCTGACCATACGCTAAAATAGCATATGAACCAATTGTTTCGTCGGCTTTGGATTTTATTTGGTTTATTCCTATAACCTCGGTGCGGGGTTTAAGCAGTTTATAATCGAAACCTACGCCCGCTATTATATTATCCGATTTATACTTAACCTGTGCATGTAAATTCGGCAGCAAGGCATTGGTTTGGTAAGTATAACTCTTACCCAAAGGGCCATTATTGGTATAGTCGTTCTGATAAAGTGCAGAAAGAATAAGATGGGTTTTGCCAAACTTCTGTGTGAATGTAATCTGCTCGCTTCTGTTAAATGGCTGAAATGGAGCACCAATGCTTAAGGCCATTACCGAAGGGATAACATCCATAGATGCCATGGGATGCCATGCACGACCAATTAATAACTCGCTATTCTCCCAGGCAAGCTTTGCCCATGCTTGACGGAAACGTAAAGTAACACTATTGGCGCGTGCGGTAAAATCGTATTCCATAAACCCTGAAGTTTTGGCACCCAGCGCATCCGGACCAGTTATGGCAAACTTCAGCCTGGATGCAAATGACAACAGGGTTGCATTTTCAACATCATTCAAATCCTCTCCATTACTATTCTTCATTTCCGGTTGAGGAAACAAAAGCAGCAATCCGTCTAAAGCATCCACATTTTTGCGTGTATCCAGGAACATGTTGTTCAGAATAAAGCCCGAAATCTTTACTTCCACAGGTTTTTCCTTCTTTTCTGCGCCAGTATTGTCCTGTGCCACTACGCATATGGTTTGGAACACAATTAACATGGCAAACGCCAATCTTTTCATCAGTTTTGCTTTGATCATAGAATAGTTTTTCAATTGTTATATAATTAAAAGGATTTTATAAAGTAGAGGATTGAATGATTTAAAGCAGGAAATGTAGTCACACAGGGAAGAATGTTTTTGTGGCTCATGTAATTTTCTGTTTGAGAAAGCAAAGAAAAGAAAAAATTGGAAATAACAAGTAAGGGTGGAATAAATTGTATGATAAGCTTTTTAGCAATCGCTTACCTTTTTAATTTGCTTGTCTTAATAGAAATTAAAAAAACAAATAAACTTGAGATAGAAAAATAACATGCATACGAATTCCATACATATTCAATTCCAAACAAAGGCAACAATAAATTGGATTTACCTATTGATACTTTCCCAAGGGTTTCTTAATTTTCAGGAGTCATATAATAAAAAATAACTATTAAATATGCATTGTTTATTAACTAAGCTCAATATATATTCGCGCCTTATTCATCGGGTACCCCCCACCTGCATCTAATTGCCTAATTATTTAATATTAATACGTAATAAACACACAAATCTTATAAAGCAATGGAGAGCAGTTTTCAATCACCAAATACAAAGCCTGCAGCATGAAAGTATATATCCTCCTCCTGCTCATATTTTTTGGGGGCTTACAAATGAAGGTGTCTGGAAGCCAGATATCTATCCAGAACCTGAACGAAAAATATGGATTGGCAAAAAAACGCGTCAATTGTATGTTTCAGGATTCAAAAGGATTTGTGTGGCTCGGAATGATCGACGGACTATATCGATACGATCAGTATAACTTTACCCCCATTAGCTCACGTAAAAATAGAATGAACAGTTTTCCTGAAGCCGATGTCCGATCTATTGTTGAATGTAAACCTGGATTATTGCTTGTTGGAACCTACGATAAAGGTTTATTGATTTACGATGCTGAAATGGGACGTTCGTTGAAATTAGCCGGCGATTATACCATAGACCTTTTGAAATTAAGCATAAAAAGTCTTTATATTGACAAATCCGGGACAATTTGGGTTGGAGCAAGCAATGGCGTTTATAAAATTAAATGTTTAGGGGTTGAAGATGGAATGTTCAAAGTACATGAAATTCCCGAAACTGCATTTAAACATCTTGTGAGCTATGAGTTTGTGGGCTTTCACGAAACCGAACCCGGTATTATCTGGTTTGCCACCATGAACGATATTGGATTCTACAATACGGCAAAGAACGAAGTAAAGAGCCGTCCTCTTTATTACGAGGCCATTTATTCGTTTTCTTTTCTCGATAAAAAAAAGATTTTGATCGGATGTTTTGGCACTGGCGCAAAAACAATGAATACAGAAACATTCAACATTGAAACCTTAAAAATAAAAGGAGTATCGGAAAAGTCGCTTATTCGAAGTGTTTATAAAGACCGAAATTCCAATATATGGATGAATATTTCAAACGAAGGACTCATCTTGATGGAATCGGGCCTTAATAGCGATAATGTAGTTAACATTTCCAGTAACAACAATCAGTATTCGGACTTAAACTCCAACGTAATTTATCAAATAAGCGAGGCCAGAGATGGATCGATTTGGATTTGCGGGGAAGCTGGAGTAAATGTTATTACGCTAAAAAAAAGTTACTTCAAATCATTTACAGATAACACTTTTAAAGAAAACGCATACATTCAGCCCGGAATTAGGGCCATACACGATTCGAAACACGGCTTCTTATGGGCAGGAACAGTAGGCGGAGGGCTCAAGCAATTTGATCTTTCCACAAACAAGTTTACGGATGTACCTTTAATAAGTAATGGGAAACACATTGGGACTAACATCCAGGCTATTGTACAGGATCATCAGGGCAATCTTTGGATTGGAACCGAGGGTGAAGGGCTGATTAAGTTTTATCCCGATAAGAAATCAGGTTATACCAAAGGTCAAGTTGTTAATTTCCGAAGATACCCTATTCCCTTTCCGGCAATGCCCATATTCAACGACTTTATCATGTGCATCTTGCAGGACCGCAATAAAAATATATGGATTGGCACATGGGTAGGTCTGAGTTTAATTGAAGCTTCCGAAGTGGAGAAAACAGATCATTCTAAAATCATCATAAAAAATTTTATAAAAAACCCGAACGACAGCTTATCGTTAAGCCATAATACCATTATGAGTTTAATGGAAGATAAGGAAGGTAATATATGGGTTGGAACACAAGGTGGACTCAATAAAATTGCAAAAACACCCCAAGGATATAAGTTTATCCATAATTACAAAAATAAAGAGGGAAAATCCCTGAATGAAAAAAGAATTTTAGCAGTTTTCCAAAGTAAAAACGGCGACTTCTGGTTTTCGAACCAAGAAGGAGGTATATCCCGGTTTAACCCAAAAACTGGCATCTCCGAAGATTACATCTCCGATAATGTGTTCTTAGAAAATACTATCAACTCTATAAAGGACGATTCCGAAGGATACTTGTGGCTGGGGTCTAATAATGGCTTGCTAAAGTTTGACCCTATTTCCGGATCGTTCAATATCTTTACTTCCGAAGATGGTCTTTCTTCGAATGACTTTTTGTTTGGAGCGAGTTGTAAAATTGGCAACTCTTTGTATTTCGGATTAAATAATGGGTTAACATACTTCTCTCCCGAGGAAATTAAACACGAATCGTTTAAGCCAACCCTTATTTTTACCGAGCTCCGGTTGTTTAATAAACCTGTAAATTTAAATGAAGAAGGATCTCCGTTAAAACATCCCTTAAATTCCGGAGAAACACTGGTTTTAAAGCATAACCAGAATTTTATTACCATTTCCTTTTCGGCACTTGATTTTACACTTAAACGAAATATCCAATATTCTTGCAAGTTGGAAGGGTTGGAAAGTTCATGGAATCTTTTAAATGCCGAACATAAAACCACTTATACCAGCATACCTCCGGGCAAATATACCTTCAGGGTAAAAGCCGCGAGCCCGGATGATTATAAAAATGTATCAGAAATAACGTTATATATTGTGATAAACCCTCCCATCTGGAAAACGATTTGGGCATACGCCATTTATTTGATAATAATCATTCTGGCTCTCACTCAGGTTCACAAATTTTTAATAAACAGGGAAAAGCAAAAAAATGCCCTGGCATTGGAACGATTGGATGCTAAAAGAACACATGAAATCAATTTGATGCGGCTTCAATTCTTTACCAATATAAGTCATGAATTGCGGACCCCATTAACCCTCCTTGCTGCACCTTTAGATTCACTGATCAATGAAAACACAGACAAAGAGAAAGCTGAATCGTATTATCAGATTATGTTAAGGAATGTCCAACGGTTAACGCGACTCGTCGACCAACTTCTTGATTTGCGAAAAATCGAAGAGGGTTATTTGAAATTGGAATGGCAGCAAGGTGATATTGTCGAGTTCATAAGAAAAACCTGCGGAACATTTCAGAATTATGCCCAAAAACGAAATATGAACTTTTCTTTCGATGCAGACACTCCTGAATTACTCACCTATTTTGACTCAGATAAACTGGACAAAATATTGTTTAACCTTTTGTCTAACGCATTCAAGTATACCGAAGATAATGGGTCTATATCCGTTCTCATGAATAAAAAGAGCTCTCATGAGATTTCTCATGTAAACTCAACCGCTGATAGCTATCTGGAAATAAAAATTATCGATACAGGATTTGGCATTCCCAAGGACAACCTGTCAAAACTATTTAAACCCTTTCAGCGAGTGAATACCAATAAGCCAATCGGAAGCGGCGCTACAGGTATTGGACTATCCCTAACAAAGGATCTGATTGAATTGCATAAAGGGATAATACAGGTGGATAGTGAAGTTGGGAAAGGATCAACTTTTACCATCTATTTGCCAGTTTACAAAAATGACCCTTCAAAAATGTATGATGCCCAATCCGAAGAACTTCAGGATAAAAACCAGTTGGAGGCAAATCCTGATTTTCCGGAAAATAAGGATGAGAAAATTAATAAAGGCGAAAAACCGGTCATCCTTATTATTGAAGACAGTTCCGACCTTAGAGCGTACCTAAAGAGTGAACTGAAATCCAATTATAAAGTTTTAGAAGCCGATAATGGAGAAAAAGGGATGGAAATTGCATTTCGAAAAGTCCCCGATTTGGTAATCAGCGATGTAATGATGCCCGGTATGGATGGAATTGAACTATGCAACAGACTAAAGAAGGATATTCGTACTGAACAAATCCCGGTTATTCTTTTAACGGCACGGCATTCAGAAGAAGCAAAGCTTTCCGGGCTGGAAATGCAAGCCGATGATTATATTACAAAGCCCTTTAGTATAAAAATGCTAAAACTTCGAATCAGAAACCTTGTAGAACAAAGGAGGAAGTTTCAACCCCTTCTTTCCAATGAGGAGAAAGAAGAAGCTCCTCAGGAGAATACAATGAGTAAAGCCGATGCTAAATTTTTGGATAAGCTGAACCAGGTTATTGATAGAAATCTCGACAATCCACAATTCGACCCTGTTACTCTTGCAAAAGAATTGCTTACAAGTAAAATGCAATTGTACCGGAAAGTTTCTTCATTAACCAACCAAACCGTATTTAACTATATAAGAACATACCGTTTAAACAAAGCCGCACACATGATAATAACCACCGATATGCAGTTTTCGCAAATTGCTGAGGCCGTTGGTTATACCGAAGCATCGAATTTTACCCGCGACTTTACGCAACAGTTTAGCCAAACGCCTACGCAGTATGTAAAGACGAAGAAAGTTTGATATCAGATTC
>DATALJ010000154.1:0-18204 GCA_036261135.1 Bacteroidales bacterium
CCTGGTATGGCGACGATACGCAGCGTGTGCGTGCCATTGCCATCTTAAATGCACTTCTGGGCTCATGGGGAAGAAGAGGTGGGTTCTATCGTCCTGCAAAGAAGGGTATTCCATCATATGCAATTCCAGCTTTTCCAAAACCTTCGAAAACATGGAATGATGCATTCCCGGGAAAATATCCGGTAGCCGGATTAGCTGTGTCGAATGCGTTAATTGACGCTTCAATTCCTGAAAATAATCCTGCATTTCCTATTAAAGCATGGATTGTGAACGGAACCAACCTGATTAATACCATTCCCAACCAGGCTAATACATTAAAAGCCATACAAAATCTGGATTTACTTGTTGCTGTAGATACCATGCCTATGGAAATTACTGGTTGGGCTGATGTTGTTTTACCTGAATGTACCTATTTGGAAAGATTTGACAGTATACGAACCAGTCCACATCGCAAGCCATCTATTGCAGTTCGCATGCCTGCCACTGAACCTACAAATAATACAAAGCCAGGCTACTGGATTGCACGCGAACTCTCAAAAAAGCTTGGCCTCGAAGCATATTTTCCTTTTGAAAAGCTCGAAGATTTGCTTGACTGGCAGCTCAGACAAATGGGAACTTCGCTAGAAGAGATGGCAAAGAACGGCGTAAAAACGTTTGAACGAGAGGCCGATGATTTATATATTGCTGATGGAGAGGATGTTGAATTTCCGACAGATTCCGGCAAAATAGAACTGTACTCTACAACCTTGGAGCAGGCAGGATTTGATCCTATGCCTAAATACACTCCGCACGAAGAGCCGCCTGCCGGATATTACAGGCTAATTTACGGTCGTGCACCCATGCATACCTTTAGTCGCACGGCTAATAATCCTAATTTAACGGATATTATGGACGAAAATACGGTATGGATTAATCCCAAAGTAGCCAAAGAATGGGGTATCAGCAACGATCAGTACATCTGGTTGAAGAACCAGGACGATGTGGTTTCTGAGTTTTCCATTAAGGTACGTGTTACGGAGCGTATCCGGTGGGACTCTGTATATATGGTTCATGGGTTTGGCCATGCGCAAAAGCAGATGAAACGTTGCTTTGGTCGTGGTGCCAGCGATACACAGCTTATTACTAAAGTACATGTTGATCCCATCATGGGCGGAACCGGCATGCGGGGTAACTTTGTAACGTTTGTAACTGAAAAGGCAGACAAGGAGGTGGCATCATGAGATACGCAATGGCTGTAGATACTAAAAAGTGTGTGGGCTGTAGCGATTGTGTTGTGGCCTGTCAGACCGAAAATAACGTACCCATTGGCTTTTGCCGCGAGTGGGTGGTTGAAGTTACTGATGGAACTTATCCTCAGCTCGAAATTGAAATACGATCGGAGCGCTGCAACCATTGTGAGAATGCTCCTTGCGTACGATGCTGTCCTACCGGGGCCAGCCATATAGTAGATGGAGGTATTGTCCTTGTTGATCCTCACGAATGCATAGGCTGTGGGGCTTGTATTGCCTCTTGTCCCTACGATGCACGGTTTCCGCATCCGGATGGATACGTTGATAAATGTACTTTCTGCGAGCATCGCATAAAGAAAGGCCTGAGTACTGCCTGTGCGGCTGTTTGTCCTACCAAGTGCATCTATTTTGGCGATCTGGACGATCCCAATAGCAATGTTTCCATTATACTGAAGAAACGTAAATATAAAACATTGATTCCCGAGGCTGGAACAAGGCCGCAACTATACTTTTTAATTTAAAATCCCATGAGAGAAGAAATTATAGTAAGCGGACGCATGAATCATATGATTGATCCGCAATTGAACATCTGGCACTGGCAAATACCTACTTATCTCTTTCTTGGCGGTTTAGCTGCCGGAATATTGTTTTTTGCAGCCCTCTATTTTATTATGGGTAAAGAGAATGAGTATACCGCTGCCGTAAAAAGAGCTCCCATTCTTGTACCTTTCCTTCTGGTATTCGGATTATTGGCTTTATTTATCGACTTGCGCCATAAAATGTATTTCTGGCAGTTGTATACCAACATTAAGCTGCAATCACCCATGTCTTGGGGCGCATGGACGCTTATGGTCATAACCCCCGTTTCTTTTATCTGGAGTGCACTTCATATAAGGGAGTTTGTTCCTCTTTGGGATTGGAAATACGGATGGCTTAAAGCAATAGAGGCATTCTTTAATTCCTATAAAAAAGCACTTGCCTGGCTAATGCTCATATTTGCTGTTGTCCTCGGTATTTATACCGGCATTTTGTTGTCTGCTTTTAATGCGCGGCCGCTATGGAATACATCCATTCTGGGTCCCCTGTTTCTGGCGTCAGGACTTTCTGCGGGCGCGGCGGTTATCATGATGATGTCTAAATCGCATGAAGAAAGGAAGCGGTTCGCACAGATCGACCTGATTGTAATTGGTATAGAGCTTTTCCTGATTGTACATATGTTCATGGGATTTCTTGCCAGCACACAGGTACAAATAGATGCGGCTAACCTGTTCCTTGGTGGGCCTTACACCATGGCTTTCTGGATATTTGTGGTAATAATAGGAATGCTGTTGCCGGCAGTACTGGAGATCATGGAACTGCGTAAGTTTCACATTCCTGTTTTAATTCCAGCCATATTGATATTGTTTGGCGGTATTATGTTCCGGTTTATCATTGTATACGCCGGACAGGTGAGCAGATGGCTTTATTAAATTGAGAATTGACAATTGAGAATTGACAATTATCTAAACGATAACATTGATTAAACTTAAAATACAGATATATGAATCCAAAGAAGTATATGAATCCCTACTTAGGGGGTGTGTTGCTGGGATTGGTTCTTTTGGCTGCGAATTTTGTCTCCGGGCGCGGCTTAGGGGCTAGCGGTGCTATTAAAAGTACGGTGGTAACGGTTGCTACTGCTGTCGCTCCTTCGAGCCATAATTCCGAGTTCATAAAGGAATACGAAAAGGGACATAGCGGCAACCCAATGAAAAACTGGCTGGTATTTGAAATGCTTGGTGTTTTGGTTGGAGGCTTCCTGTCCGGAGCGCTTGCTGGTCGCTTAAAATTTAAGGTGGAGCATTCGCCCAAAATAACCCCAAAGAAACGTCTTGTACTTGCTTTAATAGGCGGAGTGCTGTTTGGCTGGGGGTCACAAATGGGGCGTGGCTGTACTAGTGGCTCGGCATTAAGCGGAATGGCAGTGTTGTCGGTAGGTGGCTTTGTTACCATGATGGCAATCTTTGGTACCGCTTTTGCTTTGGCTTATTTCTTTAGAAAAAACTGGATTTAAACAATAACAATGTAACATATTATGGGACCATTAGTTGTAAACGAAATAATTTCTGAAAATACCAATCTCTTTCTTGCTTTTATCATTGGTATTGCATTCGGGTTTGTGCTGGAGCAAAGTGGCTTTTCATCGAGCCGCAAACTTGCTGGTATCTTTTATGGGTATGATACGGTTGTGATTAAGGTATTCTTTACCGGTGCAATTACAGCCATGCTTGGGCTTCTGTTCTTTAGCCTTTTCGGATGGGTCGATCTGAGTCTTGTCTACGTTAACCCGTATTACATTTATTCAGCTATTCTGGGCGGTGTAGTAATGGGTGCTGGTTTTATAATTGGCGGTTACTGTCCTGGAACCAGTTTCTGCGGTGCATCCATAGGTAAAATAGATGCAATAGTGTTTATTATTGGCCTGTTCATAGGTGTGGCCATATTCGGCGGAGGTTATGGCTGGTGGGACGATCTGTACATGGCCAAATACCTGGGTTCTCCAAAAATTAGCGAAGTGCTGGGCATGTCCGATGGCGTTTTCGCCCTGGTTCTTATTCTTGTTGCTTTTGGCATGTTCTGGGTTGCCGATTGGGCTGAAAAGAAGTTCAAGAGGGAAGAATATTAATGAATTGACAATTATTGAGATTTCCGCACTCGTTACAAACGAGCGCGAGCTGTGGGCTAGGACTAATCTAGTCTTATGACTTTTGACTATATACTTACGACTAAATATATTACCATGAAACCACGTATAATACTTGCCGCATTCATCATTCCACTGGGATTGATTATCGCTGCTGTGCCGCAAAATACCACCAAACCCTATAAATTAACTGCTGATCAGTTGCTGGCTGAGGCAAATAATCGGTCACAATATATAGCACCTGATGTTGTAGCGGATATGGTTGTTAAGAAGGATCCCACATTGCAACTCATTGATGTACGCAGCCAGGATGAATTTGAGAAATACAGTCTGCCCGGATCTGTTAATATTCCGCTGATAGATCTGCTTTCAGATAAATACACCGATGTGCTAAATCAGGACGTGAAGATGAATGTATTCTATTCCAATGGCACCATTACTGCCAATGAAGCATGGATGATTACACGCCAATTGGGATACAAAAACAATTACGTACTGGAAGGGGGCTTGAACTATTGGTTCGAAGTAATTATGAACCCGTTAAAACCTGCTACTGCCAGTTCCGATGAGGAGTTCGCCAAATACGATTTCCGTAAAGCGGCAAGTGGAGCATTAGGTGGAGGAGGAACCATTGAAGTGCAAAAGACGGATGCTTCATCAGCTTCCAAGCCCGCAATTAAAGGCTTGCCCAAGAAAAAGAAAGCGGCAGGAGGTTGTTAGACTTAATGTACAGTTGTCATTCCGGCGAAGGCCGAAACGGCGCAGCCCTCGCTGAAAGCAATCCTTTAACTATGGAAGTATTGCCTATTAACAAGCGCTTCGTAGCAAAGGGATTCGGACCTTCGACGGAATGACATTTTTATGGGCCTTCATTCGGCTAAACACAAGATAAAAAATGTCTCTTCTTTGGCATTTCTGGCGTTTTGCGTCTTAATGGCGTTTTAATCTAAATACTTGTATCATAAACATTCCTGTAATAACATTCTGATTTTTAGTCAAAAAAATTTTGGTTAAATCCGTTTGTCTCATTATTTAGTCGTATATTTAAGAAATGACCAACCTATATCAACAATCATGAACAATTTATTTGAAAAGGCTGCAAACTGTCTCATTGTGCAATCTAAGTTTTCGGCCTTTAGTTTTTGGAATTACCAGGAAGTATGCGATATTGTAGGGGCAAAATACCCCGCAGCTCCTCTGGGTTTGCTCACAGTAGCCGCTCTGTTGCCACAAAACTGGAATTTTAAGCTTATCGATGAAAATGTAGAAACATTGAACGATGAACACATTCGTTGGGCCGATATAGTTTGTACAGGCGGTATGCTTCCTCAGCAAAAGAGTTTGCTTGATCTGATTAGCAGGGTTCATCTGAACAATAGGAAAATAGTAGTTGGAGGAGCAGATCCTACCTCTCAACCCGATCTTTACAAGAAAGCTGATTATTTGGTATTAGGCGAAGGAGAATTGACAATACCTATGTTTCTTGCCGATTTGAAGAATGGCGCCAGTAAAGGTGTGTATAAATCGGAGGAGAAGGCAGATATGTTGCATGCTGTAGTCCCAAGGTATGATCTGATCCGATTCAGCGATTATATTATGATTGGGGTTCAGTTTATTCGTGGATGCCCTTTTGGATGCGAGTTTTGCGATATTATTGAGTTGTTTGGCCGCACACCACGCTTCAAAACAAACGAACAAATCATAAAAGAGCTGCAAAGTCTTTACGCTTTAGGCTACCGAGGCCACATCGACTTTGTTGACGATAATTTCATTGGTAATAAGAAGAAAGTAAAAGAGCTGTTGCGGGAGATCAAGCAATGGACTGTTGAGCGCAAGTATCCTTTTTATTTTACAACAGAAGCATCCGTAAACCTGGCAGATGACGATGAGTTGCTGCAACTGATGAAGGATGTTGATTTCCGGTACGTGTTTCTGGGAATTGAAACACCGGAAAATGAAACGCTGGCGCTGAACAATAAAAACCAGAATGTGAATAAGTCTGTTACTGAGGCTGTGCGCAAAATAATGTCCTATGGAATGGTTTGTAATGGCGGTTTTATAATTGGTTTCGATAGCGATAGTCCGAATATTGCTCAAAACATGATCAATTGTGTACAGGAATCGGGGGTAACAATGGCCATGTTAGGATTGCTTTATGCATTGCCAAATACCCAGCTCACACGCAGGTTGAAAGAGGAGGGGAGGCTATTCCACTTTTCTGCCAAAGAAATTAGTGAACGCGAAATCGACCAATCTACCAGTGGGCTTAACTTTGTAACCAAAATTCCGCGTGAAACCATTATCAATAATTACATACAAGTGTTGGAACATATTTATGATCCCGCAAACTATTATAAGCGTGTAATATACAATGGACTTTCTTTAAAGGCTGCGTATAAACATGTTCCCAACTTTAAAACATCACTAAAGTACCTCCGGTCATTTTTTAGGGTTTGCCGGATTGCTGGTTTCAATAAGAAGACCGGATATCTTTACTGGAAAATGTTCTTTACTGTGCTGTTCAGAAATCCCAAAGGGATTGAAGCCGCAGTAAACCTTGCAGCTATGTTCATTCATTTCCGGAACCAAAAGGATTATGTGGTAGTACAAATGAAAACGGTTATCCAGGAAATTCAGCTTGAAGGAGATAATGCATATTGTGCAAGAATGAAGGCTGGAAGCGAGTTTGAATTGGTTTAAACTATATTGTTTGCCACGAAGTCTCAAAGGCACAAAGAAACACAAAGAATTGTACGTCTCATCTTTGTGTTTCTTCGCGTTTTAGTGTCTTTGTGGCATGATATCCACTACGCGTCAAAAAGCTGGCGCGCGTTTGTAACGCGTGCTGTTTTTAAAACAAATTATTCTTTTCGCCCTTTTTTATACTCCACCCTTTGGCCAATCCATATACAAACCAAGCAAGGGTTAGTGATCCCGCAGCAAAAATGGTATCGCCAATTACCCGCAGCCACTTGAATGTAAGAATATAGGGTTGTTGCATAAACTCAGCTGAGCGGGCGTACCATAAGCCGTGTTGTACACTGGCTACTGTTTGAGCCAAACCAACCGGAAGCACACTGATAAGCACCATGGCAGCCAGCCCAATATTGATGCTCCAGAAACTGAATTTGATCATTCCTTCTTTCCATTTGGCTTCCAGGTTGTTTTCACGAAGCACAAACAGCATTAATCCGATTCCCAGCATACCATACACACCAAACAATGCCGTATGGCCGTGTACCGGTGTAGTATTTAAACCCTGCATGTAGTAAAGTGCTACTGGAGGATTAATCAGGAATCCAAATATACCGGCGCCTACAAGATTCCAGAAGGCTACAGATATGAAGCAGTATATCGGCCATTTATATGCTTTTATCCACTCGTTACTTCTGCTGAGTTTCAAGCTGTCATAAGCTTCAAACCCAATTAGAACTAGCGGAACGACTTCAAGCGCACTGAAAGTAGCTCCTAGTGCTAATACGGCTGTAGGTGTCCCTGTGAAATAAAGATGATGGAAAGTTCCAAGGATACCTCCCGAAAGGAAGACAATGGTTGAGAATAGCACAGCGAATGTAGCAGTTGTAGCCTTTATAATATGAAGACGTACAAACAAGAATGCCGTTATAACCGCTGCAAATACTTCGAAAAATCCTTCAACCCAAAGGTGAACTACCCACCAACGCCAGTATTCAGCTACTGCCAGGTTTGTTTGTCGGCCCCACATGAAACCTGCTGCATAAAACGCCGCAATGGCAATGGAGGAAATGAGGAAAAGGATAAGCAGGTTCCTGCTTTCGGAACGTTGTTTTAGAGCAGGCCAGATAGCACGACCCATCAGTACAAGCCATAACACCAGTCCAATGAAAAGAATTATCTGCCAGAAACGGCCCAGGTCAACATATTCGTATCCCTGATGTCCGAACCAGAAGTTATGAATCAGGCCAAGCTTTTGCATTACACCCATCCATTGTCCGATAAGTGATCCTGCAACCACAAAAATTAAAGCACCAAAAAGGAAGTTGACTCCGAAGCGTTGGAATTTAGGTTCATAGCCTGAAATAGCCGGTGCATAATATAGTCCGGTAGCTAACCACGATGTAGCAATCCAGAATATGGCAATCTGGACGTGCCATGTCCGTGAAATCGAATAGGGAAGCCAATCCGCGAGTGGTATACCATAGAAAGCCTGCCCTTCCACGGTATAGTGTGCAGTTATTACACCCATAATTACTTGTACAAGCAATAATGCCGTTACAATCCAGAAATACTTAATGGTCGCTTTCTGCGATGGGGTTTGAGTTTGAGGTTTCAACGGGAACTTGTTCGGTATCGGATCGGGCGTTTCGTCGCGTTTTTTGGCATAAATCCACACCAAAAAGCCTATACCGGCTAATAAAAGAATGACACTAAAGCCTGTCCAAAGCAGCAACGAGCCGGTTGGCTTGTTTGCTACCAATTCTTCTGACGGCCAGTTGTTGGTGTAGGTAATATCCTGCCCGGGGCGTTCGGTTACGCATGCCCATGATATCCAAAAGAAGAAGGCATTCAGGTCCTCAAGCCGTTCCGGGTCGGTTATGGAGTTTTCCGGAATACTGTACGTCTCCCGGTATTTCTTCGATTCCGACGCATTGGTAAATAGCCCTGTATAGTATTTGGTGTTTTCAGCAATAGCCTCGGCTCGTAATTTAGAAATAGTGAGTACTCCGGTAGCCGCATCGTAGGTATTCTTTCGTAAATCTTTTTGTAATGTAATCTTTAATGCTGCTTTTCGCTCATCACTTACATTTTCGAATGTTGTTCCATCGCTTTGTTGCGCTAATCTGTTGAGTATAAACATCGCTTCTTTATGAAGCCAGTCCGCACTCCAGTCCGGAGCCTGGTATGCACCGTGTCCCCATACTGTTCCTAATTCCTGGCCACCTATCGATTGCCATACATTCTGTCCGTCTTTGATATCCTGACCTGTAAAAAGTACGGTTCCATCGGTTGTTACAACCTTCTCGGGAACAGGCGGGGCTTGCCTGTATATTTCCCTGCCAAAGTAAAGTAGAACTGCAAATGATATCGCCATAACGGCAATAAATCCCAGCCAGAGTTTTCGTGTTTTCATGTTATACTCGTTTAGTTAGTTATTAGAATTTGTAATATGAGCTAAGTACGTTCTCTCTAGAGCTTCGATGGAAGCAATGTATCCCGTGAGCACGCTTCCGCAAACATTGCTGTTTTCGACCTTTGAGAATTCTTTTAACAATTCCTCCTGTTCTGTGTCCGATAGCACATTGTCTGCCATCCTGAACAATACATTATTTTCCTTGGATATATGGTTCCGCAGCAGCGATATATAGCCGCGCATATTTGTGTAAATAGTTGAAATGGCTTGCTGATCGCCGTTTTTAAAGAGATCGATTCCTTCAACCATGCCTTTTACGTAATCTCTACCCTGCGTATGCTCATTAAGCATTACAGCTACTGGTCCCTGGTAAGGCGAAAAGCCTTTTTGCCCCATCATCGGGAATAGCAGGTGCTCTTCTTTTTCATGATGAAAACCATCGGCATAGTTTTTTATAAGATACACAATGGTTTCAAGATCGTTAATGTTTGGAGAGTCATCGTATGTAACAGTTTCCATAACATCGATCAATCGAAGGATGTAAACATGATCGTTTTCTAAGTTTTTAGTTGCTGATTTCATTGTCGTTGCTATTAGTGTATATACAAGATTGGTGTGATATTGTTTAATATGAAGATTTTCCTTAATGCATTTGTCATTCTAAGCCATGCCACCAGCTGATTGTAGACACGGTCTAGGAACAATTTCTTACACGTGAAGCGTTTTAAAGCTTCAGTGCCTTTGGAAACAGTATATTGTTTTCGAGGTGCACGTGAATATGCAGATCGTCTTCGAATTGGCGTAGCAGTTTAAATGTTACATGGTATGTACTGCAGCCATCTTCTGGAACTTTGTAACCATTGGTTATTTCGTTTATTTTGTCCATTGCGCCGCCTGCAAATTCATGTTCGCCAGTCATTCTGTTGATTTCGGACTGTATTGTTTTCCGCGATTCTTGAGAATTAGTTTTTAGAACTTCTTTAATGGCAGGGAAAAGAGCTTCTTCCTCGTTTTTTAAGTGCTGTAACAACTCGGTGTTAATCTGGCTGAATAAATCGGCTACTTCCTGCAATTCTTTGTGGTTAGAACCATGTACGGCTGCAATTTTGCCTGTATAGAAAACTAGCTCTGGCAAGGTCTTTATTACATATTTATGATGTGTGTTTACAATATAATCAGCCAGGAAGTCGAGCGACCATTCCTTGAAATTCTGCGAATGGGTTGCAGGTATCAAGGCCAGGTCCTGTATCCTTTTTTCGATTATTTCAGGATTTATGCTTTTCTCTTTACATGCTTCTTCCAGCGTTTTTTTCCCTCCGCAGCAAAAATCAATTCCTGCATCCTTGAGTATTTCGGCAGCTCTGAAATCGTCTGCAACTATCTGACCAATATTGGTTTTTGTGTATTCTTTCTGTTCCATGTTTAATAAATTAGGAATTACGGATACAAAGGTATAAAATTATTTTATAAAAAGACAAAAAGGTCTTTTAGTAATTTAAAAAAAGTTGTATTTTTGTGGAGTAATAAGTTTAAATCATATGTTTAACAAAGAGACTGAATATGCCCTGCGTGGCCTGGTTTACATTCAAACTCAGAATTTGAAGAATCACAGGCCTGGAATAGCTGAAATAGCTAAAGAAATTGAGGCTCCCCAATTTTTTACTGCGAAAATATTGCAACGACTGGTAAAACAGGGTGTTTTGCATTCGCTGAAAGGTAAGGGCGGCGGTTTTTATTTCGAACAAGGCAAACCTGAGATGCCAATTAAGGATTTGATCATGTTTACAGAAGGAGGGAAAGTCTTAACCGGCTGTGGTTTTGGTCTTAAACATTGCGACGAGAATAATCCATGTCCTCTACATGAACAATATAAAGCCATTCGCGAGGCTATTAATAATCTGGTATCAACGGAGACCATCCAATCACTGGCCCGTAAGTATACCTATAAATCGAAAATACTGATGAATGTTTGATTATGAGTAACGCAGCCATTCTTTATAAGAAGCTACACCGCTGGCCAGGACTAATTCTATCGTTTATTCTGCTGTATTATGCTATTACAGGCATATTCATGAACCACCGCGATGTATTTTCGGGAATTGACGTAAGCCGTAGCCTGTTACCGGGTCAATATCGTTATGAAAACTGGAACAATGCAGCACTGAAGGGTAACTTAATACTAAGTAAAGACAGTATTTTGGTGTATGGGAACATTGGAATATGGCTTACTGATTCGGCTTTTAAACAGTATACATCTTTTAACAATGGATTTCCGAAGGGTAGCGATAACAGGAAAATATTCGACGTACACAGGTCGGAGGATGGAAGCCTTTACGCCGCAACATTGTTCGGGTTATTTGCTTACGATAGGGATTTAAATCATTGGCAGAAGTTCGATCTGGACTCCAAAAACGAGCGCTTCACAGGCATAGAGAGCATAGGTGATACATTGTATGCCCTTAGCCGGTCGCATCTTTATAAAGGACGATCAGCAGGGATTCGCACCCAGTTTGCCAAAATGGAATTAAAAGCTCCTGAAGGGTATCAAAATAAGATCACGCTATTTGAAACCATTTGGCAGATTCATTCTGGTGAGATATTGGGGCTGCCGGGCAAGTTGTTTGTGGATTTACTGGGTGTCATCACCGCTTTTCTTTCAATTACAGGCATTATATATTTCTTTTTTCCGGACTGGATTAAGCGCAGGTTTAAACGGCAAAAACCAGCTACACGCATCATTAAGGTAAACAAGTGGTCGTTGAAATGGCACAACAAAGTGGGTGCATGGACGTTTGTCCTGCTCATTTTATTGTTTTTTACCGGAATGTTCCTGCGTCCGCCATTGCTGATTGCTATTGCCCGTGCCAATGTTGCGCCGCTTAAGTTTTCGCATTTGGACCAACCCAATCCTTGGTATGATAAGCTTCGAGATATACTTTATGATGAAGATAGAGGCATACTATTGCTTTCAACATCGGAGGGTATGTATTTTATGGATCCTGTTGAATTATGGCCTGCCCGGTTTCAGATTCAGCCTCCTATAAGTGTGATGGGCATTAATACCTTTGAACATTACGAAAATGGGGCATTTCTGATTGGATCATTCAGCGGCTTGTTTCTATGGCACCCATCACACCCTGAAATCCTGAATTATGCAAAGGGAACAATTTACACTGAGCAGTCCGGAGGTAGACCAGTGGGCGATTACAAGGTAACGGGGGTGCTACACGATACCCAGGGACTTCAGTATATGGTAGATTATGATCATGGGATTATTCCTCTGTGGCATGATGGCCAATTTCCTGAAATACCGGCTAACGTACTGGCCGAATCCCGCATGTCTCTTTGGAGTGTATGTTTGGAATTTCACACAGGCAGGATTTTCGAAGGCTTTTTGGGTATGTTTTATATTCTGTTGGTTCCGCTTATTGGCCTGGCATCAGTTACTATCGTGATTAGCGGGTATTTACTTTGGAGAAAGAAATATAGGATAAAACATTGATTTTTGTAGATTTAGTATAAATCAAAATTTTACGCCATGGCAATTAAAAAAGTATGGATGGAAGAAGGCTGCACATCATGTGGTTTATGTGCAGATATTTGTCCTGATGTTTTTGAAATACAGGACATAGCAGTTGTAAAGAATGATGTTGATTATACAGCACATAGTGATGAAATTAAAGATGCAGCGGAGGGTTGCCCGGTTGAGATTATAAAATACGAGGAGTAGCAAAGGCTGATTTTGATCGTAGTCAGAGAATACGCTCAGCATGGGAATTACACCCAGCTTATTACATAATTTAATTACACAGCTTGAATTTTCGCTATCGGGATAGCTTAACCCAAGAAAACAAATGATTTAGGATGCATGTTATTAAGTCATCCTGAGAAATTCAAAACGAAAATCTTTTAATTATGAGTGAATATATTAATAATTCCCAGAAGCGGAGAGAGCTTCTGAAGCACATGATTTTGCAACTTCATCAGGGAGAGGCTCCTGAAATGGTTTGGAAACGTTTAGTAGATCTATTGAGGGATATACCATACGACGAAGTAGTACAGGTAGAACAGGAGCTGATTTCGGAAGGCTTACCAGCTGAGGAAGTTCTGAAGTTCTGCGATATTCATACCAAGGTACTCGAAGGTCATATCGATCAGAGCGGTGCAAAGGCAATACCTCCTGCACATCCGATAGATACATTTAAGAAGGAAAACCGGGAGTTGGAAAAGGCTGTGGATGCTGTAGATCAGTTATTAGCGCAACTTGTTTATGCAAAGGACGAAGAGGTTAAACCGCTATTCTTAAAACTCCATGCTCGTTTCAACGAATTAATGGACGTTGACAAACACTATAAACGCAAAGAATACCTGCTCTTCCCTTTTCTCGAAAAGTACGGAATTACTGGTCCTCCCAAGGTGATGTGGGGTAAGCATGATGAGACCAGGGAAAAACTAAAAGCAGCGCTTGAAGTTGTTTCTGCTCCCGGAGCTATAAACGCTGATGAAGCCAAAACAGTAGCTGAAATGGTTTTTAAACCAGCGGTTCAGGCAATAACCGATATGATTATGAAGGAGGAGGAAATCCTTCTTCCCATGAGCATGGATACGCTTACTGACGAGGATTGGTATGCTGTATACCAGCAAACCATGGAGTTCGGTTATTGTTTGTATGATCCGCAGGAAGAATGGAAGCCAGAAGGTATTACCACTTCTGAACCTACCTTCAATACAAAGAACTTTCTACAACTTACTACCGGAAGCTTCTCTATTGATGAGATGGAAGCGTTGTTTAAAGTGCTACCCATTGATATTACTTTCGTGGACAAGGACGATAAAGTAAAATTCTTCAGCCTTGGGCCTGACCGCATATTTACCCGCAACCGGGCAATCCTGGGTCGCGATGTACGTATGTGCCATCCGCCACATAGTGTGCATGTTGTTGATCAGATCCTGAGCGATTTCAAAAGCGGGAAGGAGAATAGTGCGGCCTTCTGGATTAGCATGCAGGGCAGGTTTATATACATTGAGTACTTTGCATTGCGCGGAAAGGAAGGCGAGTATCTTGGAACAATTGAGTATACCCAGGATTTAACGCATCTGCGTAAGCTCGAAGGTGAACAACGTTTGTTGTCGTACACCAAAAAATAGTGTTATGGCTGAAACAAAACTGATTATATCACCAAAAACCAAAGTGGGAGAGCTGTTGGATGCTTTCCCACAATTGGAAGAAACGCTGCTCAGCATTTCTCCAGCATTTGCCAAACTGAAGAATCCGATACTCCGCAAAACCGCGGCACGTGTGGCTTCATTACAGCAAGCTGCAATGGTAGGTGGAATGAAGGTAGAAGAACTGGTAAATCGCCTGAGAATGGAAGTGGGGCAGGATACCTTGCATGATGTGGCTGAAAATATTGAATATGTTGTAGCGGGAGCTCCCGATTGGTTTACCCCGGCCGCTATTACTGCTCAGTTCGATGCGTCTCCGATAATCAATTCGGGAGGTAGCCCAATGGCAGAGATCTTATCAATAACAAATAAATTGCAAGTGGGCGAAGCGCTTGAGTTGAAGACGCCCTTTGTTCCTGCGCCTATAATCGATATGCTGAAGGGAAAAGGCTTTCACACTTTTTCGTTGCAGCGGGAAGGCGAGGTGCTGACGTATTTTTTGAAATGAGTTCGACTTATTTAAAAGTAGCTCTTGCCAAAAGATCTTTGGCCGCGCAAAAGTGAGTTAAACCAATTACTGGAATTATAAAAGATTTTATGCTTTATTTCAAGCCCAAAGGGCTGATATTATTATAGAAAGCCAGGTAATTATAGATTTTTAAACCCAGAATGGGTGACATATTGAAATGTAAATTTTATATAATGTCACCCATTCTGGGTTTAGGGTTTTTATTCCGTGAATAATTCTACAATAATTACATCCCTTCGGGATTATTCTTTTTTTTAGATTTCAATAAGAAACATATAGTGTTTAAAGAGATTTATTACTTAAACTCTTGTTGCATGGTTTGAATAAGACATTACACATTACTCTATCACCCGGAATTCCTTTTTCTCCTTCTTACAAATAGCTGAAATGGCCTTTTTGCCTGATGCTGCCGATGGAGGTAATCCGCCTCCCGGCTGTAGCCATTGACCTGCCATGTAGAAGTTTTGTAAACCCGGTAATACATTCGGAAGCGACTTGGTAATGTTATTTGCAGATGGCGCAAAACCTTCGTAAGCGCCTTTCCATACACCGGTGTAACGCGCATCGGTTAAAGGTGTGGCTACATCTGTCACCTCAATATGGCCTTTTACCTCAGGATAATGCGATTCAAGGAGAGTCGTTGCATCTGCTTTGATCTTTTCTTTTTCTTCCTTATAGGCCTCATGCGATAGGTCTTCCCAGTTATCCCATGAACTTTCATAGCGGATTACTACAGTTGTCTTGCCTTCAGGCGCCATGGTTGGGTCGTATTGGTATACCATCAGGGAATACCCATTTTCCACCAGCATGGAACCGATCTTTATTTCATCCTGCATAACACTGAGAATGGGGAATTCCATATTCATTTTAATGTCAATACCAAACGAAACCTGAACCAATGGTGTGAATAGTTCCCAATTATCGTATGCATCCTTTATTTGCGGGGTGAGGTATTTGCCGCCGAGCATTTCGTAAAGCGTGGAACGGCCATCGGCGGCGCTAATCACATAATCGGCGTTCAATATAGAGCCATCCGATAGTTGAACACCCCTTGCCATGTTGTTTGCAACAACTATTTTAGAAACCTTTTTACTGAAAGTAAGCTTACCGCCGAGGGATAGATAGCGCTCAGTCATTCTTTGAGCCAGAGGCAAGGATCCGCCAATAATATAGCCCGCATTTTTCTGGTGAAACCAGGCCAGCATAGCAATAAAAGCAATGGCCGCAAAATTCCTGTAGCCATACATTTTATTGAAGAAGTAGGAGAGACGTGGATTTTTGAAATTGAGCTCAGCAAAGTATTCATTACAGCTCTTTTTCCCGTACTTTAAGAATAGCGGCATCATAGGAGCCATCTTTATCAATGCTGCCATTTTGGGGAAAAAGCCATCGCCAACGTTTAGTTCCAGTAAAGATGCGGTACGCATATGTTTGCACATTTTGCGGATGCTAGATTCGTCTTCCGGAGCTATTTCGAGCAAATACTTTTCCCATCGGTCAATGTTGGTATAAATGATCAGTTCTTCCCCTTTGTCGTTTACCATTTTAGAAAAAATATCATGATCAATGATTTGGGTTTTATCGGTTATAACATGGGTTTCTTTCCATATGCGATTGAACGAACTTTTGATAGTTCCTACGAGCCAGTGCAGACAATAATCGAAACGGTAGCCTTTGCGGTCCCAGGCAGTACATTGTCCGCCTGCAATGTTGTGCATTTCTACGATTTCAGTTTCGAAGCCATTCATTTGGCTGTAAATTCCGGCAGACAGGCCCGCCATACCGCCGCCAATGATGATGATCTTTTTTCCCATGATAGGATGAATTTTAGTTTAGGATTTGTTTGATCGAAGGTAAAGGGTTACACAACAGCAAAGAATAAATTATCGCTAAAATGGCCAAAATTACCGATGAAGATGAAAAATTGGAGAGTAAGTGGATATTTAAGATTTCGGAGTAATTAAATGTCAATGTTTTAACTGATCGGGTGCTAATCTGCTGCTCAAAAGCAAAAAAGCCACTCACAATTTCTTGTAAGTGGCTTTTTTAGCGGACCCGGAGGAATTCGAATCCCCAACCTTCTGATCCGTAGTCAGATGCTCTATCCAATTAAGCTACGGGTCCATCGTTTTGTTCAAACGCGGCGCAAAGATATGTATTTTCGTTTAAAAAAATAGCGCTTTTGCAATTTTTTCGGCATAAATACACTATTCTTCCTGTAATCTTTTGTTTTTTAGAGTTATACTAGTATTAGGTTTTTTTGCGTTTTATAATGCCAATTGGTTTAATAAATTGAGGAATTACTTAAATTTATGTTCTTAATTAAACCCAAATATCATGAAAAAATTCTTTAAAATACTGTTGATTGTTTTTGGCGTTTTTTTCCTTATTCTGTTGGTGGCGCCTTTTTTCCTTAAAAAACCAATTGAAAAGATCGCAAAAGAACAAATCAATAAATCGTTGAATGCAAAAGTGGATTTCTCCGGGATTAAGATTTCGTTGATCCGTAACTTCCCCAATGCATATGTGGCACTCGAAGACCTTACCGTAGTTGGTATTGGCGAGTTCGAAAAGGATACGCTATTGTCATTCAAGTCATTTAGTGTACGTGTGGATATTATCAGCGCCATAAAGATGACCAATATTAAGGTTAAGTCTATCCTTCTCGACGAACCGAGGGTTTACGCGCATGTGCTGAAAAATGGAAAGGCAAACTGGGATATTGCCAAACCTTCAGAAGAAGTTGCGGCTGATACAGCAGCCACTGAATTCAACTTTGGGGCAAATCTTAAAAAATTTCAGATAAAGGATGCATACATAAAATACCAGGACGATACTGCTAAGATGACTGCCGTTATCAACGATCTGAACTTCCTACTTTCTGGACATTTCTCGGCCAAAAAGGATGAAATGGATATGAAAACATCCATCGCTTCGCTGGACTTCCTTATGGATAATATTCGCTGTGTAAAACAAGCTACAGTTGGGTTTGATGCTAAGATTGATGCTGACCTTGCCAATGGCATTTACACGCTGAAAGAAAATGAAATACGTTTAAACGACCTTTCCATGGGTATCACCGGTGTTGTAAAAATGCCTAACGATTCCATTGAAACTGATCTGGCATTTAAAACCAATAAAGCCGATTTCAAAACAATCCTGTCTATGGTTCCTGCCATATATATGAAGGATTTTCCATCGTTGCAAGCTGCAGGAACACTTAAACTTGATGGTTACGTAAAGGGAATTTATTATGGAAAGCGGATGCCCAATGTTGGTTTGAATCTTTTGGTTCAGAAGGCAATGTTCCGCTACCCCGATCTTCCCAAATCGGTTGATAATATTAATGTTGACCTGAAAGTATTTTACGATGGATCGCAGATGGATAATACTACGGTAGATTTGGATGCTTTCCACTTCGAAATGGCCGGAAATCCGTTCGATATGAACCTGCACGTTAAAACCCCTGTAAGCGATATGGGTATAA
>DATALJ010000155.1:0-2092 GCA_036261135.1 Bacteroidales bacterium
AGCATTGCGGATAAGGTAGCTGAAGCTGTAGAGGGCCACCACTAGAAAAATAACAAAGGTTAGGATATATCTGATATCCTCAACAGTAAAGGTTTTTTACCGGCGGTACCAGGAAAAAGTCAAAAGCTATAACGCCTGTTAAGGCAGTAACAACTGCCGGGTAAGTTCCCCATTTTACCGCGCTGAACAGTATAGGAAGCAAATATAACATAGCGATATTGACTAAACCCAGAATTTCCCTTAGGGGAGCTGCCAGAATAGTAAGCAGTGCGGTCATTAATATAGCACCTATATATGTAAATAAGGAGACACCCTTGACTAATCCTATATCAGATTCTTTAGAATCCCGGGTTTGTTTAGACACACCCGGAATAACATGAACACTAATGCCATGACTTTGACGGATAATTTTATCAACTACTGAGCCGTGCAGCAGTTCCCATAATCGTGTTTGTAAGGGTTTACCGATAATTATTTGAGAAATGTTGCGCTTACGGGCAAGTTCAAGTATTTCGTCTGCTACATCTTCGCCTGTGAGAGTAATGGTCTCTGCCCCAAGTTGCTCCGCAAGCCGTAAATTTTTAGCCAGAGTATCTCTGGCTGCTTCACTCGCGGGCTGCAGCCGGGGGGCTTCCACATAAACCGCCAGCCATTCGGAAGAGAGGCCCTCGGCCATTCGCTTGGCAATACGAATTAGTTGGGCAGAGAAGGGATTTGAACTTATACACACCATCACCCGTTCCCCGGCAGGCCACGGTCCGGAAATACCATGTACCCGCATATAGGATTCTACCTGATGGTCAACCCGCTTGGCGGTGTACCGCAAAGCCAGTTCCCTTAATGCATTGATATTACCTGGCCGAAAGAATTTTTTAAGAGCTTCTGCCGCTTGCCCTGGAACATATACTTTGCCTTCTTGGAGCCTTTGTATTAATTCTTCCGGTGGAATATCAACCAGATGAATCTGATCTGCTTGTTCCAGTATCTGGTTTGGTACTGTTTCCCGTACTCTGATTCCTGTAATCTGTGCTACCACATCGTTAAGAGATTCAATGTGCTGAATATTCAATGTAGTATAAACATTGATCCCTGCCGCCAATAATTCTTCTACATCCTGGTAGCGGCGGTTATGACGTGAACCGGGAATATTGGTATGAGCTAATTCATCGACCAAAGCTAGCTGGGGTTTGCGGGTTAGAAGTCCATCCAGGTCCATTTCTAAAAAGTTTTTGTCCCGATACTCTATATTTTTCGGCGGCATAACAGAGAAACCGGCCAGTAAAGCCTCAGTTTCCTTGCGTCCATGAGTCTCCACCCATCCTGCAATTACGTCTACTCCGTTATGATACTTTTCCCGGGCTGCTTCCAGCATGGCATAAGTTTTACCCACTCCGGCTGCAGGTCCCAGAAATACTGTAAGCTTTCCCCTACCTTCTTGTTTAATGCCAGCTAATAAAAGGTTAGGATCCACTCGTTTTTCCTTTTCCATGAAAACAGGCTCCCTTATAGTTTATCTAACGCTAAATTCAACTTTAACACATTCACCCGGGACTCTCCTAATATGCCTAACTGCCGTCCCCCAGCGCAGCACTTAACCATCTGCCGTACTTTAGATTCCGGTTAAGTTTCTCCAAAATATAAAAAAATGTTTAAGGTATCCAAGAGCATAAACAGCTGCCCAATTTCAAGGCAGCTGAAAGGATATAACCCGCTTTTTATAATGGACGTGGTTCTTTACTGTGCGTTTGGTTTTTAATAGCCTTTAATAGGTTTTGATCCCAATCGCGAATATAAAAAGGTAAAATCGATACCACTACATTACGCTTGTGCAGCATAGCATTGGCTATAAATAGGCTGGTGTTATTATGAAGGGCCGTTTCCCACCACTTTGATACAAAAAACTGAGGTAGAAGTACTGTAATAAGATCTCCCGGACGAGATGCATGTTCTTCCGAATCTATATATTCTATTAAAGGGTCAACCACTTCCCGATAAGGGGATTGCTTAATTACCAAAGGAATCCGGGTATTGAGCAAAGCCCATTTACGCCTGAGTTTATCAGCTTTACCATTATTAATCTCCACATGAAATG
>DATALJ010000113.1:0-32803 GCA_036261135.1 Bacteroidales bacterium
ATGGTACGTAACCCACTAAGTTGTGCACTTTTGTAGGTGATGTCAAAGTCAAACTTGCTCTCGGCTTTGGCAATCATTTTCTCGAAAACAGATTTGAAAACTACTTTTCGCGACATCCAGGCTATGCTTAAAAGCATCACACTTGCAATAAAATAGGCCCAAAATTTCGATTTTCGCATAGGGTTTAATTTTTGGAGGACAAAGATAAATTTATTCTGTGGGTTAAAGCAAAATTATTATATGTTGGATCAAAAAGAAAATGAACATTTTATGTTTATACGTCTGGAAGTAAGATAATTAGGAACTGCAACTTCGCTCATTTCGTTGCTCTGGTTGTTTACCGTGCGTACCCATAAATAGGACGACTTATTGTTGATGTTTAACAGGTTAAATACTTCTATGCCAAGAATAAATTCATCGAATCGCCGGAACATGCTACGGCTCTCTAAGCCTTTCTTTTTAATGGTTTTTGAGAAGCCAAGGTCAACACGGCGGTAAGGCCCCATGGGAAACGTTAAGTCATAGCGGGGAGAGCGGGTAGGGGTAATTGAAATCCTGCTCCCATAAACAAAATTCATATGCACTTGTAATGTAGGGCTGTTGGGTAAATAATCCTGGAAGAACAGGTTTAGTATAAACCGCTGATCAGTGGGTCGTGGATAATATCCGGGTTCTATACGGTTGCCAGTGCGGTCGGTATAGTAGTCACCATTTATGTCTTCTTCCGTTTTTAGTAGCGAAATGCTTAACCAGGATTCTACACCTTCAACAAACTCTCCGTTTAGTTTCATATCCATACCGGCAGCATAGCCTTTGGCCTCGTTTTGGGCAGAGTACTTAAGGCGAACATTATCCATTTTGTAGGGAATAAGATCGGACAATGATTTATAATACAGTTCTGTAGTGAGTTTAAAAGGCCTTTCCCATAACTGAAAGTAATAATCATTGCCCATTACCAGATGAATGCTCTTTTGTGCCTTAATATCTTTGTTTATTTCACCTTTGGTATTGCGCATTTCCCTGTATAATGTGGGTTGCTGGTATACACCCCCTGCCAGGTAGAATAACATATTGCTTTTCCATGAGGGTTGGTAGGCAATCCGGCCACGCGGACTAATAAGCAATTCCTTATTAAATGTCCAATAATGAAAGCGAATACCTCCATTAATATAAAAATTGGCATCCTTCGCACTTAATTTTATTGCATCTTGTAAGTAACCACTAAAGCGTGTACTGGTAATATGATTCTCTGCTTTGGCCAGTTCGTCCATAATAATGGATTGCTCTCTGTATGGGATGGAGTAGCCGGCTGAATCCATATACGTCCATTCATTCAGGCGATCGGTAACCCATTCGCGTTTGGCTTGAACTGACCAGCGGAGAGTGTGTGCTCCCTTTTCGTACAAACCAATGTGAGAAAGGGTGCCAGCATCCATCCACAGGTAATTCCTTGCATGGTTCAGCATTTCGCCAACACCAATATTCAGAATGCTGTCTTTATAAGTTGGTGATTCGGCACTATTATCCAGTTCGTTTATTAGATATTGGCCATCAATATCATACGTTTCCTGCTCAGAGGTTGAATAACCTGTAGCCATGAATTTAAGCGACAGATGAGTGGCCGGCCGGTATATAACTGCCAATGATCCTAGTGCGGAACGATATCTGTCCATTTCTTTCCCTGCATAATATATTTTCAGGCTGTACAGATCGTTCAGCGTGCCGAAGTTGGTCGAGCGGCTTTCAGGAACAAAGTCGTAGCGGTTCTGAGCAAAATTACCAAGAAAGTTAAACTCCAGTTTCGTCGTGGGTTTGTAGGTAAGTAAGGTTTGAAAATCGACGAATCGCGGGCTATACTCGCCTTTGGTTTGAAAGGAATTCAACAGGTACTTGGAATCGCGATATCGCACGCCGGTAATTTGCGAGAATTTCTTATTCTTCGTAATACTTTCAACTGTAAGGCTGCCTCCCATAAGGCTTAAGGAACCGGTTACGCCAAATTTCTCAGGTCGGCGGTACGATACATCCAACACAGACGACATCCGGTCACCAAACCGCGATTCGAAGCCGCCAGCAGAGAATCGCACCGACGATACCATATCGGAATTGATGAAGCTAAGCCCTTCCTGCTGCCCCGAGCGAATCAGGAATGGCCGGATAATCTCCACATCATTCACATATACCAGGTTTTCGTCGAAGCTGCCGCCACGCACCGAGTATTGCGCGCTTAGCTCACTGTTGGAAGCCACGCCTGGTAATGTTTTGATGAATGTTTCGATATTCCCGCTGGGATTGGGCAAGCGGGTAATGTCACGTATATTAATCCGGTTCAGGCCGGTCTCCCGTTCATTGGTACTTATAACCGTCACTTCGCCAATATGTTCTACGTAATTACTTAATGAAATACTTATTTTTACAAGATCTGCACCAGCTTCAATTGTTCTGCTTGTGGTTTTAAAACCGATTGAAGAAACGGACAGCGTAATGCGCTGGTTTTGTGGTATAGTTAGCGAAAAATATCCCTTTTCGTTGCTCGTGGTGCCGTTTTTTAATTCTTGAATATATATGGTAGCACCTGCAACTGGCTTCTGTAAACTATCTGTTACATATCCGCTGATTTCTCTGACTTTCTGAGCCGATGCAACCAGCGTAACAAACAATAAAAGGCTTATAACAGATGTGCTTACGGTTAATCTTTTCACTACAGGTGTTTGTTTAAGTCAGCAAATACAAGTGGCTGGTTCATTGTGTTGAAAACTTATGTTGAATAAAAGAAAATTACGGTTTTCAGAAACGAAAATAACTATATTTTTGTTGTGGATTAAGGAATTTTAAAATTTTTGCTATGATTCATCAGGTAGAAGTAGAACTGCCGGAATTTAAGCGTGGATTTCATTTGATTACGCGGCTTTTGTCGGAGCGATTTCCTAAACTGCCACAAACTGGCTTGATGAACATATTTATAAAACATACATCGGCCGGGCTCACTATAAATGAAAATGCCGACCCTACTGTAAGACTAGATTTTGAAAAGGTTTTCAATAAACTGGTTCCTGAAAACCAATCATATTACGAACATACACTCGAAGGAAGTGACGATTTACCAGCGCACATTAAGAGTACGCTGGCAGGCCCATCGTTAACCATTCCTATTACCAATGGACGGCTGAATATGGGAACATGGCAGGGTATTTATCTATGCGAGTTTCGTAATTATGGCGGGCCGCGAAGGATTGTGATTACTGTAACAGGCGAGTAGTGGCATAATCGTAGTCGGAGACTACGCTTAGCGGAGAGGTAAACGGCTCCAAAAGGACTGTCATTCCGGCGCAGGCCGGAATCCTTTGCCTACGGAGACAAACATTATCCCAGGCTGAAAACATAGCGCTTCGTAGCTTAGGGATTCCGGCCTGCGCCTGAATGACAAAGTAATAGTAAAATATAAATACAACAAATACAATACAATGCAACAATTATTATTAGGGGATGAAGCGATAGCTCAGGGTGCTATTGATGCCGGAATATCTGGCGTGTATGCATATCCTGGTACGCCTTCAACTGAGATTATGGAGTTTGTACAGAAGAGCCCAGAAGCCGAAAAGGAGGGTATTCACTGTAAATGGTCAACCAACGAAAAGACGGCGCTTGAGGCTGCACTTGGTATGTCCTACGCCGGCAAACGATCCATCGTTTGTATGAAGCATGTGGGGCTTAATGTAGCTGCCGATCCATTTATGAATGCTGCGGTAACTGGCATAAACGGAGGTCTTATCGTAATTTCTGCCGACGACCCTTCCATGCATTCATCCCAGAATGAACAGGATTCGCGCTTTTTTGGAAAATTCGCTTTGCTTCCGATTTTGGAACCATCGTCGCAGCAGGAAGCTTATGACATGGTACATTACGGGCTCGACTATTCCGAAAAGTACAAGGTTCCTGTGCTTATGCGTATTACTACCCGTTTAGCGCACTCACGTACGGGTATTCAGCGGAAGGCTTTACGCAAACAGAATGATCTGAAGCTTCCCGGCGACTTAAAGCAGTTCATTCTTTTACCTGCCAATGCACGAGTTAAATACAAGAATTTGCTCAGCATATTCCCGAAATTCGAAAGCGATGCATTGCAATCTGGTTTTAATGCGTTGATTCCAGGCTCCGACCATTCGCTGGGTATTATTGCCACTGGTTTGGCTTATAATTATGTTACCGAGAACAAAGCCATTGTGGGTAAATTTCCTATCCTCAAGATTACACAATACCCATTTTCGAAGGAATTGATCGATAAGATCACCTCTATATGCAAGACCATTATTATTTTTGAAGAAGGTTATCCCTTCGTAGAAGAGCAAATGAAAGGTCTCGTAAACCACGACTTTGTTATAAAAGGCCGCTTGACCGGCGATGTACCACGCGATGGAGAACTTACCCCATCTATTGTTGCAAAGAGTCTTTCATTAAATATACCAGCTATAACACCTGTACCCGATGTTGTTGTAAACAGACCTCCTGCATTATGCAAAGGTTGTAGCCATATCGATACATACAATGCTTTAATTGAAGCGTTAAAACCGTATGGTCAGGGTCATGTATTCTCTGATATAGGATGTTATACACTGGGTGCATTGCCTCCTTATAACGCCATCAACTCCTGCGTGGATATGGGCGCTTCGGTAACCATGGCAAAAGGTGCTGCCGATGCGGGTTTATCTCCTTCTATTGCAGTAATTGGCGATTCAACCTTCACGCATTCGGGCATGACCGGGCTGTTGGATGCTGTACTTGAGAATTCGCCTGTAACCATTATCATTTCGGACAACGAAACAACGGGTATGACGGGTGGTCAGCCTTCATCTGCTACCGGAAAGCTCGAAAAGATTTGTCTTGGCTTGGGCGTTGCACCTGAACACCTCAAAGTGATTATTCCTTTAAAGAAGAACCACGAGGAAAACGTTCGCATTATGACAGAAGAGATCAATCACAAGGGTGTATCGGTGATTATTTCGCAGCGCGAGTGTATTCAAACTGCCGCACGCCGGAACAGAAGTAAATAAGTGTTTCCAACATTAAAAAGTTTATTATGAAAATCGATATAATTCTTGCCGGAGTGGGTGGTCAGGGGATTCTTTCCATTGCCGCTGCAATCGGGCAAACCGCTTTACTGAATAATTTATACATTAAACAATCCGAAGTTCACGGAATGAGCCAGCGGGGAGGGGCTGTAATGTCGCATCTGCGCATTTCCGACAAGCCTGTTGCTTCTGACCTCATACCAGCTGGCGAGGCCGACCTGATTATCTCTGTTGAACCCATGGAAGCATTGCGCTATATGCCATATCTCTCGTCTACAGGTTGGGTTATTACTAATAGTCAGCCATTCGAGAATATTCCAAACTATCCGGAAATCCAAAAGATAATGGATGCCTTGAATGCTTTGCCCCGCAAGATTGTAATAGATGCTGATCCTATGGCACAGACTGCCGGTTCCATCAAGTCGTCGAATATGGTAGTCTTGGGCGCATCGGTTCCTTTTCTCCAGATGTCGTACGATTCAATAAAGAAGGGAATTGAGGCTATTTTCGGAGCTAAAGGACAGTCGATTATTGACCTTAATCTGAAGGCATTGCAGATGGGCTATGAGTTTGCAGAGAAAAGAAAATAAACTTTACCACGGAGGTTAAACATTTTAGTGATCTGCATATAGAAAAGCGCTGAAATGTTCGCGTATTTAAGTTCATCTAAAAAGAGACATAGAGTTCACTGAGCTTATAAACCGCATGCGGTTTATCCCTCTGTGAACTCCGTTTCTCTTTGCAGAACATCAAACAAATACGATTAAATTTGGCCTGAGCACAATGTTTTTTAATAGGTATATTTTCTTCTCCGTGTTAAAAAATTTTTCTCCACTTGATTTTCATGCATTCGTATTTATCGTTCGTGCGAATATTCCATAATTAGATCAAATTATTAAACAATTTGAGGTTTATAAGGTTATTCCCTTGATAGAATTTTGTATTTTTAAGATAAATCAAATTGTTTACTATGTTTTCGCAAAAAGATCTTGTTCAAATTCAGCAGCACGGGCTTACTTTAGAGCAAATAAATTCGCAAATAGCATCGTTTAAAACAGGATTCCCGTTTTTAAAAGTATTGCGCCCTGCAACCCCCAACAATGGTATTAAGCAAATAGATGAGCCCGAACTTTCCTCATTAATCGCTTATTACAGCGAGAATAAGAAAGGTAAAAAACTGTTGAAATTCGTCCCTGCCTCAGGAGCCGCAACCCGCATGTTCAAAAGTTTACTCGAATATGTTGGTAACATTGACGAATCGAAAGTACCCAACGACGTAAACGTTTTCATATCTGAGATCCGTAATTTTGCATTTTACAATAATCTTAAGAATAAAGCCCAATCGCTCGGCCTCGATATAGAACAGTTGATTAATGAAGGGAAATATAAAACCTTAATTAACCTTTTATTGGAAAAAGAAGGCTTAAACTATGGTAACCTGCCCAAAGGCCTGTTGAAATTCCATTCTTACACCGATAGTTCCCGCACACCAGTTGAGGAGCATATGGCCGAAGGGGTTTCGTATGCGCTATCGGATGCAAAGGAAGTACATTTGCATTTTACCGTTTCGCCGGAACACATGCAGGACTTTAATCAGCTGGTTAATGGTGTAATCAATAAATATGAAGATAAATATGGGTGTAAGTTTTACATCAGTTATTCCGTGCAAAAAACGTCTACCGATACCATTGCTGTTGACATAAACAATAGCCCGTTTCGCGAACACGACGAATCGCTTGTGTTTCGGCCTGGTGGACATGGCGCTCTGCTCGAGAATCTGAATGATCTGGATGCCGATGTCATATTTATCAAGAATATTGATAATGTTGCACCCGATCGCCTCAAGGAAACCACCTTCATTTATAAGAAAGTACTTGCCGGCATCCTGTTGCAGAAGCAGGATCAGGTGTTTGAATATATTAAGCAACTCAGCAACGGAAAGGATGTAAATCTGGCTGAAGTAAAATCTTTTATTGAAAGCAATCTGGGCTATGTTTTTCCTCAAAGCATAAATGGTTTAGGTTCTGCAGCACAGAAAGAAGCTATGGTTAAAATACTGAAACGACCCATTCGCGTGTGTGGTATGGTTAAAAATCAGGGTGAGCCGGGCGGTGGACCGTTCTGGGTTGAAGCAAACGATGGAAGTGCTTCGTTACAAATCCTCGAATCATCTCAATTCAACTTCAACGACGAGCGACAAAAGGATATCTTTAAGCAATCCACACATTTCAATCCGGTAGACCTGGTGATTGCTACAAAAGATTATAAAGGAAAGAAAATGAATCTGCTTCAGTTCAGCGATCCTGATACGGCCTTTATTTCCTTTAAATCGAAGGACGGTAAGGAACTTAAAGCGCTTGAACTGCCTGGGCTTTGGAATGGCGCTATGGCAAACTGGAACACCATTTTCGTGGAAGTGCCGCTGGCAACCTTCAGTCCCGTAAAAACCGTGAACGACCTTATTCGTGAAGAACATAGAGCCTGATGTTTATTGTTTTGCGCGATATGTTAACATTTCTTAAGAATCCTTGGCATAATTATTGGTTTAAATAACCTGTTCCAAACCAAACAACCAATAATCCACTGTATGAGAACACTTTTATTACTCTTTGTTATTATTGCGGTGAGTTCATCCATTGATGCACAGCCGCAGGTACGTGCTATTTTACTGAAGAACAAGCTGGGCTATAATCAGGGCGACACAATTCAGATAAAAGGATATAATTCCCGTAGCTCCAACCGGTCCAGTAAATATGTTGTAAAAGCTAAATCCGGGAATATCCGGATGATTGATCCTTCAAATGTCAGACTCATTGATACCATTCAGAATTTCTGGGACTACCAGTGGTTTCTGAATCGTTCAGGGAAAGTGGCCAAGTCGGGTCATTATATGGGAGTGAGAAGCTCATTCAATGGCGAATGTGCAGCCTATGTAGAGCAACTTAAAGCAGCCGGTTTGCTCGAAAATAATGCCGAAACGCAGGATTATCTTGATAATTTATTAAAACGAATTGGTCCTTCCACGCTCGTTAAAGGGATGGACGCCTCACTGAAGATATATGTTGTTAAGTCAGACGCAAAGGATATATTTTCATACGACAACGGTTCTATATTTATTACCACCGGACTGTTAGCCAATACACTTACAGAAGATGAGCTGGTACGGCAACTTACCCCCGAAATTTCCCATATTGTGAATGACGACCTGGTTGTTAACCGGCGAAACAGGAATGTGGGAACTGCAGTGGGCGTAGGTATTCTGGCCGCAGCGCTTGTTGCTGTTCTAGTGGCTTCAAGTAACGAAGACGATCATCATCATGAGCGAAACCGGGATTATCACGAACATACAGAATTTCACGGCAACTGGTTTTTCGATGGATTTATTTATGAAAGTTATTCCGATTATGCACCTCCTATGCGAGCCTACATACGTCCGGCTTCCATTAGAAATTACAACAACGATCAGAACGAAAGCGCCAGAAGTGCTTCCATCGCCTTTATGACAAACGAATATGAAAAAACCAATCCCATATCGAATAGGGAGTATACACGCAATATTTCGGGAATTATTACCTACGAGGCCTGGAACAAATACTTTAAATCGGCTTACAACGATGCGCTTCAGATGATTGATCGCCTGGAAAACAATGGAGTTGCCGGTAGCGACGATTATCTGTTAAAAGCCAAGATTTACCGAAAGCTCTATAATACCGACGAAGCCAGGTATGAAGCTCTCCAATATTTACAGAAAGCGAAAGATTTGAAAAGCGATATAAATATTGAATTGTTGAAGGAAGAAGGCCTTATTTATTATCAACTCAAGGATATGGCCAAGGCTCATGCCAGTTTCGAAGAATATCGCTACGCCCTGGATAAAGTGGGGATAGAGAATGACGATGACCGGCGCGAAGTTTCCTGGGCCAACCAAATGCTCGAAAAAACAGATACACTAAATTAAGTCAATGTGGCATTAGCCTACACACCTGTCATTCCGGCCTTCGCCGGAATGACAACGTAATAACTTCGCTGGAATGACTTATTATGAATGCACGGGCTCATTCCGAACAAGCACTGTCCCCATCATATTAAGAAATCGTTAAATTTCCCATAAATTATTTCATACAATCCTTTATTCATCAACAAAACAGCTAACAACCATACTTGGTGATTCGCCAAAGCTCATTTAACCATCTGTAGTTTGAAGAACTTCCATTATATTTACTCAAGTTTTTATTGAAAAAATGGAAAATACGTACAAAATTCTTTTGGTCGACGATGAACCAGATATCCTGGAATTCCTGGGTTACAACCTTACCAAAGCCGGATACCAGATATTCCAGGCAAAAACGGGCAAAGAAGCTATTCAGAAAGCCCGCGAAGTTTTGCCACACCTGATTCTTCTCGATGTAATGATGCCCGAAATAGACGGTATACAAACCTGCGAAGAACTCCGGTCGTTTCCCGAGCTTCAGCAATGTATTATAGCATTTCTTACAGCCCGTGCCGAAGATTATTCTCAAATTGCAGGATTCGAGGCAGGTGGCGACGACTATATTACCAAACCTGTTAAGCCCAAAGTGCTCATTAGCCGCATCAAAGCCTTACTGAAGCGTCTGGAACCTGCTCAATCCTTGCAGGATAATGGTAAGCAAGAAGCCGAAGAAACGGAAAAAGAGCTGATTATTGACAAAGAACGTTACCTGGTTATTCACGGCAACAACGAACTCATCCTGCCGCGCAAGGAATTTGAATTGCTGGCTTTGCTCATTTCCAAGCCCGATAGGGTTTTTACGCGCGAAGACATATTCAGCGCCGTTTGGGGCAACGACGTAATCGTTGGCGACCGCACTATCGATGTGCACATCCGTAAACTACGCGAGAAGATTGGCGATAATTATATCAAAACCATTAAGGGTGTAGGGTATAAATATTCGGTGTAGGTCCGTAGAGACGCGATTCATCGCGTCTCTACAAATTGCGCAATCACCCCAATTGTCAATATATTCACCAACCCTAAACGGCATTTGCAAATGCCGCCTGGAACACAGGCTGTATTGCAATCCATCATTTCAAAAAATATTACCAAAACCATGCAACATCGATGCAACCCCCTGCATACACAATCCACACCATTCTATAATAAATTGTTAATTATCAATGCAGTTTGTTAAACAACATATTGGACTTTTCCAAAAATGGTTCTACTTTTAACCTAACATACAGCCGTTAAATACATAATGAAAACAGCAAAATGTAAATTGAAGTAAAAACTAACCACACCTAAAGATTAAATGCCATGGACTTTAAAGATCAAATCCAGCAATTAGCATCTAAAGTTGAAAAGATGCTGCCTCAAATTAGTACAGAAGAAGCAACCAAGACATCACTTATTATGCCCTTTATTCAGATTTTGGGATATGATGTATTTAACCCATTTGAAGTTAATCCTGAATTTATTGCAGATTTAGGTATTAAGAAAGGAGAAAAGGTTGACTATGCCATAATGAGAGATGGAAATCCAATAATCTTAATTGAATGCAAGCATCATAAAGAGAATCTAGATCCTCATAATTCTCAATTATTCAGATATTTTCATACCACCAAAGCTAAATTTGCACTTCTCACTAATGGATTAGTTTATAGATTTTATACGGATTTGGTTGAAATTAATAAAATGGATGAAACCCCATTTTTGGAATTCAATATTACGGAAATTAAAGATACAGAGATAGTAGAAGTTCAGAAATTTCATAAATCATATTTTGATATTGATAACATTGCAAATACGGCTAGCGAATTGAAATATTCGAATTCGATAAAAAAAATACTTGGAGCAGAATTTAAATCACCAACACCAGGATTCGTCAAATTTTTTGTTAGTCAGGTCTATGATGGCCGTGCAACTGAAAATGTTATGAATCAATTCACCGAGATAGTAAAAAAGTCTATTAACCAATTAATCTCTGACATAATTAGCGAACGTTTAAAAACTGTTTTGAATCAGGAAAGGTCTGCTGATCAAATTGAAGCAGCAAAAGCAGCAGAAACGTTACAAGCTAATGATGAATTAAAATTGGATAGTCTTGTTACAACGGAAGAAGAAATAGAGGGATATTTAATAATAAAATCAATTTTGAGGCAAAAGCTACAAGTATCGAGGATTGTAGGGCGAGATACAAAAACCTATTTTGGAATTTTGCTCGACGATAATAACAGAAAACCATTGGCTCGATTATGGTTTAATGGTGGAAAAAAATATCTAGGAATATTTGATTCTGAAAAAAATGAGACTAAACTTGAAGTTACTTCATTGGATGATATTTATAAATATGCAGATCAATTGTTAGTTTCAGTGAGCCATTATGAATAATACCCAACCTGCTTGCAACTAGTGCCTTGTCCAATCTGTCTTTTGCAGCGACATTTTCGCAGTCCATTCGATAGTTAAGGCATTATTCAATTGGTTTGGGGGTAATTCCGTAGAGACGCGATTAATCGCGTCTCTACAAACCACAAACCACGTTCTCAACAAAACCCAAATCGCACCCAACCGCAAATTACCCCAAAAATCCCATCACCCATATTCCAAAAAATATAAATTTGTTTCAAACAGACCCTCATGGACAAATTCCAAAATAAATACCCATTCCATCGGCCCGGTTGCAACAATGGGACTATGGGTGGAATGGTGCCTATTTCCTGACGATTTGCACCAAGAAACGCGCATGTTTTTTTGGTGATATCATCCGTGGCGAAATGACATTATCCGTAATAGGCCAATTGGCAGAAAAATACCTGTTGGAAATCCCCGAACGATATCCATATGCCATCCTGGATGAATGTACGGTTATGCCCAACCATATCCATGCGATTATAATAATTGATAAAACGGACGATGGGCGGAATAATAATGAAACCAGGATGGTAGACAACGATGATGGTGGTGGCGATTGTAGAGACGCGATTAATCGCGTCTCTACGTCGGTGACGACGTTGGAATCCCCAAACGATCGCGAAATGGTGCGTGGCGGCGTTACCGGCAACAAAAACCCCATGTTGCACCACAATATTTCACGTATCATGAATTGGTATACCGGACGGGTTACCTTCGAATCCCGGAAAATAGATCCCAATTATTGATGGCAGGCGCGTTTTCACGACCACATTATACGCAACGATGCCGAATACCAGCGGATAAAGGCCTATATCTTGGATAACCCGCAGAATTGGGAAAACGATACATTGAATAATCCCAACTGAATTCTGTTATTCCTATCCCAGCCTGTTTTTTATCTTAAAATCGAAGAATGTACAAGCGCGCCAGAACCATTCCAGCGGACCGTATTTGTAGTGTTTGAGCCAGTATTTGCTGAATACAATTTGCAATGTAAAGAATGCAGCGCCATACAAAATACTCCATGTCGATCCCAAATACTTATACATCCCAAAACCGTAACCATAAAAGAAGATAACACCCAGTACAGCCTGGGTTACATAATTGGTTAAGCTCATACGGCCATAGCTGGCAAGGTTTTGGATTATTGCCCCAGTGCTGAATGCAATGTAAATCTGTACCAGGATTAGGATAATGGCTGCGGTATAGACCACTCCTAAATACGAGTTGAAAATGGTTCCGAAAAGTTCCTTCTGTGTATCGTTGAAGTTACCGGCCAGGAGCATGTTCCTGGTTAGGATCAGACCAATAATTATTAGAACAGCCAGGCCGAGCAGCTTAAGCGCTTTTTGCCGGTATGCCGCAATGTTTTCGAAGTATTTTAAGCGACCAATAACCAGCCCCATAATAAATAATGCCAGTAATTGCAGGTAACGTCCATTATAGAACGTCCAACCCCAAACATCCATGCGCCCTTTCCAGAAGTTGAACTGAACAACATCCCAGAAACTACCGTTTGCAAATGTATGGTTTCCTTCCATAAATAAACCGGCACCAAGGGTTTTGGTATACTCATAAGCTGGATTTACCAGCGATTGAATAAGGTTGATGCACAACGGAATTTGCAACGCCAGTAATATAGCAAGTGTTACGAGAATTTTGGTATTCACCTTATACAAAGCCACCAGCACAAAACCGATGAGCGCATAAATGTGCAGAATATCGCCCTTATAGAGTAATGAGTGAATAAAACCCATCGTAAGTAAAATCGTCAACCTCCACAGAAAACGGCCGCGGAAGTCAACACCCTTATTTTCCTGCCGGTTCATCTGTATAAAGAAGCTGAATCCGAACATCAGTGCAAAAATTGAGTAGGCCTTCCCGCTAATGAGCAGGAAAACTGTATTCATTACTACATCATCTGTTGCAGAAGAAAAGAGGAAATTGCTTTCCGGCTTGGCAAAAAAATCGAAATGCTCCACGCAGTGGATAAGGACAATGCCCATTAAAGCGAAACCTCTCAGGAAGTCGACTAATACAACACGGTTGTTGTTCATAGTGGGGTAGTTTAGTAATGTTAGAATTGTAAAAATAAACAATTTGTAAAATAAATGAAATTTGCCCTCAGACTGTCATTCCAGCGAAGGCCGGAATGACAAGCGTTCAACCTTTCTATTCCCCTGTAGTATCGCTCGCAGTTCCTTCAAAAGTATTCTCCAGCGTTTCTTCTACATCTTCTTCTGCAGGGCTTATATGACTTTTCAATTCATCGATAAAAACCGAACTCTGAAGATCGGAATTTTCAAGGATTTCGTTAATTGCCGCTGCTTTCTTTGTTGGATCGGCGAGTGCCAGGGCTTTCGATGCATATTTGGCAACAGCCACATCAATTTCGGCAGTTGTAATGTTCGATGGCTTAATCCAACCGCTCTCAATCCATTTGCCATCCTTGCGTTTGCCGGCAACTTCAATAAATCCATTTTGTTCGGTTTTTACGCCAACAATATCCATGCGGCTAAACGATTTACCCGTTTTGGTAAGCAAATCCGGACGCGAGTATATAACGGCATCCTGTAGCACCGTGGCAGGCTTTCCATTTACAACAATGAAATCGGATTGTACCCAGCCTTGTTTGCCGTCCTGGAGCTCTACTTTCAGGTATTTAACGGTTTTACCACCTGTAGTTACTTCTTTTTCGTCATCCACAAAAATCAACTTTTTCTCCCAGACTGATGGCTGCGAGCCATTTCCCGTCGCTGGCAGGGGTTTCTTTTAAAGATACTTTGTCCCATACACAAACCGCATCTCTGTTCAATAACAATTTCGCCGGACTCGTTGGTCTGGGTCTTGTTTTTGTTTTTACATGCCGAAAATGACATAACGGCAACAAGCATTAAAATGGTAAGTAAATTGTGTTTCATACATTAACGTTATTTGGGTTAGTAATTAGCTTTGGTGGGTTTTTATTCTTTCCTAAACAATTCTCTTTTGAAACAATAAATTTAACAAATGGGGGCGAATTTGCAAATCGATCTGACCGAGCGAATTGAAGATTTCCTTTACAAATTCTCAGCATCCTGCGAAACATTGGATTTATCGACGATATACAAAGGCCGTTTAAGTACATTTTTATTGATCCGGCTAATGTACTCCCCGATAATTCCAATAGAAATCAGCTGAATACCCCCTATAAACATAGAACTGATAATAAGTGAAGTCCATCCTGTTATGGTGCGGTGCAGTATAAAGTGAGAATAGATGGCATATAAAATGACAATAAAAGAAACGAACGATATGAGGAATCCCAGATTGCGCACAATTTGTAAAGGCATGTCCGAAAAGCCCGTAATTCCATCCAACGCAAAGCGCAACATTTTAAAGAACGAATAACCCGTTTTCCCGTATTTTCTTTTATCTCTGGAGAACAGAACATGCGTTTGCCTGAATCCCAGCCACGCTATTTGTCCACGCAAAAACTTGTTTTGCTCCGGCATTTGGCGCAAATAATGAACGATCTTTTGGTCCATCAGGCGATAATCGCCGGTATCAACCGGAATGCTTATGGTGGTGAGGCTTTTCAGTATCCGGTAAAACAGTTTAGCCGTAGCCTTTTTGAAAAAGCTTTCACCTTTGCGGCTTGCACGCTTGGCATACACAACCTCGTAGCCTTCTTTATATTTCGAATAAAGCTCTTTTATTAGTTCGGGTGGATCTTGCAGGTCGCCATCCATAATAACCACAGCCTTGCCTTTACAAGTATCTATCCCGGCGCTCACGGCTACCTGATGTCCAAAATTTCTGCTAAAGCTGATGTAATAAACATGAGGGTTTCCGTTGGCCAGTTTTATCAGCTGAAACAGCGAATGGTCTTTGCTGCCATCGTTGACGAATATGAACTCATAATTGGGCGTTATCTCCGACACTGTAGCGTGGAGCCTTCTGTAAAGCTCAGGAATATTTTGCTCTTCGTTGTAAATTGGTACAATTACTGAAATTTCAGGTTCCATTATGCTTGCGTTTTAGGATGGGGCTAAATAAATCGATATAAAGCAGCAGGATGAGAAGTAAATACAAGCCTGCAATAAATCGCGACATAAATACGAGTGTGTCATAATTATTGGTATGCAACACCTGAAGAACGTCTTCCAGGTTCAGGAAATAAGCGAAGCTCCCAATGATAAGTAAATGTAATCTTTTGTAAAGCAACGCGTATGCTGCCAGAAAAATAAAGGCAGGGTGCGAATAACGTTCGTGCATTTGTGTGTTAAAAAAGAAGAAAACCAAGGGAATAAGTGCCGAAGAAATTAAAACATCGCGAAACGGAAAATTAATATATTGTTTCCTAAACAAATACTGATATAAGGGTTTAATGAAATGGGCAAGCGCAGCAAACCCGGCTATGAAAAAGAAAACCAATCCCCATAATTTGCATGTAGATCCCAGAAATACGGTACTATCCGGAGTTTGCATCAGATTGGTATTTCGGTCAAAAACAAACACCCACAAGTTATATGCATTCATCGAAATTACGGGATATTTCCCCACCGAACCCAATACAACATCTTTTAACCGGAGAAAATCGCCTACCCAAATAAACGGCAGTATAATAACAAACTGAACAACCAAAATACCTGCTAATGTTAATATTATCGTCTTATACGATTTCTGAATTGCAGGAATAATAAGCGCTATAACCAAGGGTAGAAAGATAATAGCTTGTAATTTCATGTTTAGAGCCAATACCAAACAAAGTATGGAGAGAAATAAGCGTTTTTGGTAAGCAGCAAGAACGGAAGCAAAGACGAAAAAGGACATAATCCCGTCAACTTGTCCCCAAATCAAACTGTTATAAAGTATTCCTGCATTCAACAGGTAAAATAGTGAGTAGAAAAGCGATTTATATCGATCGTGAAATGCGTTAAACAGCAGCCTGCCAAGCATCACGGTAGACGTAAATTCGAAAAGCAGCGTTATATACTTCAGATAATGTATGTTCTGGGCTATGCTTTCAATATTAGGTTGCATCCTGGCATAAGCAAACAGCACATAATGATATAGCGGCAAGTAGTCAGTTCCCGACTTATAGATGTTGCTTAGTCCATGCTGGTAATGGTGTTTAGCCCATTCTGTCCAGCACTCGGTATCCCAGCCATGGCCTGCTGTGGGAGTAAAAAAGACCAACAAAAGAAGAAAAGGAACATAAGGCAAAATAAATTCCCTTGCAAAGGCTTGTATGGTTTTAGTTCTTTCCAATATGATCAACGATTTGGTAAGTAAAGATGTTGTTGAACTGCGATATCTGGCTTATTTTATAATGACTGGCTACGTATTCCTTCATTTTATCCTGGCACACAATCACTACATCGCCGGTTTCCAGTTTATCGGGGTTTTTTAAAGCGATCGGTGTGCCTTTATCGTTTAAAATATTCAGGTAAAACATGTTTTGGGCGCTATACCCATCGTACACCAGGAATTGCCCGTTAACCGGGTGTATCCCTTTGATGGCATCGCGCAAATAATAGCCAATTTCATAGAACTGCTGATCCCATGCGGATTCCTTGGGCTTGTAGGTTGTATTAATGATGGCTTTGTAAGGAATAACGGCTATAATAAACACAAACAAATAGGGAAGAACGTTAACTCGCAGCGATTGATTTATCAGCGTCCAGTTTTTCAGCAAATTGAAGATGAAGTGAATAAACAATGCCACCAAAACAGCCATGAACGGATACAGCGGAATGTCGTACCATTCCAGTTTGGTTTGGCCTGCCGAAATAACAAGGAAAAGGGTAAATATCATGAGCCCTGAAAAAAGTGCAAGGCGAAATATCTTTTTGTCGACTGCAGCTAAACCAACAATCAACCCGCATGGCACCAGCAAATACCAGGCTACGTAACGACTATTGATGATGTTGTCATAATAAAACCAGAATTCATGCCTGTTTCCTTCGAGTGGTTGCAGGTAACGCCCACCCAATTCGTTGTTGTATACGGCTTTCAAATAACCCGGATTATTTAGCTCGCGAAGCAGGTAATAGCCGCCAACCAGCACAATAAAAGAAAAAATGCCCATATAGAAGTGTTTGTTCTTTAATAGCGGAACGAATTGCTTTTGAACCACGCTGTATAGGATAAAGCCTGGCAGAAAAAGCAACCCGTTTACCCCTTTGGTAAGAACAGCAAGTATAGTAAAGGCAAAGAACCAATACAGATGATTTCTTTTGGCGGATTCGCAATAGGCAAAGAATGAGAAGCCGCTCAAAGTCGTAAATAGGGTAAGCAGCGTATCGTAATCGCCTGTTCGCGACCCATGTATACTTATGTAGCCTGTAGTTGTTACCAGTACTAATACAGAAATAAAACCAAACCAAAAGTCCTTTAAATACCATAATGCAAAAGCAAGAAGGGCTATACAGGTTATAAACGCTGCAATTGCAGAAGGCAAGCGTACCGAAACCTCATTAACACCCATCATTTTCATCAGCGATGCCTGAATCCATATCATCAGTGGAGGTTTGGTGTTCCACATGTCGGGCTTTCCTCCAAAATGAGTAACAACAAAGTCGTTGTTGTTTGCCATTTCGTACGCGTTATTGGCAAGGCGCGCCTCATCCCATATACGAATGGGTAATATGTCTAAATGCCCGAAAATCGGGAAATACAGCAATGCAACAACCAGTAAATATTTAGAATAGCGCTGAAGGAGGTGATTCATGGTTTTATGTTCTTTCTGCCTGGTTGATCCGCTTATTGCAGCGGCAGTTTGGTATACCCCAGCTTCTTACTAGCCCATGGAATAAAGATCTGAAAATTCGGGGCATCGGTATGGCCGCCATCGTGCTGGCGCCATGATAGTTCGCCGTCGAGCAGACCAGTAAGTACAGGAGGCATCATTTCCTTCATGTAATCGTTGGAAACGCCCAGATCCTTTGCACCTAATAATTTAAAAACAGAACCTGCTGCAATGGTAGCCATATAGCTTCCTTGCTGATCGAGCCATTTGGCATCGCCTTTCTCAGGTATACCGTAGCTTATAAAGGTAAGCCTAGGGGCGCAAAGGGAAATAAGTTCGTGCGAATCGATGGTCAGGTCGCAGCCTGTTTTGCTGCCAAATACCGCATCAGAAGCACCATATTTCAGGTAATTTCCGGCCATCCAATGATATTCGCCGCTACCGGTAAGGCTTTCCACAGCTTCTCCGAATACACGACGGTGTAGTGCTGCACCTCCTTTGCCTGAAGAACCAATTAATCCAACAGCGAACCTCGTGTCGAATGCGAGCGTTACCAGAGCGGCTTTGCCGTAGCGCGAAACACCTTCAATACCTACTTTTTTGGCATCTACAAGGGTATCGGTTTCCAGGTAATCGAGAATGCGCGAAGCTCCCCATGCCCATGCACGCAATGATCCCCAATCTTCGGGTTTGCGCGGTTGGCCTTTATTTACCAGCCCAATGATGCCTTTGGTAAGACCGGCACCATTATCAGCCTGAATACTTGATGGGTCTACAGCGGCATATCCCCAGCCTGCTGCCAGCAATTGCTCTGTAGGTGCCGAATTGCCATCGGGTGCTGGAGCAAAGAAGCTAGGCCCAGCTAATTTGGTAATGGGCGCATAGGCAGGGTATTTGTCGAATATAGCTTTCATTTCAGGGTCACTCTTAATCATCATTGCTTTAAAAGCGGCGTTAATCTTTTCCAGGTCGGCATTGGATGGTTGCGCAGGCGAAGGCAATGAAGGAAACCCAAACAAGATGAGCACGGGAACAGGTCCTTTCACATTCGCAGGTGTCACAAGTACCATATTGATGTCAACATTGATCAGTGGATATTCGCTATTATCCACATGTCCGACAAACTGCCGGGCAATAACCGGAATGCGGCCTACAAATTCACGGTCGGTGATCTTTGCCGTCCAGGTTACGTTGGGAGTTTTAGCGGGTTGTTTGCCGTACATTTCAGTTTCGAAGTCTTTTATGAGTTCTGGTCTGCGCTGCTTCCACCACATTTCTGCAGAGGTTACCTTTTTCCCGGCTTTAGTTGTAAGCACATCGGGCAAAAGAGGGCAGGGGTTGGCTACCGGTTCGTCGTAGTTGGCGTGGTTGGGTGCGTTTTCATTTCCACTGGGACCAGGCCTGAGGCTCTTTATTCCCAGTTGTTTCATCATGTTTTCATGATCCTGCTGTGTGGTAAAGGTTACCGGACGAGGGTATTTACTACTGTCAATTTTTGCCTGCGAAAAAGCGGATTGTATGCCTACCCAGGCCAATAATAAGATGATTAAGTTTTTCATTTTTGGCTTTTTATTTCTAAATATTTTGAATAATGGTGTTAATCATAAATGATATTCAACCCTTTCAGGTTGCGATTTACCAATCGTGAGGGTTCACGGATTGTATCGCTGACTATTCATATTCAATCCTTTCATGGATTGTTAAATATAAAAAATCTAAATAATTAAACCTCAATAATATTATTTTTTATCGCAAACTTCACCAAATCAACCGTAGTTTTCAGGTTGAGTTTCTGCATGATATGGTTTTTGTGCGATTCGACGGTACGGACACTGATAAACAATTTGTCAGCTATTTCCTTGTTTGTAAAGCTGTTGCCCCACATTTTCAGAATTTCAGTTTCGCGAGAACTGAGGTTTTTCGAGTCGAAAAGACCATCGTTCGTCTTCAGCTTATTCAGGTATTTGTTTACCAATATGTGTGTTATGGAATTGCTGTAATAATCGAAACCATTGCGGAGGGTATACACGGCTTCTATCAAGTCATTGGGCTCTGTGTCTTTTGCCATAAAGCCTTTAATACCGGCTTTTATGGAGCGGAGTACAATCTCTTCGTCATCGTATACCGACAACGCAAGTATTTTGAGTTTCGGAAACTGGCTGCCCAACTGTAATAGGAGGTTCTGCATAGGCATAGAAAGCGAATGTACGTTGATAACCAGCACATGAAGCACAAAATTCGGGATCATTTTAAATAAATCGTCTCTGCTCGAAGCTTTTAAGACAACCTCAATATCCGGATTGTCTTTGAGCAGCGACCCCAAGCCTTCGCGCAGCAATGAATGCTCGTCATATATCCCCACTAATATTTTATTGGCCATGCACAGGTGAAATGATTAACAAATAAAATAAATTTTTTACTTCTTCACGTATTTGCTACGATTTTAAAATTACACTCGTCCGTTTTCTTCCATTCATCAACACTGTTAACGGTTTTTTAAACTCTGCATGAATGAAATGCTCAGTGCGGGCTACAATTTGCTGGTCGTGCAGGAGATCCCACTGTATGTAATCTTTTACCGATGTATCGGCAACCGAGAAATAGCCTACATTCATTGAAGTTACATTATGAAAGAAGTGCGAACCGAGCGACGAATCCAGAGGGAAATTCGCAAGGCTGATTTCCACAATGATCTTGGCGTTGGAAATTTGCGGCCATACCACGGGTACGCCCAGAAAGCGGTCGCCTGTTCCCCAGCGTCCCGGACCAATGAGTATGTACTTTTTGTTGGCTTTGGCCATTTTCTTGTTCAGTGCTTCTATTTCAAGGGTCATTTCCACGGTTTTGAGCTTGTCAAAGTGATCGATATCCACATAAATGATATCGTGAATATTATTAAGCACCCCATTGCCAAGGCTCGAAGTAGTGTGTAACAGTATTTTCGATTTATCCAGGGTATTCACGTCGAAATCGAAGTTCAATTGGTTACCAACCAGTGGTTTAATTTGAAGCAGATAGAACGATGGTAAATTGTTGAGCGTAGGAGTGAGGTCCACAGCAAACTCAATCTCAACAGGCGATCCCAAGGCTTCTTTAACGGTATGAAGCATGATTTCTATCGTTTCGGCCAGTGGTATGTAATCATATTTAAGAATATTGGCGAAATTGATTACACGAGGTCCATAAGCCGACAGACCAGCCTCCAGGCGATCGTTGTTGGCGTTGTATACCGATGCGCAATGCTTGAGTACACCATGCTTTTCGGCCTCTGAAATCTCCAGTTCAGCAACCGACGAGAGTTCGCCGTCGTTGAGCAGGTCGAAGTCCTGTTTATTCAGGTCGATAGCATAGAATTTCACCTGCGTGCTGCTCAGCATGTTTTTGGTAGTGTATACATCTACACGCGGGTATTTTGGAGAGAAACGATAGGCTTTACCTCCCTGTACCACGTAGTAGCCCAATCCTACAGCAGTTACCGCGAATCCTTCCTCTGGTTTCATATTGGCTATGGGATAGTAGTTGTAGGAACTGGCAACACCACTGATATGCGGATAATAGTAATCGCCGTAACGTTGACCAACAAACTCCTGCAGAACGACTGCCATCTTCTCTTCCTCAATCTTATGCGTAATGGCCTTAAAGTAAGTCCTTGCATTGTCCGAATATACCGAAGCATACACCATCTTTATAGCGTCAATCAGGTGTTTGAGGCGTACCTTTGGGTCTGGATGTGTATTGGGAATGACATAGGTGTCGAATACCCCTGCGAAAGGCTGGTTAATAGAATCTTCTGACAAACTCGAAGAACGAACCGCAATGGGATTATGGATTTGGCTGATAAAGAATTCCAGTTTCTTAACGAGTGCTTCACTAAGTTCTCCATCCATAAAACGCTTGCGAACCTCCTGATATGAGGTCTTTTTGTCGAATATCCAACTGAAAAGGCAGTTGTTTTCGATGAATAGCTCGAACTCCTCCGTTCCAATAATTACGGTCTTTGGTGCACGAATATTGATGTTCTCGAAAACCGACGGGAAGTCGAGGTTGTAGATGAGCGCATTTACGAAAGCAAGACCCCGGCCCTTTCCTCCGAACGAACCATCTGCATAGGAAACAATGTTGAACTCATCGAGAATGGACGTTTCGTCGAACTGTAACACTTTACCCTTCTTCTTCTCATCCTTGAATTTGCGGATAGTTTCGAGAATGAAGCGGCGCGATTCCCTGATATAGCTGTAATTCCCAACGGGTATGGGGTTAATGGTCTTAGCCAGCTCAATTTCGCCGCGGGACATAAGCCAAATAGAGTACTGGTTCTCTAATGCGTGCAGATAGAATGTTTCGTCCGGCACTTCGGCAAGCATTGTCTCGAACTCGCGCAACGATTTGGCAACCGCAATGGGGTTTCCCTCCTTATCGCGGAAAACAAACTCACCAAAACCAAGGTAATCGGTAAGAAATTTGCGTAAATCGGTGAGCAGGCTTTCGGAATTCTTATTGATAAAGCTTACATCCAGCTCCTGAGCGTACTTTTCGTTTTTGGGCTCGCTCGATTGCAGAATCATCGGTAGCTTTAGGATGTGCGATTTCACATACTTAATAAACTTAATACCTGCAGTTTTATCCAGACGTCCATCCTTTTCGAATTCTACATCGGAGATTACGCATAGCATGAAATCCTTGTATTTATTGAAAATGAACACAGCGTCCTCGTAATTCTTTGCCAGCAGGATCTTTGGGCGCGAACGCATCTTACATATCTTGTCCAGCTCGTTCTTTTCAACCTCAGGCAACAACTGCTGTACCTGCTCGAAAACGATGGAATAAAGCATTTGCAGATATTTCGAGTAGTACTGCGCCGAATCCTCGATAACCAGAATAACGCGGACCAGACCGATCTTTGTGTCGTTCTCTACATTCACTTCATCCTCGGTTGATTTAACGATGGCGAAGAAAATCTCAGAATTTCCGCTCCATACAAAGAGCTTATCAATCGATTCGATAGTGGGAACCAGCGCTTCGAAGTATTTGATATTGCTCTTATGGTTAATAAGCATGTATATGGGAAGCGAAGGGGTCTTCTCTTTAATCTTTTTGCTGAGTTCGATCGGTGTTTCCTTGTCGAGCCCAACCATAAGAATAACCAGGTCGAATTGCGAATTCTCTATCAGGCTTAGCGCCTCTTCACTGGATGTTACTCCTGTAATACGTGGCAGCGAAAACAAGCTATATTGGTAAATGATACCCATGAATCGCTCAAAAACACTGCTTTCCTTTTCTATAATAAAGGCGTCGTAAAGCGTAGCAACAAACAATATTTCCTTTACCTTATATTTCATCATGTCCAGGTAAACGTATTTGTCCAGCGTTTGCTTGTTAAAGAATTGCTGCAAGGGTCGTTTGTTTTGGATAAGTGATTTGCGGTATTCCTCAGGGTTAGTTTGTATGGCCCCCGAAAGGACTTTCTTGCGATATATATCTCTTCCTTTAAAGTCGTTTAAATAGCCACTTATAAGCCGGGCAATGTTGATAAGCAGGTTCCTTTCTTCTTTTAAGAACGGGCCTTCGTATTCTTCGGGAAATTCCTTGAGGTAGAAGATTTCGATACATCCTTTACGGTTGTCGAGCGTAATAAAATGCTCCTTTTGGAACCATATGGTTTCTTCAAATACCTTGCTTACATATACTTTGTCTTCGTATGTTATGCGGGCGGCAGTGTATTTGGGGTATTGCCACGATTTGGGAAGTATGGAGCAGATTTCGTCGAGTGTTTCATCTACCGGTTTTAGCTGGGCTATTATTTCCGAGGTCTGGTTAATGCCCTTGAGCTCTTTCAGGCGTTCCTTGTTTTCGCGAAGGAGCTGGTAAAAGACATCCTTTACAGCCGAGCCCTCAATGAGATTAGCCAGGTTGATAAGCAGATTGCGTTCTTCTTTCAGGAATGGGCCCTCGTCGGCATCGGCAAACTTCTGTAAATAAAATATTTCGATTAATCCCTTTTTGTTATTTGGGGCTTCAAATGCTTGCGACTGCGTCCAAGGCGTTTCTTCGAAGTTTTTGGAAGTAAAAATATAACTATCATAAGTGATGCGGGCGGCAGTGTATTCAGGGTATTGCCATGCTTCGGGCAATATCGAACATATCATTTGCAAGGTTTCTTCCAGCGGGCGGTTTTCAAGCAATATGGCAGAGGTCTGGTTAAGTCCCTTCAATTCTTTCAACCGTTCGGTATTTTCATAGAGTAACGATTTCAATCCTTCGTTCGATGCTGCTCCCGAAATAAGTGCAGAGAGATTGTCGATGAGCACGCGTTCCTCGCTTAAGAACGGGCCTTCGTCAGCAGTCGGAAATTCCTTCAGATAGAAAATTTCGATAATTCCTTTCTTCTTATTATATGTCTCGAACGATTGCTTAAGCGACCACTGAGTTTCAGAGAAGTTGGTGCTGGTAAATACTTTGCCGTCATAGAGTATACGGGCAGCCGTATCGTCGGGATATTGCCATGCCTGCGGGAGGAAGGAACATATTTCGGCAAGGGCAGAATCAATGTCTTTTTTCTGCTCAAGAATTTGCGAAAACAGCGGTATTCCTTTAAATTGCGGTTTCTTGTCTTTGGGTATACGCACCATTTCATTTAACTGCATTCTGGATAATGCACCCGAAAGTAATAATGCAGCCTGGCTGAGAAAAATATCATCTTTCTTCAGAAAAGCTTTGTCTTGTGTCCGTTGTATATATTCTTCGAAGAAAAAAACCTCGATGCATCCTTTTACGCTGGGAACATCCAGCACCTTTCGCCTGAACTGTGTGGTTTCGCGGAACGACTTACTGGTATATTCCTTGTTGTCGAACGAAATACGGCACGAAACATAGGCAGGATATTCGTAAGCGCCAGGAATGGCATTGGCGAACTTTCCAAGAAGATTCGAAACATTCCCGTCAGCTGTCAAAATCTCCGAAAGTTTTGAAAAAACCGCGTGTTCTCTCTGTATTATCGATATATTAGGTGTAGACATATCTAAAACTTCAAAATATGGATAAGAATAGCAAAATATCGGGAGAAAAGAAAGGATAAACTTGAATAATTGCTGCAACTTCCCTAATAAATAAGAATGGGGGAAGTTTTCGAGATTAATTCTGGATGAAATTGAATAAAAATGTGGTAGAAAATAAATAACTTTTTATTTTTGTTCCGCTATTCAAAAAAATAAAGAGAACAAAACTTCCATGAATAGCTCATTTCAAAAAGGAGATTTAGAGATCCCGCATGGAAGTTCTAAAAAGACCATAAAAATTAAATTATTATGAAATTACTTCAAGGAAAAACCGCAGTTATTACAGGTGCAGCGCGTGGTATTGGTAAAGCTATTGCTTTGCGTTTTGCCAGTGAAGGTGCCGATATTGCCTTTACCGATTTGGCTTATGATGAAAACGTTCAGAAACTCGAAAAAGAACTTTCTGCTTTGGGCGTTAAGGCCAAAGGATATGCTTCCAATGCAGCTAATTTTGCCGATACCCACGAAGTGGTAAATAAGATTGTTGCCGACTTTGGCCGTATCGATATTCTTGTTAATAATGCCGGTATTACCCGCGACGGCGCACTCAAACGTATGACTGAAGAACAGTGGGACCTTGTAATTAACGTAAACCTGAAGTCAATATTCAACTTTACAAAGGCGGTACAGCCCGTAATGTGGAAACAAGCTGGTGGTAGTATTGTAAACATGAGCTCTATTGTTGGGGTAAACGGAAACGCTAACCAGGCAAACTACTCTGCTTCGAAAGCTGGTATCATCGGTTTTACCAAGTCGGTAGCACAGGAAGTTGGTGCACGCGGTATTCGCTGTAATGCTGTGGCTCCCGGTTTTATTATTACCGAAATGACAGGCGCGTTGCCCGAAGAAGTTCGTAACGAGTGGATGAAGAGTATTGCATTACGCAGAGGGGGTACACCCGAAGATGTAGCAAATATCTGTTTATTCCTGGGATCTGAGCTTTCTTCGTATGTAACAGGCCAGACAATACAGGTTTGTGGCGGTATGAAAGGTTAATACTTTCACATAATTTTATCAAAAACCACCTGACGAGGTGGTTTTTTTGTATATTGTGGTGTGCTAAACACACATACGGCTGAACCATTTATCACAATTCCAAACACTAATTCTTCTGAATATGAGAAAATTGTTGCACCAGGCATTATTCATACTTGCTGTAGGGTCCTTATTTTCATGTAAAACAACACAGGTATCGGTTGAAGTGCTTAAACCAGCACAGATTACCATTCCCTCCCAAATAAAATCGATTGCTATAATTAACGGCAGTACACCGTCCAAACGAGATAGGGCTCGAAATGTGATGGAAGGCCTTATTACTGGCGAGGTTCCGTTTGTCGATAAACGTGCTGCTGAACAATGTATAACAGGCGTTGTTAACAGATTACAAGGTGCACCTCGTTTCAAGAGTGCAGTACTTACAGGTATTCAGATTAAAGGAACAGGTACCCGGCAGTTCCCTGCACCTTTAGACTGGAATTATGTGGACGAAATATGCAGAAACAGTAATGTGGATGCTATAGCCGTTCTCGAAGTATTCGATTCCAACAACATGTATTCTCAATCCGAACGCGAAGCCAAACGTAAGGAGGGCGACAAAGAAATTAAATATACTGAGTATATTGCCCATCTCAATGTTGAAATTGAAGCAGGTTGGCGTATTTATTATCCAGAAAAACAACAGATTATCGATCAGAATATATACAACGATAGCCGAGAGTGGAACAATGCATCCAATACACCGAAGAAAGCACAAGCAGGCCTTCCAGCTCTTGAGAGTGCTGTTTCGGATGCCGGGTATTATGCCGGTCAGCAATATGCCGTTCGTATCTCTCCATTGTGGATTTGGGTTACCCGTCAGTATTATAAAAAAGGAAATACCGATTTTGAACTTGCTACCCGCAAGGCAAAGGTGAACGACTGGAAAGGTGCCGCCGAACTATGGCAAAAACACATTAATAACTCAGACCCGAAGATTGCAGGTTATGCAAACTACAATATGGCCCTGGCCTGCGAAATGGAAGGTGACCTGGAATCCGCGCTGGATTGGGCTCAGAAGTCGTATGTAAATTATAAAAATAATAGTGCCCGCTATTATGTAAATATCCTCAAGCAGCGTATTAACGACCAGGTAAGGCTGCAGGAACAAATGGACGGGTCGAATGATTGATAAATGATGAATCTGTTGCATAAATTCCTGTTAGCTTTTATATTAATGATTACTTCATGTAGTCAGATAAAATATGTTGACATACAGGTATTAACGCCTGCCGAAATTACTTCAGATACGCCCATCGAACAGCTAACCATTCTTCATGCTGTTTATTCGGCCAAAGGATTTATTGTTGGGGTTGATACATCCAAAATAAATCTATTTTTCAATACGTTATGCGATTCAATTCAATCGAAACTTAAGGCTTCACCTGCATTATATGATGCAAATATCAATGTAGCAACATTTTCCGAATACAAAAAGCAGTTTACAAAAACCAGTTTTTCTTCAAGAAAAAACTATTATACGATTAAACTGGATTCAATATCATTGGCCGACAGCATATTTACGGATTATGGATTCTTTTTTGATGAAGATGGTGTATTTAACAAGCAAAAACTGGGCGTACACCAAATTATATATGTAATGAGGTTTCTTTTCAGAAACGTGGCTTTCGATCAAATGACGAACTCTATTTTATTGAAGGATACCATTCGTTGGGAATACCCCATAAGCGAAATCAGCACGAACCTTGATCCCGTTCGAAAAGCCAAAACCAATCACTACAAAGAATTTGCCAATATCATTGCTATGGATCTGTCTGAAAAACTGGTGCCTGGCTGGAATATGGCTGAACGGCAAATCTATTTTGTACCTAACCAATTGATGCGAAAAGCTTATAAACACTTTGTTGCTAACGATTTGGATGCTGCTATAAGCCAATGGAATACGGTATACAACAAAGGAACCCGGCCTTTGGCTTCAAAAGCTGCATTTAATATCGCATTAAGCTACGAAATAAAAGATGACCTGCCTGCTTCCAAGGATTGGCTTGATAAGGCTATAATTCTTAAAAAAGATTCCCTTTTTATTAAATACCAGCAGGTTGTTGAAAAACGGATAGAAGAACGCAGCAAGATTGATAAACAACTTTGGAAATAAATTACATAAATTTACTGCGAAAAATTAATTTTCTAATTGATATAAAATGATGTTTAATACTGTATTCTATATTATTATCATATTTATTGTCTTCGACTTTATCCTGGACCGATATCTGGCTTATTTAAATTCTAAAACGAGAAAAGCCACATTACCCGACGAGCTCAGAGGCATTTATGATGAAGAAAAATATGCCAAATCCATTGCTTACGAAAAGGAAAATGCACGTTTTGAACTGATTACCGGCTCTTTCGACTTTGTATTGATCCTTGCCATGCTCTTTTTCGGTGGTTTTGCATGGGTGGATGCCATAGCCGGTTATTTTACTGAAAATCCTATTTTCCGGGGGTTGCTGTTCTTCCTTATTCTGGGTTTGGCCTCGGACCTTATTCATATGCCTTTTAGCATTTACGATACGTTTGTTATTGAGCAGAAATTCGGCTTTAACAAAACAACGCCAAAGCTTTATGTACTCGATAAGTTGAAAGGTTGGTTGCTGGCGCTTATTCTCGGAGGTGGATTGGGTTTCCTTATCCTGTGGTTCTACTATAAAACCACTACGATGTTCTGGATATATGCATGGATTTTAACATCAGTATTTACGCTGTTTTTCACCATGTTTTATTCCAATATTATTGTGCCGCTCTTCAACAAACAGGAACCATTGCCCGAAGGCGAGTTAAAGGACGAAATCAACAACTTTGCCTCCAAGGTGGAATTTAAGTTAAAGAACATCTTTTCGATGGATGGCTCTAAGCGTTCTTCCAAGGCAAACGCCTACTTTACTGGTATTGGCGCAAAAAAGCGGATTGTCCTGTTTGATACCCTCATTAAAGAACTTTCTGTAAAGGAAATAGTAGCTGTTCTAGCCCACGAAATTGGTCATTACAAGCACAAGCATACTTCGCAGGGTATTATTATTTCGTTGGTACAAATGGGTTTGACCTTCTTTCTCTTGTCCATCTTTTTGAGCGAACCATCGTTGTCCCAAGCTTTGGGAGTAAGTACGCCAAGTTTTCATATTGGCATTATAGCTTTTGGTGTGTTGTATAGCCCTTTCTCTTTGATTATTGGATTGTTAATGAATATGCTTTCGCGTAAAAACGAGTACCAGGCCGATAATTATGCCAAAACAAATTATGAAAGTGAAGCTTTAATTTCTGCGCTTAAAAAACTATCAGTAAATAATTTAAGCAATTTGACTCCTCATCCAACATACGTATTTTTTCACTACTCACATCCAACGTTGCTCCAGCGGATCCGCGCTTTGAGAAAATAAGACGAATTAATAATGTGCAACTATTTATTTTTATTAACGTATTATTAACCATTACATTAAACCAAACTATTATGAAAAGAAAATTTACTATTTTACTATGTTGTTTTTTTATTTCCACGCTTGCTTAAAGCCAGAAGCAAACCGACGGTGGTTTTTATGAGTATGAAGGAAATGGATATATTCAATTAACTGATGGAACCAAGCGTGAAGGTCTAATTTACTTTGCATTAAGCTGGCCTGGGAAAGTCCGGCTTGTTAAAGAAGGCAAAGATGAGAAATACTCACCCAAAGAAGAGTCGGCCTTTGTAATAGACAGTGCCCGATTTGTTCCAATAAAAACGAGCGATGCCCTAAATGTAGCAAGTAGCGAATTATCTTATGCCCGCTTAATGAACGACGAAAATTCCAGGATTAAAATATATATGTATCAGGAACAGGAATTCATTTCTACCAATAATTATGCACCAACGCAAACTTCATATTACATTGAAGTGCCTGCATTGGGGAAAGTATTAGGTATTGGAGATCTCAAATTTGTTGGATCCAAGAAGGTAGCAGCTTATCTGAAAGATTGTCCTGCTTTGGCAGAGAAAATTGAAAAGAAAGCTGATGGTTACTCATATGGAATGATATCAAGCGATCAGATGAAATTGATGTTTTGGGAAAAAGTGATCAAGGAATACGACGCTTGCAAGTAAATGTAAGTGCCGCGAATTAGTTTATAATTTAAAAAGAGCAATAGTTCAACTGTTGCTCTTTTTTTTGGTTGGGATTTGTAAAAATGCATTTAGCGCTCAGGCTATACCACTGCGAAGCACCTGTTGAACGGTGTCTTAGCGACATCATTTTCTAATAATGCTCTATCCACGGTAAATTTATTCATAAAATTTTTGGAACTACCCGTCTTTTTATAACTTTGTCCCAATCACACACCGCCTCTTTAGCTCAGCTGGTTAGAGCAGCTGTTTCGTAAACAGCAGGTCGGGGGTTCAAATCCCCTGAGAGGCTCGATTAATGAGTGTGTTTGTGCGTGAGTGTGGAGGAAGTGTGATACTTTTATTATATTCGCACTCTCACATTCAATTACAACACCCAAACCGCGGAAGTAGCTCAGTTGGTAGAGCATCAGCTTCCCAAGCTGAGGGTCGCGGGTTCGAACCCCGTTTTCCGCTCCAATTAACAGAACCGCATTGCTTTATAGCAATGCGGTTTTTTGTTTTAATCCCCAAAAGATTTCAGAGGGGAATAATACCATATTTCGCCGACAAAAAACCTGAATTCGTCGATTTTTATTTCAATAAGCATAATTATCCTTACATTTATTCCTCTAATTAATCTTAAAATTATCCTTTATGAAAAAAATGTTTTTAATTATGCTTGCAGTGGCTTTCTCTGCTGCTACCTTTGGTCAGAACATATCTGGAAGTTGGAAATTAAACGATTCCAAAAGCAAATTGAATGAACAATTCAGCCTTTCTCCTAAATCAATGAAAGTTACTCAGGAAGGCAATACACTTGTTTTAGTAAAGACTGTAGAATTTCAGGGTCAAGCAAATGAATCTACTGAAAAATATACATTAGATGGTAAGGAATGTTCCAACCCTGGTTTTATGGATGCTACCAAAAAATCTACAGCAGTTATTTCCCCAGATAACAAAACTATTACTATTACCAGCAAAGTATCTATGGGAGAAAATGAAATTAATTCAGTAGAAGTTTTCTCTTTGAATGGAGATAATAATCTGGTTTACGATAGCAAATCGAATTCCTCATTTGGTGACATGGTCGAAACTGCTGTTTACGACAAATTATAAGATACAAATAGGTTGTTTATAATAGAGGAGAGTCTCCGCTGGTATATTCCAGGCGTGGTATCCCAACTACTTATAAACACATCTTAAAAAAGTCTTCCCCACAAGGAAGACTTTTTTATTTATGCCTTTCTTGCTTTCTTTGTATTTCATTTTACTAAAAGTATGAGAAACATCAATGCCGAAATCATTACTATAGGCGACGAAATATTAATTGGCCAGATCGTAGACACCAATTCTGCATGGATTGCGCAACAACTCAATGCTATTGGAATTAATGTCTGGCAAATGACTTCCATATCGGACGATAATGCACACATTGTAAGTAGTTTAGATATTGCTGCTTTACATGCCGATTTAATCATAGTTACCGGTGGTCTTGGCCCAACAAAGGATGATGTAACCAAACAAACCATTGCCGAATACTTTCATTCAACGTGCGTAAGGAACCAGGCAGTTCTGGAGCATATAACCCAATTACTTTCTCCACGTGGTACTAAAATAAGCGAATTAAATGCATCGCAGGCCGATTTACCCGACAACTGTACCGTGTTGCACAATGCACTGGGTACCGCACCCGGCATGTGGTTCGAGAAGGAGGGAGCAGTATTTGTTTTTATGCCCGGTGTTCCTTTCGAAATGAAGTATATCGTTTCTGAACAGCTTATACCTCGCCTGAAAGCCCATTTTGAAACACCTGCCATTGTTCACAAAACACTTATGCTTACTGGTATTGCTGAATCCATGCTGGCTCAACATATCGAAGCTTGGGAGAATCAGTTACCTTCCGGAGTCAAGCTTGCCTATTTACCTTCACCGGGGATTATGCGTTTGCGTCTAACTGCCAAGGGAGGCACCGAAGTAGAATTAAGCACATTGATCCTTAAGGAAATCGAAAAATTAATGCCCTTAATTTCAAAATGGTTTTATGCCTTCGATAATGAATTAATTGAAGAAACAATAGGTAAGTTATTAAAAAATAATAAACTAACGGTATCAACTGCCGAAAGTTGCACAGGCGGAAAAATAGCCTCAATGATTACTTCCATAGCCGGCAGCTCGGCCTATTTCATGGGCTCTGTAGTGGCGTACGATAATACGATCAAGGAAAATGTACTTCACGTAGACCCTCAATTAATTGTGAACCACGGGGCTGTAAGTCAGCAGGTAGTGGAAGCAATGGCTACGCATTGCCGTGAGATTTTCGGAACCGATTATGCCGTTGCAACCTCAGGAATTGCCGGACCTGACGGGGGTACTCCCGGGAAGCCGGTAGGTACAGTTTGGATTGCGGTAGCCTCAGGTAGTAAA
>DATALJ010000172.1:0-2444 GCA_036261135.1 Bacteroidales bacterium
TGATTAACAATGTTAAAAATCAAGGTTCGGTCAATGAATCAGGTGAATCAAAGCTTAGACCTAATCCTGGTATAAATTTCAGACATGAACAGCTTCGGAAAAGATTAAACCAACTGCGGGTTAAAATGCAGGTTATTTGAAATTACGATCACAATTAATTAAAAAAAGATGCTGATAAATTCATTAAAAATATCGATAAGAAGTATACTGAACAACAAAGTTTTCTCGTTGATCAATATTTTCGGCCTGAGCGTCGGAATAGGGACATGTATCCTGATAATACTCTTTATAAAGAACGAGTTAAGTTACGACCGGTTTAACAAAGATGCGAACCGTATTGTAAGGGTTGTGTTCAGGGGTTCGGTCCAGGGTGAAAAAATGAATGAGGCTCATGTGATGCCCCCTGTAGCAAAGACACTAAAAGCCGAATTTCCTGAAGTAGAAAAAGCTACACGCTTGCGCAACGGAGGTATTCCCAAAGTTGGTCATAACGGCAAAGTATTTATGAATAGTAGATTTGCCTTTGTCGATTCCAACTTCCTTACATTTTTCACTCTGCCACTTATTACCGGAAATCCAGCTACCGCATTGATTCAACCTGGTACAATTGTTATTTCCCAGTCGGCTGCAACAAAATATTTTGGGAAGGAAAATGCGGTTGGTAAAACGCTGCATTTCAAAGACCAGGATGTAGACTTTACCATAACCGGAGTAATGAAAGATATTCCCAAAAACTCGCATTTTCACTTCGATATGCTTGGTGCAATGTCAACGTTTCCCGAAAGTACCTCTGATACCTGGATGCAGTCGGAGTTTCATACATACCTGTTATTGACAAAGGGATATAACTATAAAGATCTTGAAGCGAAACTCTCAAAAGTATTTGATAAGTATGTGAGTCCTCAGCTGCAAGAGGCGATGGGCATGAACATCGAAAACTTCAGGAAAGCAGGTAACGACTTAGGTCTTTTTCTGCAACCGCTTACCGACATCCACTTGCACTCTGACACCTCGGGTAATCTGGAACCTGGCGGAGATACCAACGCCGTGTATATTTTCGGAGTAAATGCCTTGTTAATGCTGCTCATCGCCTGCATTAATTTTATGAATCTCTCTACAGCGGGAGCTTCTAAAAAGGTCAAGGGCGTTGGTGTACGTAAGGTTCTGGGATCGAGTAAGAGGATGCTGATAGGACAATTTATGACGGAGTCTATTCTGCTCACCTTTCTCGCAACAATACTAGCGTTGTTTTTTGTGGAGCTTTCCATACCGTTTTTTAATGAACTGTCGGGAAATAAACTCGACCTCAGCTTTTCGCTTCACTCATTTTTGATACCGGGTCTTCTTTTGTTCACACTCCTTGTCGGGATGCTTGCTGGCAGCTACCCAAGCTTTTTTCTTTCTTCGCATAACCCGGTTGCAGTATTGAAGGGTGCTAAAGCTTTTGCCGAATATCCCGATAAACGCTTTGGTGTTAGAAGTGGATTGGTCGTTGTACAGTTTATGGTTTCAATCAGCTTGATCATTTGCACCTTCGTAGTTTTCTCACAGCTCCAGTTTATTCGGAATAAAAAGTTGGGATACGACAAGGAACAGGTGATGGTGATTCCCGATATATATGTTCTTGGTAATAGTAAAGAGACATTCCGGCAAGAGGTTCTCCAAAACCCGGAAGTGCTTCGCGTGAGTATTTCAGGATATTTACCGGTTGGCCAAAGCTACAATAACAACTTTTTCATCTATCCAGACAATGACGCTGCCCTTCAGATAAAGACGCTCCGTTACGATGTTGACGAAAATTACATTCCAACATTGAACATACAAATGCTTGAAGGCCGAAATTTTTCTTCGCTAAACGCTTCCGATTCGGCTTCTATCATTCTCAATGAATCGGCTGTAAAAGCGTTGGGCTGGAATAAGAATGTGCTGGGGCGATATCTTACTCATTCGGACAATGCCGGGGTACAGACTACTTACCAAGTGGTAGGAGTCGTAAGAGATTTCCATTTTAAATCTCTCCATATGCATATCTCTCCGCTTGTAATGGTGTATGGAAAAACAACCGGTTCCATGATTATCAAAGCCAAGACAGTGCATATGGCCAATCTTGTAAGCGACATTCAAAACAAATGGACAAAGCTGGCGCCCGAAGAGCCATTCCGATATTCTTTTCTTGACGAAGAATATAGCAATGCCTACCGTGCTGAGGAAAGACTAGGACTTATTATTGGCATTTTTGCTGGTCTCACTATTTTTGTTGCCTGCCTTGGCTTATTAGGTCTCGCCTTATATACAGCGGAACGGAGGAGGAAAGAAATAGGCATTCGAAAAGTAAACGGTTCTAAAAACTGGGAAGTAATCATTATGCTCAACAAAGACTTTATTAAGTGGGTTGCCCTTGCATTTGTGATCGCCTGCCCTATTGCCTGGTTTGCGATGCATAA
>DATALJ010000176.1:0-8723 GCA_036261135.1 Bacteroidales bacterium
GTATCCATATTGGTAATTAAGCAATTCAAGCATAAATTCATTGCTTTTTACAGCCTGGCTTTGCATGGCATCCATTACCTTCTTCCATTGCTGCATGTTGTTGCTGATTAGTGTTTTGCCCGGGTTGAGAGCGGGTAATAAGGAAGAAATATACAAAGCATATATCAGCAACAACATGCAGCAATGGAAGAAGGTAATGGATGCCATGCAAAGCCAGGCTGTAAAAAGCAATGAATTTATGCTTGAATTGCTTAATTACCAATATGGATACGTTGCCTGGTGTATTGGAAATAAGAAAGAAAGTGAAGCTTCGGATTACATAAAAAAGGCAGACAAGTATATGGAAGCGCTTGAGAAGAATAATTATAAGTTATCCCTTGTTCATGCGTATAAATCGGCATTTTATGGATATAAAATCGGGTTTAGTCGGGTTAAGGCACCTTTTCTGGGCCCTAAAAGTCTTGAAAGTGCAAAGCTTGCAATAAAACTGGATGCAAACAATCCATACGGCTATTTGCAGTATGGGAATGCCATGTATTATATGCCTTCATTCATTGGAGGCTCTAAGGAGGTAGGACTCGAGAACTATTTGAAAGCCCTGAACCTGATGGAACGCAATCAGGAGAACCTTAAAAATGATTGGAATTACCTGAATTTGCTTACGGTAATTGCCAAAGCATATTCCGAGAGAGGGGATAAAGCCATGGCTAAAGCTTATTATCAGAAAATCTTAAAATATGAACCTGACTATTTATGGGTAAAAAACGAATTATATCCTCAACTATTAAAGGAAAAATAAGCGATGAGTAAAAAAGTATTGATTGCGGGAGCCGGTTTAGGCGGATTATCAGCAGCTTTGCGTCTGGCAAAAAGAGGCTATCAGGTGGAGATGGTTGAACGTAACGCGCAGGCAGGAGGCAGATTGAATCAGATAAAGAAAGATGGCTTTACTTTTGATACAGGGCCGAGTTTCTTCAGCATGTCGTACGAGTTTAAAGAGTTTGCAAAGGATTGCAATATTGAGTTGCCTTTCAAATTTGTAGAGCTCGATCCTTTGTATAGTGTAAACTTTAGCAATAACCCGCAAACTTTCCATTTATACAAAGATATAAAGAAGTTGGCAGCACAGTTTAAAGATATAGAGCCCGATTTCGAGCAAAAAATGGAGAAATACCTTGCGAAATCAGGGCAGCTGTTCAACGATACTGTGGATGTTGTAATCAAGAACAATTTTGACACCTTACCTGGCTATATTAAAGCGCTCATGCAGGTAAACCCAGGGCATATTCCTGTTTTACTACGTAATTTCTGGCAGGAGGTAAAGCGGAACTTTTCGTCCAAAGAGGCACGGCAGATTATATCGTTGGTTGCCTTTTTCCTTGGCCGTACGCCGTTTGATACGATGGCGATTTATACATTGCTTTCGTATACCGAATTCCGGCACGATGGGTATTACAACGTGGAAGGAGGAATGTATAAAATTGTGGAGGGCCTGCTCAAAGAGCTCGATAAAGCTGGCGTAACGGTAACTTACAATACCGAAATTGTTGATTTTGTTGGCAACAATAAACAATTGCAATCGCTGGTAGACCAGAACGGGAGACATTGGAATGCCGACATTTTCCTGATCAATGGTGATGCGGCTTTGTTCCGTGGAAAGGTGTTCAAACGAAAGAAATATGCTGAAAAGAAGTTGGCCAAAATGAACTGGACCATGGGATACCTTACTTTCTACATTGGTATTAAGTGCAAATTACCGCAGATCAATCATCACAATTATTTTCTGGGAGGAAACTTCGAAGAATACGCAAACAACATCCTTAAAAATCCTGATACACTCGAAAAACCTTACTATTATGTAAATGTCCTTTCTAAACATAATACAGATTGTGCTCCCGACGGTTGCGAGAGTTTGTTCTTTGTTTGTCCGGTGCCCAATTTACAGCACAAACCCAACTGGGACGATAAGGAAACCATTGTAAACAGCATAATCTCCGATTTCTCCAAGCGAATAAACAAGGATATTGCGCCAGAAATCGTTTCGCGCACCATTTACACGCCCGAAGACTGGCAGAATCGGTTTAATCTGTACAAGGGAAGTGGACTGGGTTTATCGCACAGCTTTATGCAAATAGGGGCCTTGCGTCCTGCAAATTTCGACGAGGAGTTTGGGAATGTATTCTATGCCGGAGCTTCTACAGTGCCGGGAGCAGGGTTACCCATGGCAATCATCAGCTCCAAGCTGGCATGTGAGCGGATTACGAAGCTGGATAAGGCCTAAAATAAAAGAAGATTTGAAATTGCCCATAAGCATTTTCAAATCTTCAAATTCTCTTATTTGTTAATTGCATTAATTCTTTCTCACCGAGAACCGATAAATGGTTCTGGATTTGAATTTATCGCCCGGATTTAAAACGGTTGATGGAAATCCAGCCTGGTTGGGGCTATCGGGGAAATGTTGTGTTTCCAATGCAAATGCCGACCGGGGATTAGCAGGTTTGTTTCCACTTTCAAGCGATTTTTTCCAAGCCATTCCTCCTTGGCCAGAATAGAACTGTAGGCCCGGCTGATCGGTTATAACTTCCATTACACGTCCGCTTTCGGGATCGTAAACGGTAGCACTTACTTTTTGATTGGGATCGAGCACAAAACTATCATCATATCCTTGAAATACAGTATTTTGGATAGAATCGCCAATTTTATATCCCATAGGATGCGGCGTTGTGAAATCATACGGAGTTCCTTTCACTGACTTGATTTCTCCTGTAGGTACCTTCGAAGGACTTAGCGGTGTGTAATTCGATGCTTTTAGCGTAAGGATATGGTCGAAAATATAACCTTTGCCAGTGCCATGCAGGTTGAAATACGCATGGTTGGTAATGTTGAAGACCGTTTTCTTGTCAGTTGTTGCGGCATAATCAATGATGATCTCATTCTTGTCGCTCCAGGTGTAGGTTACCGAAACGTTCACGGTTCCCGGAAAGCCTTCTTCCATATCGGGGCTGGTGTAAGAGAATTTAACAGCAGGTTGTTTGCCTTTCACGATTTCGGCATTCCATACCTTGGTGTGCCAGCCGTTACGGCCACCATGCAAGGTGTTTGGCGCATTATTAATCCCCAAAGAATACTCCTTACCATCGAGCGTGAATTTTCCGTTCGCAATCCGGTTCGCAAAGCGGCCTATGGTAGCTCCGCCATATGGATCGCCTCTCACAATTGATTCCAGCTTGTCGCCTCCGTTGGTAACATTGTCTTTATTCCCGTTTTTATCGGGAACTTCAATTCTTACAATTTTGGCGCCATAGTTGGTTACTTTTAATACGTTTCCAGCCTTGTTTGTAAGCGTATACAAGCTAACTTCGCTACCATTGTGACGGCCCAATGTATCCTTTTGAACCATTGGTGTTTTTTGGCCTATGGACATGCTGCAAATAAGCAGTGCAGAGGCAATTGATGCAAATATCTTCATATAGGTTTGATTGTTTATAGATAAGAGATCAAAACTATCAAGAAAATTCAGAATTGAAAAATAATTTGGGAGATACTTCAACAATGAAATTCTAAATGGATTGCTTTTTTAATTAATATTTATCAAATTTACCTCTGGTTGCGACTAACAACTTTTCTATCATTCAAGCCTATAGTAATGAAAACCGACAAAAACACCCGACTAGTTTTATCCCGATTTGCCTTTTTTAATTTACGATTCATTTTAATCTGCATGGGCATAGCATTCGTGCTGGGATTATTTGCGTTCTGTTATTTGAACTTTAAGGAATATCAGTACACTACAATCAACAATAAACGGACAATATCACTCCGGGATGGTTCTGAGATTGTTCTTAATGTTAAAAGCTCCATTATTCATAATGCCGGATATGGCTTAATTAACAGGAACGTTGAGCTAACTGGCGAAGCTTTTATCAGTACACGAAAAAAGCGCTATTTACCTTTCATAATAAAAACCGCCACAGCCAAAGTGAAGGTTACGGGCACTCTTTTTAATATCAGGGCAACTGAAAATACCACCGAAGTGGGTGTTTTAGAAGGTAAGGTTGATTTTTCTTCCATTCAGAAAAAAGGCAGGGTGGTTGCGATTCCAAATGGTTTTTATTCGTTTTGCAAGGCAGGTAAATTGCCTGAAAAGCCAACAGAACTAACCTATTCAGGATATCCCGATTGGATGAATAACAGGTTTGAATATCAGGACGCGGATTTAAAGCGCATTCTATCCGAAATAGAGACTCATTTTTGCATCAGGATTGAAGTGAAAGACCCGCAGATACTTAATCAGAAATACTCTGGTATTATAGAAGGTGCAAGCCCGGAAGTGGTTCTGCAGACGTTGGTTGTGCAAATAGACCACAATATGAGTTTTAACGGCAATACTTTTCTGATATATTAGTAGAACGAGGCTGATATTGAATTGTCATTCATATCAGCCTCTGAAATAACCCTAAATGTGATATTTATGACAAGCAGAAATTTACTGGCGTTGGGTTCGATAGGTTATCATTAACAGGGCATCGTTTCTTGATTTCGTTTACCCATTTTTCAAGTAACTCAGCAGGAGCATCGGTTACAGGTTCAAGTTTCATCGAAATATCTTTATAACCGGCTCGCTCGGCCATTGAGGTCCCAAGGAAGCGATCGGGATTGATGTTTCCGTCTACTTTGATGGTCAACTTCTCAAGCTTTATGCCCATTTCTTTGGCAATGAGATGTGCCATTACGTTCACACAACCGGCAAAGCTGGCAAGTAAATACTCGATAGGGTTAGCACCCATATCATCGCCTCCAAGGGCAGGTGGCTGATCAACAATGATGCTGAATTGACGGGTTTGGGCTTTTAAACGGGTCTGGCTCTCGGCTTTTCCCTGTACACTGATAGTTAGATCTGACATAATTGCAAAAATTTAAAGATTAGTATATGCAATATAAGTGATAAATGTCAGATTATGAAATAATTTGACAGTAATTTCAAGAATAGTTGTATAACGGTGAAATGCCTGTTCTGTATAGTGCTTCATGTGAAAAAAAGTATTTTAATGAGATGAAGTGTGCTATCTATTTCTTTTTTAAAAGAAATGCTTAATATTGTGAAATGAAAATGTTGTTGAATTAAACACACATTTTACGAAAATTGTCGATGAATTCTATCAAAAGATATTCAGGGTTTTCGAAAAATATTATATTTGTTTTGGGTATATATAATTATCGTTGACTTATTACTAACCAGGCAAGAAAGGAGCTTTCAACATAATCCGGATCTTGCCAATACAGTTATTATGGGATTATTTATAACATGCGTAGTTGACCGTACGCGATTTCCGGGAAATGACCTTATGCTTTACCAATGAAGATTCAGATACGTAACCTCAGCAAAATTTACCCCGGAGGAAAACGCGCCCTCAGCAATATAAACCTCGAAATAGAGAATGGTATGTTTGGGTTGCTTGGCCCTAATGGTGCCGGCAAATCAAGCTTGATGCGCATTTTAGTTACTTTAGCCACTCCTTCCGAAGGCAGTGTAAGTATTGACGGGCTCGACCTGATTAGGGACCGTGGTGAGATTCGGAAAATGCTAGGCTATTTGCCGCAGGACTTTCGTTTTTTCAGCAAACTTAAAACCTGGGAGTTTTTGGATTATGCCGCAGGCTTGTCTGGTGTGAACAATAAGAAAGTGCGAAAAGCCAAGGTTGATGAATGGCTCGAAAAAGTTGGGCTATTCGATGCCCGCGACCGTCAGGCCAACAAATTATCCGGTGGTATGAAACGCAGGCTTGGTATAGCCCAGGCTTTGATTGGCGACCCTAAAATCATTGTTGTGGATGAACCTACAACAGGCCTTGATCCCGAAGAACGCATCCGCTTTCGGAATATTCTTTCCGAATTAAGCCAGAAGGAAGTAATTATTATTCTCTCAACCCATATAGTTGGCGATATTTCAAGTGTTTGCCGTGACCTTGCCCTGTTAAGCAATGGAGAGCTGAAATATAAAGGTTCGCCCGAAACACTGGTTTCAAAGGCTAACGGCCATGTTTGGCAATTACAAACTGCCGGAATAGAGTATGAGATGCTGAAAGAAAAATACGCTGTAACATCAACCATACCAACAGCCGAGGGCTGGGAAATCCAAATGGTAGGCGATCGCCTGGATTTACCTGCGGCTACCCCCGTGGATCCCAACCTGGAACATGCCTATGTATATTTTATGGAAGTAATGAATGAAATGCCCTAACTGAGCCTATATGTCGTTTCACCTTATCAATACTATTGCCCGCTACGAAATGCGAACCCTTCTGCGTAGCTGGTTTTTCAGAATTTTTGCTTTGCTTGCCATTGTGGGGCTCGGCATTTTTAATATAGCCATGAATATTGAGGCCAGTGGTGCCCCATGGATTTACAAAGCGCTTTCTGCCTCTATTCCTTATGCCAATCTTATTATTCTTAATCTGGGACAAGCCATTGTGGCTGTTTTTCTTGCTTCCGAATTTTTAAAGCAGGACAAGAAGAACGATACGGTAGAGGTTATTTATGCGCGTTCCATGTCCAACGGCCAGTACATGCTTGGAAAAACGCTGGGAATACTTGCAGTGTTTCTGGTTCTTAATTTGATCGTGCTTGCTATGGGCATTGGGTTTTCGTTTATGAGTAGCTCCGGATCAAGAAATATTCTGTCGTATTTCATGTATCCTTTGCTCATAAGCCTTCCTACATTGGTGTTTATTCTTGGACTTTCGTTTTTTGTGATGGTGCTAATTAAAAATCAGGCAATTACCTTTATATTGCTGTTGGGTTACATAGCGCTTACCATTTTCTACCTGAACAAAAAGCTATATCATATTCTGGATTATATCGCATACAATATACCCATGATGTATTCTAACATCAGTGGGTTCGCCAATTTCTCCGATATACTCTATCACCGTTTGGTCTATTTTTTACTGGGTATTGGCTTTATCTTTTTAGCCGTATATCGTCTGCCCCGGTTGCCCCAACCGCATAACCGTGCATTTATCTCGCTCATCGTTGGCCTGGTATTCATTCTGGCAGGAGGTTCCTTTGCTTATAAGTATCTGAACCAGAAAAATTCTGTTCTCCGTTTCAGGCAACAGGCATTGGCACTGAATAACCTTTACAGCCAGTATCCTATGGCATCGGTTAAATCGTGCAACATCAATCTGGAGCATGCCGGTAATTCAATTGCTGCGGAGGCGGACCTTGAAGTTACCAATGAAAATGAGGTTGTTATCGATACTCTTATTCTTTCATTAAACCCTTCGCTTAACATAAAGACGATAACCATTAATCATAAAAATATTGCATTTACTCGGAAAATGCACCTTGTTTTTCTGAAGCTCCCATCATTGCTAAAGCAGGGACAAAACATAGCATTAAAAGTACAATACAGTGGAAAAGTAGATGAAAGGATTTGTTTTCTGGATCAAACCGACGAGAATGCTACATTCATTTTTAATTTGGAAGTTTTTACTTTTCAGAAAAGATATGCTTTTTTGGATGACAACTATGTTTGTTTGACTTCTGAATCGATGTGGTATCCCTCGGCATGGACCGGTTATGCAAGCGCAAAGCCCTTTTATTATGCCAGAGATATGATTAACTTTGGGCTTAAAGTAAAAACTAATAGCGCACTAACAGCCATTTCGCAAGGAAAATGCGTAACGAAGCAAAAGGGTATTTTTACTTTTGAACCCGAACATCCCATGCCCAAAATCAGCCTGATTATTGGCGATTACGAAAAAAGGAGCATCAAAGTAGATTCGGTTGAATATCTGGTATATACGATTAAAGGTCATGGTTATCTGACTGAAAGCTTTAAAAATTTTTCGGATACCATTCCCAAACTCATAAAGGATCTGAAAAATGATTATGAAACGCAGCTGGGTATGCGTTATCCCTACACGCGGTTCATGCTTACTGAGGTTCCGGTGCATTTTTGCCTCGATAAGCACGAATATACGTATACCAGCGATGCAGTGCAGCCGGAAATGGTTTTAAGCCCTGAGATGGGAGTCATGTTTTCTTCATCTAATTTCGGATTTCAGCGTTACCGCATAGAACGGAATATGAAACGTAACAATGAAGAGGCGCTTCCGGAGGAAATTAGTGCACGGCTGTTCCGTCAATTCATTCAAAATAATTTTACTTCGTTTTCGGACCAGAATTATCCAAGTTGGACGCAGGATGAGAACACATTCTCCGTTTTTCCGCTGTATTATGGTTATGTAACACCATTGGATCCGAAAAAGTGGCCTGTTTTGTTGCTTCCGTTCGACGCTTATTATCAGCGCCGCTATGTAGGATGGGCGCAACGTTATGGCTACAGTAGTCTGGACGATATTAGCCAACGAATGGACAGCGTTTCTCTTAAAGAATCGCTTGCAAAGGATGTGGTTCTTGCAAAAGGCTATGATTTGTTTTCGATATTAAAGGCACAATACGGGATCAAAGAGGTCGATTCTTTATTTTCCGGATTACTTGTAAGCAACACATACAAGAAAGTACGATTTGAAGAGGTTAGTTCTTTATTCAAAGAAAGATTGCATGCAAACATCGATTCCATTGTAGAAAGCTGGTATTTGCAAAAACATCTTCCGGCCTTTATTATAAGTAATATAAGCTCCTATAAAGTAGTAAAAGGGGAGGAAGTAAACTACCAGGTGCGATTTGTTGTCACTAATACCGGGATGGCCAATGGT
>DATALJ010000180.1:0-3684 GCA_036261135.1 Bacteroidales bacterium
CAATCGGATAAAAGCCTTTACCATTGTTCCAATTTTTAGTGTCTGCTGCATCAATATTGGCAGTCTGTACATAGGCTTTCTGCCAGATAGCCGGGTTTTCCGATAGAAATCTCAAATCACTCAGCTAAAGTCGACCGGAGCGCAAACCGTATTTACATGGAAAACCAAGGGTGGTGTTACGCTGGTAAACGGAACAGATTATACCATTTCTTCCGGAGCTACAACATTCCTTAAAGCTCAAACCGACAGTGTTTACTGTGAAATCAGCAATTCGCAATTCCCGTTACTTATAGGAACAAATGCGCTTTTAACCACCAATATAAAGGTTGCAGCCATTCCATTTGCCGGAGAAGGACAACTTTACAATCCATTTCAGATTGCCACGCTGAGTGATTTGAGATTTCTATCGGAGAACCCGGCTATCTGGCAGAAAGCCTATGTACAGACTGCCAATATTGATGCAGCAGACACTAAAAATTGGAACAATGGTAAAGGCTTTTATCCGATTGGAACATATTACCGCAGTTTTGGATGGTACGACGGACAGGGTTATACCATTTCCAATCTTTATATTAACCGACCCAATGCAAAATCCCCGGAATTTGTCGGGTTATTCGGATATGTTGGAGGAAGGGTTAATAACCTTGGTCTGCTTAACTGCGATATTATCGGAAATGATCAGGTAGGAACCTTGGCAGGCCTTACTGTTGGCAATATTAGCAATTGCTATGCAACCGGTAAAATAAACGGTTATAGCAAGGTTGGTGGACTGATAGGTAACTTAGGATCTTCAAATATTGTTGAGAACTGTTATACAGCTGTAGAGGTAACAAGTACCTTTATTGGAGGCGGATTTGCAGGAACTGGCTTTGGTACTATTAAAAATTGTTATTCACGCGGCAATGTAACTGCTACGAAAAATTATGCCGGAGGATTTATCGGAGATTCCTGGGCCACCATAAAAAACTGCTATAGCACCGGTACCGCAACTTCTCCTTATAATGCAGGAGGTTTTGCAGGTTATGTAGACAAAGGCACCATCACCAAATGTTTCCGCGATGGTCAAACATCTCTCAATACCATAAATATAGGCGGATCCAGTACCGGTACAAGTGTAGATATTACCAGTACCAATACCTCGATAATGAAAACTAATACGACCTTTACCGGTGCGGGATGGGATTTTATAAACGAAACAACCAATGGTACCGACGACATCTGGACAATATACACAGGTGCTAATGACAGTTATCCCTGTTTTGTATGGCAGACCCCTGTGCCTAAAGTAGTGACGGTAAAGCCTACCCAGATAAAAAATATACGGGCAACGTGTAACGGCATTATCAACGATTTAGGCTCTCCAACTCCTACATCCTACGGATTTTGCTGGAGCAAAACCAATACGCTGCCAACTGTTAACGACAGTAAGGTAAACCTGGGTGCTGCAACCCAAACCGGAGCTTTTGCTTCGATCATAACCGGGCTCACTCCTGTATCTGCTTATTATGTTAGAGCTTACGCACAGAATGCGTTTGGAATTTCTTACGGCAGTGCAGTTTATTTTGCAACCTCAAGCAAAATTCAACTCACAGTTTCGGCACCTGTTGTAACCTTATCTAAAAAATATGACGGAACTACAACGGCAGCTGTAACTGCAGGAACCTTATCCGGAGTTGAAAGCGGCGATGTTGTTAAAGTTTCAGCGACAGCAGACTATGAAGACGCCAATGCAGGTAAGGATAAAAAAATCATTGTAACATATACCCTTACAGGCGCAAACGCAGCTGAATACTTCGAGCCAGATAACGACACCATTAAAAACGGGGAGATTACCAAAGTGCAGCTTACTTCAACTGTCCCCGTGTTTGTTTCCCAAAAAGTATACGACGGAACTACTCAGGTAAACATAACAGCAGCTGGGACGATTAGCGGAATAGTTTCTGCTGATGCTGGTAATGTTTCGGTATCAGAAAGCGTCTTGTTCGACAATTCAAATGTGGGCAGTGATAAGAAGATTATCGTTGCATACAACCTTTCCGGGACTTCAGCTAATAACTATACTGCACCTGTAAATAAGGAATTTACCAACGGACAAATCAGTCAAATACAGCTTACTATTGCAGAACCGGTAATAGTTACCGGAAAGCTTTACGACGGAACCTCCGAAGCAGTCATCACAAGCATTGGTAAACTTACCGGAGTCGTTGCTGCTGATGCTGCTGATATAACCGTTTCTGCAAAGGCTACATATAACGATGCCACCGTAGGTGAAGGCAAAACGATTACAGTTATATATACAGTTGATGGCTTGAGAAAAGCAAATTATATTGCCCCTGCAAATTACATGGTTAACACAGGGGTGATTGAAGATAAAATCGTACTTGCATCCATAGATCCTGTGACGGCGGAATGTGACGGTTCCGGAATTGAGATTAAGTATTCTGTATTACAGGGAAAGCCGACAGATTACCAGATTATCTTCGGAGAAAAGGCAAAAGCCAAGGGTTTCACGAATATTGTTTATACCGCTTTTCCTTCGGGGAGCAATACTTTAAACATAACCGTTCCCAATGATGCAGCCGGTACTTTTGACGCTACCTTACAAATGAAATCTGCACTGAGCACAGGAGAGGTTTATCCTTTCTCTTTCACTGTAAATCTAACATCCGACTTTATTATTAAGAAATTTGACGATGTTGTATTGTGCGACAACGGGTCCAAGGAGTTTACTGCTTTTCAGTGGTACAAAGATGGAACTGCGATATCGGGAGCAACAAAACAATTCTACAATGATAAAAGTGGCCTTGTTGGTAACTATCAGGTGAAAGTCACTACCAGGAATAGCGAAAGCTTAATAACCTGTCCGTTATCATTGAATGTCCCTTTAGCAGCGCAATCAGTTAAGGCATTTCCTAACGCTCTCTCTCCTTCGCAGGAATTCAAAGTTCAATTAAGTAACTTTTCTGACGAGAGTCTGCAGGGTGCAGTCTTAACTCTATTCAATGCCTATGGAAACGCTATTTGCAAGCAAGTCCTCAGTTCATCTGAAGTTTCGCTTTCAGCACCGGCCATACATGGATCATATATTGGTCATGTAGTGACAATGGATGGAAAGGATTTCACTTTCCGTGTACAAGTAAATCAATAAGTAGATTGCCAAATCTAAATAAACCCCGACCCATACCTGTTGTGAAATAGGTGTGGGTTATTAAAACAAAATTAAAAATAGTTGCAATGGAACATCCATGTTGACAGCTTCAACACACAAGACAATGATTAATATGGATGTTCCATGTGACCTTTAAAAATAAAAATAAACACATGAAAAAAACAATAATAACAATCTCGCTATTCTTTTTATTCTCGTGGCTGAGCTACGCTCAAACCAGAGAACAAATACTCTCGGTTCAGGCTGGCGGAGGTTTACACCATTTACTCTATACCCCTACGGGTGGAAGTGAAAAAGGAAATGCAGGTTTCTGCTTTGAGCTGAACTATGGATACTTCTTTAGTAAACACGCCGGGTTAGTTACAGGCTTGGGAATTCAATCTTTAAAATCAACTTCAACACTTCAGTTACAAACGTCGACTTCGGATGTTGACACCGATGGCGATAGTTATGAGTTCCATACAACCTACAACACCTGGAAAGAAAATCAAGGCTCTTATATGCTTTCAGTGCCT
>DATALJ010000116.1:0-11297 GCA_036261135.1 Bacteroidales bacterium
TATTATACATACATAAAAGTGTTAAACGTGGTCCACACAAAGGCATATCAAAACAACTAGTGAGTAATCCACTAAGCCCTCCACTTCCTTCAATCCCTGTTCGTCCCCAAGATACACCAATTCTTTTTTGGCTTTATTCGGAATTAACAGGCTTGAATATGTTATTTAAAAACCCGTTGCGCAAAGTTGTTCAACGACTTACGCCAAACCTGCCATTCATGGTCGCCGGGGAATGAGTTGAACTCAACGTTAAGGCCGCTGTCTTGAAATTTCTTAACTGCTTTTTTAGTAAACTCCAGACGAGGATCTTGTTCGCCAACAGAAATAAAGAAAAGCCGCAGTTTGTCGTTGAACGATTTCGATTGGCTGAGCAATCCGGGTATTTCTTTTTCAGCATCAAATTCTTTGCCGCCAGGGTTGTTAATACCACCAAAAATGCCCGAACTAAAGATACCTACTGCCGAGAAAATGTCTAAACTTCCCAGTCCAACATAAAACGATTGGCCGCCACCCATCGAAAGTCCGCAAAGTGCACGGTTAGGAGCATTGGCAATGGTGCGGAAGTTATTGTCGATAAAAGGTACTATGTTCTTGGTCATTTCTTCCTTGAATGCAGCCATTGCAGCATTGCTATATCCACTTCCACCACGTCCGGTGCTTACGTTGCCATTGGCAATAACTACAATCATAGGTTTGGCTTTACTTTCAGTAATCAGGTTATCCATAATAATATCGGTGCGGCCTTGTGTCGACCAGCCACGTTCGTCCTCGCCGCCACCATGCTGTATATACACAACAGGGTATTTTTCTTTTGTATTATTATTGTAGAACGGTGGGGTGTAAACGTACAATCGGCGCCAGCCATTTGTTACTTTCGAAAAGTAATATTTCGAACTCATAGCGCCATGCGGCACATCTTTAAGCTCGCAAAAATCGGCACCCTTTTCAGGAATATCAATAGCACTGGCCATTCGGCCCATTCCGTAGAACGATTCACTGGCCGGGTCTGCCACTTTTACACCATCAATAACCAACGAATAGTAATGAAAGCCTGGAACCTGTGGCGCTGTGGTCACACTCCAAATACCCTGTGAGTCTTTCTTCATATCGTATAGCTTGCCCAAGTCAATCTGTACCTTTTGGGCTTCGGGTGCTTTTATTTTAAACACCACGCTTAAATCGTTCAAAATACAAGGGCAATTCGTCTGGCTGATGTTGGTAACAGCCGGTTTCGAGTTTTCGACAAGCTGGGCATTTGTACTCCCGATTATAAAAACGCAAAGCAATAATGCCGCCCATGTCTTATTAATAATAGTTTGCTTCATATTCTTCGTTATTTAGAAATGTTTCTATTTGAATAACCTTGGTGTAAAATCGTGTAAAGCCTTGCGCCATACATGCCATTCGTGAGCACCGGGGAAATAATTGTATTCTAATTTCAGCCCTTTTTCTTTAAATGTTTCAATTGTCTTTTTGGTGTATTCGAACGAATGATCCTGTTCTCCACTCGAGATATAGAGCAACTTGAGTTGTTTGTTAAATTTTTCGGGATTGGTAAGAATGCCCGGAATTTGCTTCTCGGCATCGAAAATATTACCGTTGGTACCCCGGAATGCGCTTGAACTGAACGCCCCAACCCATGCGAATTTATCGGGATTAAGCATGCCTATACGGAACGAAGTGCCACCACCCATCGACAAACCAGCTATAGCCCGGTGTTCACGGTCGGCAATAATTCTGTAATTCTTTTCGACAAAGGGAATTATCACATCAATCAGCTCGTCTTTAAATAAATCCATGAAATGATTGGTCGATTCGGTGTTGTAGCCTTTGCCTATATCGCTAATTGTGTACTCGTTGGTTGTAACAATAATCATGGGTACAGCTTTCTTTTCGGCAATGAGGTTGTCCATAATAATATCGAACCGTCCCTGTTTAACCCAACCGGTTTCGTCCTCGCCGGCGCCATGTTGCAGATAAATAACCGGGTATTTTGAACTTGTATTCTCACTGTATCCGGCCGGTGTGTAAACAAAAATACGTCGCCAGGAGTTTGTTTTGCTCGAAAAATACCATTTACTATCGACCGAACCGTGCGGCACATCTTTTATTTCGTGAAAGTCGACCCCGGACTCGGGTATCTCAATCCCTGAAGCGTCGCGACTCATTCCGTAAAATGTTTCACTGGCAGGGTCTGCCACTTTAACGCCATCAATAACCAACGAATAGTAATGAAAGCCCGGAACCTGTGGCGTTGTGGTCACACTCCAAATACCCTGTGAGTCTTTCTTCATATCGTATAGCTTGCCGAGGTCAATCTGTACCTTTTTGGCTTCGGGTGCTTTTAATTTAAACACCACGCTTAAATCGTTCAAAATACAAGGGCAATTTGTCTGGCTGATGTTGGTAACAGCCGGTTTCGAGTTTTCGACAAGCTGGGCAGTGGCTTTATGGGCCGATATAAAACAAACAGCCAACAAAAGAATTGTGCTGCTTATTGGTGTTAATTTATTTTTCATATTTAGTTAGTTGTAAAGAAAACGAAAACGAACTGAAAGAATAGTCGCAGTTCGTTTTCAATCAAATAAAAACGGTTATTTCAATTTTAGTCTTATAACTGAAAGCGACTTTTCTGGTAGTGTAATGTTAACTTTATTACCTTTAACTGTAAGTACCTGTTCAACCGGGCTAATCTTGGTTGGCTCTTCGAATGAATTCACGGCATCGGGAGCATTACCTTTTAAAATAATTTGTTTGCCAGCATAGACCTTTTTCGATGATTTCAGGTTGAAATTCTGAGTAAGTTGCTGTTCGTTCGAATTCACCAATTTTAGCACCACTTCGTTGGTATTGGCATCCCAAACAGCTGAGGCATACAAGCCATTATCGCCCACCAGTGGTTTTGCATTTTGGCTAATCGATAATAAATCAGTACCCTTATTATTCGAGAATAACTTTTGTACATAATAGTTGGCCGAACCAATCGATTTCAGGTTGTCGAACCAAATAAGGTCGGGCGTCCACTGCCAACCTTCGACATGAGCAAACAACGGAGCATACGAACACATGTTCACCACATCGGCATTGCGTTCGAGGCCGGTCATAAAAGCGGCTTCAGACATGGCGCATTTCCAGTTGTTTTTGTTGTCGGGGCTGCAAGTTGCCACGCTTTGAGCAGCATACTCACCTGCAAATATTTTATAAGTATTGCGGTCGTAACTGTCGTACCTAGTGGCGTTCTTCAAAAACCATTCGGGAGAGGCATAGTAATGTTCGTCGACAAGGCTGGCCTTGTGTTTTTTCAATTCCTCTTTGGCATAATCAAAAAGTCCACCATCCGGTGAAGGACCGGTACCTGAAACAATATGAATATCGGGGTACTTAGCTTTGATGGCTTTTTCGAATACCAAATAGCGTTCGAAATACTGCGGTCCCCATTGTTCGTTGCCCACGCCAATAAATTTCATGTTGAAAGGTGCCGGGTGTCCCATGTCGGCCCTGAGTTTACCCCATTGCGAAGTAACCGGGCCATTGGCAAACTCAATTAAATCGAGTGCATCCTGTACGTAAGGATCTAATTCGTCGAGAGGCACTACTTCGGCTGTGTTAAACTGGCAGGCCATTCCGCAGCTTAATATTGGGAGTGGTTCAGCTCCTAAGTCTTCGGCAAACTGAAAATACTCGAAAAAGCCCAGGCCATAAGACTGGTAATAATCGGGCGTGAGGCGATGAGCAAAACCATCGTTCCATTTATTCATAATCAGGGCACGGTCCTCGACATTGCCAACTGACTTTTTCCATTGGTAACGCATCGACAATTTGCGGCCTTCAACCACGCAACCTCCGGGAAAACGAATGAATCCCGGTTTTAAATCATAAAGTAACTGTGCCAGGTCGCCACGCAATCCATTCTTGCGGTTCTTCCAGGTATCGCTTGGGAAAAGAGAAACCATATCAATATCTATCAACCCTTTTCCTTCGAATGTAATCCTTAATTTAGCCCGTGCATCGGTAGCCGACGACACAAACGAGTTTTCGTATTTTTTCCACTCCTTGCCAATTGGAGTAACTGTAGTGCTTCCAATCACTTCGTTCTTCGATGAGATAAGCGATATTTTCATCTTTACATCGCCTTCAGGAATTGCCGCAAACACTGAGAAATAGTAGGTAATGTCTTTCTTAACGCCCATTCCCCTGAAACCAGCGTTTGTAATGGTGAGGGTACGGTTTGGTTCGGATATTTTTACCCTTGCAAAATGCGGGTTCTGCGGCTTCGACTGGTAGCGGTTTAGCACGGTGAAATGGGTAGAATCGGCACTGCCGCGCTCAATAGACCACCCCATTCTGGGGTCTTCGAACTCGAACGAACGGTTTTTAACCAATTCGGCATACAAACCGCCATCGGCAGCATAGTTAATATCTTCGAAAAACACGCCCCACATGGTAGGCTGTATTTTGGCTTTAAAGTGATCGACATCAATAATAACAGGATCGATTTTTTGGCAAAATGCGCTCAATGGTACTATAGCGAATAATGCAATAACTAACAATTTTTGAATACAGGTCATACTAATTTTTTAATATGTTACATATAAGTTTTACTAATTGACAAGCAAATATAGTGGATTTGTTATAGTAATTTAACCAAACTACTGGCTTAACTTATAAATGGACCATTGAACCGGCTTTAACTGCAAATCCGCTTTGCTCTAAAGGAACAACCGGCCATATTGAAATTACTCCCCCGGGCGGAACAGCTCCTTAAGCTTCGGCGAGCGAAGGTGAAGCTGGGTATATACCAACCGTTAGTGCCCTTGCTAGCAAACCCGTAGTATGCAAATTTCTCTGAACCCAGCCTGCACTGTGTGAGCTGTCAATGTTTTATTTTTTCAATATTTTTATCATCATTGCTGACTTTTCATCTGAGTCCACAGTCTCAAATTCGTTTTTATAGGTTGAAGGATAGCCAAGTAAATAACCAATAGGTGTAAGCGTCAAGTACATTTTCATTTTATTAGAAAAATATTTCATCTATTTCGTACTTTTACGAAGTGCATTTCGTATATTTGCGAACAACAATTTGATATATGAAGGTTGTTTATTTAAATACCGAATCAAAAAAAGTTCTAATACCTTTGCTATTAATGCCTTTATGGTATTTACTCTACCATTTCTTGCAGCCATTAACAGATTGGTTAATTTATGATTTAGCAGGTATGGTAAAGGGCAGCAAACTAACTGAAGCAATACGTTTCTTTGTATTTGAGTTTCCTAAAGTAATTTTGCTGTTAGCTCTAATCATTTTTGCAGTAGGTATTATTCGTTCTTATTTTTCACCAGAGCGAACACGCAAAATTCTCGAAGGTAAATCGCAATTTACAGGTAATATTTTGGCAAGCTTGTTAGGTGTAGTAACACCTTTTTGCTCATGTTCTGCAATTCCTTTATTTCTTGGGTTTGTTGAATCAGGTGTGCCTTTGGGAGTAACATTTTCATTCTTAATTGCCGCCCCTATGATAAATGAGGTTGCTGTAATACTGCTTTTGGGATTGTTTGGATGGAAAACAGCAGTTATTTATGTAATTACAGGATTAACTATAGCAATATTATCAGGCTGGATAATCGGACGATTAAAATTAGAAAAATGGGTAGAGGACTGGGTTTATAAAACTCAATTTGGTTCCAATGCACTTACAGAAGAAAAGCTAAGTTTTTCAGGTCGCATACAATCTGGTTATATTGCAGTAAAGGACATTGTAAGCAAAGTATGGTTTTATGTTGCTTTGGGTATTGCTGTAGGTGCAGGTGCACATGGCTATGTTCCGGAATCTTTTATGGCTTCAATAATGGGTAAATCTGCCTGGTATTCAGTTCCACTATCAGTAGTAATTGGTGTGCCACTCTATTCGAATGCAGCCGGGATAATTCCTATCGTTTCTGTTCTTATTGAAAAAGGCGCTTCCTTAGGTACAGCTTTAGCTTTCATGATGTCAGTAATAGGCTTATCATTACCAGAAATGATTATACTCCGTAAAGTGCTAAAGATGCCTTTAATCCTCACTTTTATTGGTATTGTTGCCTTTGGGATAATGATTGTAGGTTTTCTGTTCAATTTTATTTTTTAGAAAGTATTTTAATTAGCACATTAACAATATGTCACATCCATTAAGTACAGATTACAAAAATGAAGAGTTGGTAATTGCCAGGTATGCTAAGGCTTTAGGCCATCCTGCACGTGTTGCAATTATGAACCATCTTGCTTCTATGAGTAATTGCTGCTTCACTGAAATTCTAAATGAATTGCCTATTGCTCAGGCTACTGTATCGCAGCATTTAAAAGAATTGAAAGATGCAGGACTTATTCAGGGTAACGTAGAACCACCCAAAATAAAGTACTGCATTAATAAAGAAAATTGGGAAAAAGCTAAAATGCTATTTGACCAATTCTTCGGAAAGAAAATAAAAGGTTGTTAAACCCCAATTCTTGAAGAGTTAAAATTCAAGGTATAATCCACAAAGAGCAAAAGTAACGCATAGGGGTTTCTTTAGGCTATATAGGAGGCGGACTATAATAAAATTAAACCATCATAAAACATAAAAAATCATGATTATAAAAGTATTAGGAACCGGATGTGCTAATTGTAAGAATCTCGAAAAAGCAACACAATTGGCTATTTCTGAGCTGGGAATTAATGCTCAGATTGAAAAGGTTGAAGACATTCAAAAAATTATGTCCTATGGAGTTATGCGTACACCTGCATTGGTAATTGATGAAAAAATTGCACTGTATGGTCGTGTACCTTCGGTAAAGGAGCTAAAAGAAATCATTTCAAACAATACAACTGCTTAATAAACAACAAACAAACTTAAAACAATTTACACCATGAAAAATTTATTATTTGCATTAATGCTTATCTTCCTTGGTTGTAATAGTTACAGCCAGCAGAAGAATAATTCTACAACAAATAATGCCAAGGTTTTAGTTTATTTCTTTCATGGCACTCACCGCTGTGAAGGCTGTATTAATGCCGAAAAAGGCACTGTTAATGCTTTAAATGCTCTATACAAAGCTCAACTGGATAAAGGGACTATAAAGTTCGAATCAATAAATGTTGAAGAAAGTAAAAACAAAGCCCTGGCCGAAAAATATGAGGCTGCATGGAATAAACTGTTATTTGTAAAAAATGATAAATCGGGTGAAAAAGTGGAATTAACCGAAAAGGCTTTTTCTTATGGTATCAGCAATCCTGAAGAAATGAACAAACTTGTAAAAGCCACAGTAGACAAAATGCTAAATTAATCTGTATGGAATACTTGCAGCATTTACTGGACAATGCCGGAACGCCATTCCTTACTGCCATAATTCTTGGATTTATGACGGCAATAAGCCCTTGTCCTTTAGCTACGAATATTACGGCTATTGGATTTATAAGCAAGGATATTGAAAACAAACAGAAGATATTCATTAATGGTTTGATTTATACTCTTGGCAGGGCATTGAGTTATACAGTTCTGGGGATTGTACTTTATTTTGGAGCAAGTAAATTTCATGTGGCAAAAGTCTTTCAGGTTTATGGTGAACGTCTGTTAGGTCCTCTGTTAATCCTGATAGGTATTTTTATGCTGGATTTAATTAAAATCAAATTTCCTGCATTTAACAAGCTCACGGATAAGTTATCTGAATCATCACAAAAAGGAAGCAGTTTGAGCGCATTATTGTTGGGGATTGTTTTTGCCCTTGCTTTCTGTCCATACAGTGGAATGCTGTATTTTGGAATGTTGGTTCCAATATCAATAGCCAGCCCATCGGGTTTATATCTTCCTGTGGTTTATGCTTTTGTTACAGGATTACCGGTTATTATCATTGCATGGTTATTGGCTTATAGCGTTTCCAGTATCGGAAATTTCTACAATAAGCTTAAAGCTTTTGAAAAATGGTTCAGGATTATTGTTGTGGTACTTTTTATAGCAATTGGATTATATTATGTGTATATTTTTTTTGTTAAGTAGTATTTAATAAAATGAATAGTCATGAAAGTCCTGATTCTTTGTACAGGTAATAGTTGCCGAAGCCAAATGGCTCAAGGTTTCTTACAATCTTTTGATAAAAACATAGAGGTACATTCAGCCGGAGTTGAACCTGCATCGAAGGTTAGTTCAAAAGCTATAAAAGTGATGACAGAAGAAGGAATTAATATTAGTACACATTACCCAAAATCGGTAGATAAATACATTAAAGAGGACTGGGATTATGTTATTACAGTTTGTGACCATGCAAATGAAACCTGCCCTGTTTTTCCAGGAAAGGTAAAACACCGTTTGCACATGGGTTTTGAAGACCCAGGAAATGCTAAGGGAACTGAAGAGTTTATCTGGAGCGAGTTTAGAAGGGTAAGAGATGAGATAAAAGATGGCTTTTATAAGTTCTATCTTGAGAATATAAAAAAATGAATAGAAGATATGAGCGAAACATGTTGTACTAAAAAGATAAACTGTAAAGTTTCAAACGGGAAAACTTACACCTCTGGTTCAAAACAGGACATATTTGATTCTATTTCAGATCAAATAAAGGGGAATGTTTGGCTTGATGCTTTATTTGGAATTGAAAAAGAAAATCTTCGTGTAGATAGTCATGGAAATTTAGCTCAAACACCGCATCCAAAAGTGTTTGGAAATAAGTTGAAACATCCTTATATCACTACAGATTTTTCAGAGAGCCAAGTGGAAATGGTAACACCACCTTTGCCAGATATAAAGCAAACGTTGGGTTTTCTTGAAACAATTCATGATATAGTAAGCCTGGAACTCAAAGATGAATACCTGTGGCCGCAAAGTATACCTGCTGTTTTGCCCGACGATACACAAATTCCAATTGCCAAATTTGACGAAGAATCAAAAGATGCTGAACAATACCGGGAAATGCTGGCTCAAAAATATGGTCCAAAAAATCAATTGTTTTCCGGTATTCATTTCAATCTTTCTTTTAGTGAAAAATTGCTTGAAAGGCTATACAGCTTGAGCAACTCATCTCTAAGTTATGAAGAATTTAAAGACGAGGTGTATTTAAAAACAACGCGGCAACTGCTAAGATATAGATGGCTCTATGTTTTGCTTTATGGCTTTAGTCCTGTTGTTGATTCAACAATGGAGCTCAAATGTAAGCAAGCGCCTAATAAAATCGACAGGCATGTGCTCGGACTATCTATAAGAAATAGTTGTTATGGTTATCAAAATATAGGTGAACTCTATCCTGATTACAGTTCCGTGCAAAATTTCAGGCATAGTATTGATAAAATGGTTTATGACGGAAAGATATCGTCAGCTCGTGAGCTCTATTCATCTGTGAGACCAAAATTCATAAAAAGTCCTGATCATATTTCATATATTGAAATCAGGTTTATAGATATTGACCCGCTCTCAAAAATTGGAATAACAGAAGAAGCTTTATATTTCTTACACACACATGCACTTTATGGACTTCTTTCTAAAGAGCCCGACAATTTTGACGCTTCAGCTCAAATGCGAGCAAATGAATATCATGGATACGTTGCTCTTTATGGCTTGAATCCTGGTCCGGTTGTTTATGATAAAAAAGGAGAAGCGATAAATGTATGGGAAAGAGCTGAATACCAATTAAATGAAATAGTAAATCTATTCAAAAGGCTAAATATAAATAATGATGAGTATACAACTGCATTGGCAAATGTTCGAAAATTAATAGAAAATCCAAAACAACGAAAAGTATTCGACATACTTGAAGGAGTGCTAAAGGTTGGGTATGTTCCATTTCATATGGAAAAAGCCAAAACTTACCTGAAAGAAAGCCAGCTGAAGAACTACAATTTTAAAGGTTTGGAGGATATGGAGCTTTCTACACAATTATTATTGAGAGAAGCCATAAAACGTGGAGTTGATTTTGAAATCCTGGACAGAAAAGAAAATTTTGTGCGGTTAAAACAAAATGGAAACATTCAATATGTTAAACAGGCTACCAAAACCTCGCTAGATAATTATGCAAGCATACTGGTAATGGAGAATAAGCAGGTTACCAAAAAAATACTCGAAGAAGCATTAATACGAGTTCCAAAGGGGAAAGAATACACAAGTCAGGAAATTGCAAAGTCGGACTTTCCAATATTTAAAGGAAGACCTGTGGTAATTAAACCAAATCAGACAAATTTTGGGATTGGCATTACCATTCTTAAGGATAATATTGATGAGTCTGTATTTTGCAGGGCAATTGATATAGCATTTGAAAACGATTCTACAATTCTTATTGAAGAATTTATTCCTGGCAATGAATTCAGGATTTTTGTTATCGGAGATGAAGTCGTTGGTATATTACACCGTGTGCCAGCTAACATTTCAGGTAACGGAATAAACTCAATAAAAGATCTGGTAGAGATGAAAAATCAAGATCCTTTAAGAGGTAAAGGATACCGCACTCCATTAGAAAAAATTCAGTTAGGAGAAGCTGAAGCAATGTTCTTAAGTGCTCAACAGAAGAATTTTGACTACATTCCTGCGTCAGGCGAAATAGTGCTTCTTCGTGAAAATTCTAATATAAGTACCGGCGGCGATAGCATTGATTTTACCGATGAAATCCCTGAATCTTATAAAAGAATTGCTATAAAAGCTGCAAAAGCTTTGAATGTAAGGATTACCGGATTAGATATGATTATTCAAAATATAAACGAAGAGGCGAATGATAAGAATTATGCCATTATAGAAATGAATTTTAATCCTGCAATACACATTCACTGCCATCCGTTTAAAGGTAAAAACCGTAAATTGAACGAAAAATTAATGGATATTTTGGGATATTAGAATAATTATTTATGAGGCTTTATCAAAGTAAAAAAAACGTCATTGTAAGTTTTTATTTCACAATAATGAAAAGATTCCTCCCTACGGTCGGAATGACGGTTCAAAGAATTTAAAGAAGTGGGAAGAGGAGGCGGCTTCGCCGCCTCCTCTTCCCTTCCACGCTTTCTCAAGCGGTCGTCATTTCGAGCGAGCGAAGCGAGAAATCTGTTATTGCAGGCGAAGCGAAGCAATCTCATCAATTTATTACAGATTACTTCGGTCGTTCCTCCCTCGTAATGACGGTCATTTTGGTTATCACAGTATATTTACATTCATAATAATATTAAAAACATGCCATCACAAAAACGTCTTAAATTCCTTGATAGATATTTAACTTTATGGATATTCCTTGCCATGTTTGCAGGGGTTCTTATGGGTTGGTTAAGTCCAAACATTGCAAAGTTCTGGAATAGTTTTTCTTCAGGTACCAC
>DATALJ010000193.1:0-11295 GCA_036261135.1 Bacteroidales bacterium
TTCTTTACCAAGACCATACCGGAAGCGCTTATGAATTTCTTGATAAAGGCTTTGCAGTTTATCCAGTGGTGGCAGGATTTACCAAACAAGATTCTCGGCTTTATCAGTGATTTGCCATCGAAAATAATGGATATCGGTGGAAACCTCATAGCCGGACTATGGCAGGGAATATCCGACAAGGTATCATGGCTGAAAGATAAGATAAGCGGATTCGGTAGTGATGTATTGGACACTATCAAGGGAATCTTTGGTATCCATTCGCCTTCCAAAGAGTTTGCGTGGGTCGGTAAAATGTGTGTGGCCGGATTTGAGGAACCACTCGAAGAGTATAACCCATACGACACACTGACAAAATCCATGAAAGCCAATAAGACAACCATGCAAATGAACTACGTGGCCGGAATGTCGGTTAATGCACAGTCACAGAATCTTATTAACTACGATAGGCTTGGAGAATCAGTTGTAAGCGCATTTGTGAAATCCGGCACCGGAATAAGCCTTGATGGAAGAACGGCCGGCAGATGGATGAGAGGGGTAATGACAACATGATATATTACAAAAACAATTACGGTCAGACGGTCTATTTAGACCGCTGGCCATACAAGATGCTAACCGATACAGACCTTTTTGATTATGAGTGGAGTTACGAAACGCAAAACGAACTCAACCCGAAGATATCAAGGTTTTATCGGAATATGGTACAGAAAAAGGTCGGAATTGTTATTGGTGTGAAGAAAGACGAGGACTACGCAACTGAACTGGTAGAAGCCTTTGAAAAGGACGTTGTTGGCGTCACTCCCGGAAAGTTATACGTCAATGATTCCTACGTTTCTTGCTATTTCATCAAAGGAGAAAAGACAAAGTGGAAAGCCGGACAGCCGTTCCCGATGGTTACATTTACGCTGATTTGTGAAAAAGGCTCATGGATTACGGAATCTAGCACAACGTTTCGCCCAGGAACGACACCGCCAGATACAAACTCGGTCAGCGGAACATTTTTAAATATCCTTGATGCCATCAACTCCACCATGTATCTCACCTCATGGACACGTAACTGGCTCACTGGAATGACACTTGCAAATTTCAAAACGGCAAATCCAAGTGGTGTATGGACGAATACATCAAGTACGGTGAGTACATATGTGATTAGTGGTGTGACTTTCACGGTTACACATAGTAGTGGAAATGTATTGTCAATAAGCTTTATAGGAACATCTACGGCACAAATTTTTTTTAGACTTGCAGATACAACACTTCAAAACGGCACACACACCACATCGGGATGCCCTAGCGGTGGTAGTACAACAACGTATAATATTATTTCATCATTAAGAAATTCAAGCAATATTGAAGTTTCTTTTGTGAGTGATACAGGAAGTGGAGCAAGTTTCACTTACAATACAGCAATACATAGTTATGTTAGAAGTTATATATTCATTGCAAATGATCAAACGATTTCAACATCAAAACTCTTTCTTCCACAAATCGAATACGGCAACGTAAAGCACAATTTTGTACCGCCGAGTGGATATCCGGTGTATGCGTGTCAGAAGAATAGATTTGATGGAACAGCCACCGTTAACGAATACGTTGATGGTTCTGGAAATACCGGTTCAAGTTCTGCAACAAAACGAAACACTAATATAATCAGATTGAAAGCAAATACGACATATAAGTTATCCTTTCAGTATTCATCAATCTCTGCTACGGCTAGTAGATATTATGCTTTTTATTCGATGCCAATTGCTAATTCAAGCTATTTATTGAGTAGCGGTTCATATGACCCAACTTTAAAAACCGCAACTATTACTCCAACTGTTGATTGTTGCTTATTTGTAGCCGTTCCGATAGAAGCATATAACATACAACTAGAACAAAGTTCTACTGTTACAACCTATGAAGCCTACAACGGAAATACAGTAAACTTAACAAACGATACTGCTAGTCCTGTGCCTATGACAGTATATAGCGGTTTGACGAATGTGTTTAGTGGGTATGGGGGAATGCTGAATTTAACCTATCCGCGTGAGATACCTGTGTATTTGGATTATCCGTATGATTATGCATTTGACTACATGGCGCTTGACCAAAACCAAAATATCACAAACAGCAGTTATGCGGCGGCACACTTTGAAATGCTTATCTATGGTGCATGCACAAATCCATCGGTTATCATCGGCGGTCATGAGTATGAAGTAGATTGCACACTTGCAACAGGCGAATATCTTGTGATTAATACGCTGAATAAAAAGGTGTACAAGGTAAACCTAGACGGAACAAAAGAAGGTCAGCTAAACAATCGAAACCGTGATTCTTATTTGTTTGAAAAGTTGCCATCCGGCAGTAACACGGTGCAGTGGAACGGATTGTTTGGATTTGACGTTAATATGCTGATGGAAAGGAGTGAGCCTATTTGGATTTAATCTATATGGATGAAAATAAAATTGACATAGATATTTTACACAATTACAATTTCGACCTTGCCTTTGGTTCTGATGAAAATGACTTTGAATTAAAAATAGCGCTCACAGACCATTGTTGTAAGGCAGGGTATATCCCATATATAGACGGTACGGAGTATGGTGGGATTATTGATAAGATAATTCCCGATACTAAAACAAATAAAGTCACATACGGCGGTCGCACGTGGCATGGTGTGTTGGAGAAGAAAGTGATTTCTCCAGACAGCGGAGAAGATTACCTTTACTTGACCGGAGAAGCAAACGAGGTTCTTGCATTTTTGATCGTGCGCATGGGGTTGTCTGATTTGTTCTCAGCTTCAACCGAGGATTCCGGCATTGAGATTGTCAATTATCCAGTAAGGTACGGAACAGGGTACACGGTAATCCGAAAAATGCTTTATGAGTTCGGTGGGAAACTGAAAATTACATTTTCAAAAGGCTACGCAGTGTTATCGGCGGTTCCATACATAGATTATTCGAAAAATGAAGAATGGGATTCTTCTCAGTTGTCCTTTAAAATCACGAAGAATTATAAGGCGGTAAACCATCTGATTTGCCTAGGGCGAGGAAATCTGAAAGACCGCCACGTGATACACCTATTTACGGACGCAAACGGTGGTATTCAGCCTTATACAACAGCAGAAGTGCCAGTGAAGAACACAGACTATATCCTTGATACATCAAAGCAAGTATTATTCGATGAAGATGAAATATGTGAAGTATACGACCTTAGCAATGCGCAAGACACCACAAATTATGTATTGCTTGCTGCGGAGCCGGATGATTGGGAAAATACGTACTCAAATTTCTACAAGCAGAAAGATGATGATAGCTACGAAGCATTAAAAAGCTGGATGGAAACAGTCTACACTTTACAGTTGATTCAGCCTGCAGACTGGGCGGTAAATTACAAGGATTACCATAAGAAAGACGGAAACGATTATGAATCCGTGGAAAGCCTGTCACAGACCGTCTACACGATGCAGACCGCACAGCCTTCTGATTGGGATAGTAAATACGCCGATTATTTCACGAAAAGCGGTTCCAGTTATCCAGGTGTAACCGGTATTACAACAGAATCCTACCGAAAGCAGACAAAAAAACCTTCTGATTGGTCAAAGAACTACGGTAATTATTATTACTATTACAGTGACGGTGTTACGGCAGAATACCGAAAAGTAAGCGGTATTATCAAGTATAAATACGTTGCGCAGACCATGAAACCTACGGACTGGGAAACGAATTTTAAATCCTATTACGCAAGGGACAACGACAACAAATATATAGAACTCACCGAGTTAAAAAAGTGGAAAGCAAAGCGGTATTACACAAAAGAGAGTTACGCGGTGGCTCCATCATGGTCAACAAATTATTATTACACCTATAGCAAGACGGTATCTGCTCCAACATGGTCTAGCAACAAGTATTACACAAAGGGTATTAATACAGTGCCAACATGGGAAAGCGGAACCTATTATACAAAGTCCACTGAAACATTTATCCCGCAGTTCGTAGAAAATACATATTTTCAGCAGTTCGTGGACAACTACGCAGAACTCGTAAGCGGTGGAGTAGAAAAGTTGGAAGAATCTTACGACTGTGACAAGATAGCGATTTCACTGGACCCATCACAGGAATACGATGTAAATGATATTGTAGGGGCAAACGAAAACATCACAGGAATTATGGTATGGCAACCAATAACCAAAAAAATCGTGAAAATTGATGATTACCACGAAACCATAGAATACAAGATAGGAGATTAAAACATGGGAACAGTACAATTAGTAACAGGCTACGCAGGAGTGGCACACGTTTCGTCAGCAGACGTAAGAGCGTATAACGCCGGAGTGGTAGGAGCCGGAAGATACGTTTTTAATGAGGGAAGTAAGTTTGCCTATACCTTAGTGTCAAACAACCTTATTACGATTGCAGATGGTGACTTATTAAATCAAGGGGCGCAATGCAGAATCCGCAAGAACGATACCGTAAATTGCACCATCGAAAACGGACTGGCAGGAACAAAGAGAAATGACATTATCGTTATGCGGTATAGCAAAGATACAACAACAGCCGTAGAAAGTGCCACACTGGTCGTTATAAAGGGTACTTCCGGCAGTACGGCAACAGACCCGTCCTATACGGTAGGTAATATCCTAAATGGTGACAACGTCGACGATTTTCCACTCTATCGAGTACGGTTGAACGGATTAAGCGTGGAAGGTATCGACACACTTTTTACGACAATAACTAATTTGACCGAATTATCAGAAACAGTTAGCGAAAATGCAACAGAGTTTGATGATTTTAAAACAAGCATAGATACAGCCAAGATAACAGAAAATGTTGCGCTCTCATCATTAAAAGGAATTAATGTTCTTGTTCTAGGCGACAGTGTTTCTGACACATCACTATATACAAACTGCTGGGTAAAGAATTTCACAGAAGCTGTCACAACAGCCGGCGGCACTGTAACAAATAAATCTTTGCAGGGAAGGACAATAACTGATTACACAGGAAGTGGCAGTAATACTTTAAATTCCATACTTTCTACCATCACAGGAACATTCGATTACATTTTTTTGTTTATGGGTGTAAACGATTATTTCAATCAAGTTACAATAGGTTCAATAGGCGATACAGCAACAACAACTCTATGTGGCGCGCTTGGGCAATTTAATAACTGGGTAAACACAAATCAGACCAATGCTAAGGTAATGTGTGTAACACCACTTAAAACAAATAAAAGTGGATTTACTGGTACTATCGTTTTGCAATTTTATGTCACGGCTATATGTTCTATGGCGATCTGGAACGGTTGGCAAATTGTCGATGCTCATTCATTTGCTCCTAAAATTAATCCTTATGTCAATGCAAGTTGGCAAATAGATGGTATTCACCCTACAGATTCCTATGCGGCTTTTCTTTCTAAATATATACTGCAAAATTTAATCAGTGGAAAATCAAGCGTTGGAACAAACAGCAATGTATCCATAGGTGTGCTTGATGTAACTGGAACATCTTCAAAAGTTACTGCTTACATAAATGCAAATGGTGGTATATCGTTTACTGTAAGTAATTTTACTGTTACGAGTACTGGAAATATTAAAATATGCGACTTGCCAAGCTATATTGCTACATCAAAGCAAATATTTGGCGCTGGATACATTAATGCTGCAAACGGCGCTTCGATGTGTGTGGCTCTAGCAACTGTTGGAAACGCTATCTATGTCGTTGTTCCAACTGACCCTGGGTATGTAGGCACGTTATACGGCTCGCTGACTGGTGGCTATGTGCAATATTGTATAAATCACGTTATGTAGAATGAAATATGGAAAGTACGGCTTAACGGTTGTACTTTCCATATTTTAGGAGTAAAATGAAGTTATGTAAACTATATTATGTAAACCGAGGTACAATCTATGATTGAAATTAACGGAATAATGATTGCGGCTGGCTCCTTTATATTGGCTGCACTTGGATATGTTGCCGGAAAAATGCACAACGCAAGAGAAGAAGGGAAAAAAGAGGGAGTTGTTGAGACACAGCTTAAAAACTTAGCCAGTCATATTGATACAATCGGTAACAGCATTAAGGAGTTACGCGACGAAATATCAAGCAATAATAAGGCTATAGATAAGCGCGTCAACATATTGTCAAACACAGTCACGGAACACGGACAAGACATTGCACGTATTAAGGAGCACTTAAAAATCCAGTAGTGGGAGAACCGTTATGGAAAATGATGAAATCATCAAAAAGAAAGACGAGCAGATAGACCAGCTTATAAAATTATGCTATGGAACAAATGAATTATGCATAAAGGCACAAGAAAATAACCGCATGCATGCAGAAAACAATGCAAAGGTGCTAAAGCGCGCCTTGTTATGTATCGTAGCCATAGTTGTAGTGTGTACAACGGTAAGTTGGGGGTGCTTTGTTTGGTACGAAAGTCAATATGATTATGTCACAGTAGATTCAAGTGGCGGAGATGCAAATTACATCGGAAGGGACGGTGATATAAATGGCAACCGTTAAAGTAAAAAAGAACAAAAATGGAACTTCAAAAGGAACGAAAGTCAGGGTGAAAAAATGAGAAAGAAACCTAGAAAGACAAGACGAACAGTGCTATACATAGCAATCTTTATGATTATAGCCTATACGGTCACAAACTGTCTGTTTGGAATCTTAAATGCGCACTACCAGACGTTATTTTACTTCGACAGTACGCAGACAACCGAATGGTTTGAGTTTTGGAAGTGGGTAGTAATAACAGGCGCCGCAATAACGTGCGTCAAAACAGGAAAAGGCAATACAAATTCAGACGATGATGAAAGCGAGGTAGCAGGGTGAATTTAGAAGTATTTTTGATGTTGTTATTAATTGTATCAGTTCTGACCGGATTGACGGTAGAAGGTGTGAAAAAGCTATTGGACGAGCGTGGAAAGAAGTATCACGCAAATGGTCTAGCTGGAATCGTGGCAATCGTTTTGAGCGCGGTAGTCGGTATAGGCTATGAAATCCTTATAAGTGGCAATTTGACCGCCACAATAGCCGTGTATTTGCTTGCACTGGTATTTCTGTCATGGTTATGCGCAATGGTCGGATATGATAAAGTCGTGCAAGCTATTAGCCAGTTCAAGGTAACAGAAAGCGAGGTAAAATAATATGAAATTTTCAAAATCAAGTCTTATGGTGGTTGCTAAGACGTTCTTAGGTCAGCCGTATGTTTGGGGTGGCGAATCGCTCACAGAGGGCGGTTATGACTGTTCTGGATTTGTATACAAGGCATTGAACATGGCAGGGTATGAGGTGCCACGTAGCACCGCACAGGGGTATCGGACGTTAGGGAAAAAGATTTCATATGCACAGGCGCAGGAAGGTGACTTAATATTCTTCGGTTCAGACAATGAAGCTACTCATATTGCTATTTTTGCCGGAAATGGAAAAATGTATGAAAGCATCGGTGGAAAGAAGAATACAAAAGCAAATCCGGGCAAAGGTGTTACACTGTCAAATGTAAGCCGGAGAAAAGACTTAATCGAGGTTCGGACATTGTTTGACGATGTAGAAGCACCAACAGTAAAAGCAGCAGCAACAGAATCGGCTCCGTACGTAGTTGGACAATCATACACCCTGCAGGTCGAATTAAAAGTACGTACCGGAGCAGGCACAAACTTCCCCGCAAAAGCACACGGTCAGCTTACCAGTGACGGAATGAAGCATGACAAGGACGGTGACGGCGCTCTGGACGAGGGCACAAAGGTAACTTGTAAATCCATCCAGTACAACGGTAATGACATTTGGATGCAGACACCTTCCGGGTGGTTGGCGGCAAAATACAACGGAAATACATATATTAAATAAGCAAAGGAGCCTTGCTGAATCAGACCGCAGGGCTCTTTTTTCGTGTCAAATTCGTGTCGCATTTCGTGTTGCATATTTGTGTATAAAACAATATTTATGCGTAAAAGTTAACAATTACGTGTAAAGCAAAAATATATGAAACCATTGATAAATCAACGGATTCTGTAAAACCGCTAAAATAGGAACGCACAGAAAAAGCAGATAAGGGGAATCGAACAGTCCTTTAAAACCGCAAGCATAAGATAATTACTGATGGTTTCAATCATCGTGTTGCATATCGTGTTGCATAGTTTCAAAATGACCGTTTATAACATCCGTATATTTCCGCGTCTGTTCGTCAATGGAATTACGATATACAGTCTTCATAACATAGTCAGAGTTCCAACCCCCACGCTCCATAATATACTGATCCGGTACTCCGATTGCGTGCATGATGGATGCGGAATAATGTCTGAGGTCGTGAAAACGGAATTTTTGAGATTTACTATAAGTTATGGCGCGAGTGAATCGGTTTGTGATCTGGTCTGGTGTTGCCTTTATGATCCTACCCTCAATATTCTTTATTTTATCAATTATAAAATCTGGCATTTCTAATTCTCTATAGCTTGAGTAAGTCTTGGGTTGCTTCTCAATCCATCCACCGCCGTATTTACGCACCATACACCGCCGAACAATGATTTTATTGCCTTGTATATCTTCGTCTCTTAAAGCGCAAATCTCGCCCCTGCGCATCGGTCCAAACGCGGCAAGTAATATTGCAAGTTCTAACTCGGTATCTTTTACATAACAAATCAATGATTTTACCTCTGAATCTGATGGTACATGTAGATCTGGTTTTTTCTTCTGTGGAAGAGTTGCAGAAAATGTTTTATTCGGTAGAAATATTTTTATAGAAGAACATAACAACGAGTAAGCATTGCGTAAGCTTTTTGGCGATATATCTTTTGCAAGTTTACTGATCCATAGCTGAACTTCTGTATTTTTCAATTTATCAATGTCTTTGTTCTCTATATCCTTAAAACGTATATTTAACATATTTTCATATCCACGGACGGTACTGGCAGATAAAACCTCTTTTTTCATGTCAATATATTTACGTATTGCTGTTTTTACAGTGATGTTCCCGTGTGTTGATATATTTTCCCTGTCTGCCGCATAATTTGCAGCCTGTCTTTCGACTTCTCTCTTTCCTGCAGGAGAAGGGTCGGAACTTGTAAATGATTTGTAATGACGTTTTTTATTTTCATCCGTGTAATCGTATACTAAACACCGCCATGAACCACTTGGCAACTTTTTCGCTTTAGCCATAATTACTCCTTAATAAGCGCAAAAATAGCGCATATACTTGATTTTATGCGCTCCGAGTGATACAATACCGTTGTCTACAATAATGTTCTTCGGAGCATGTGAGCCGTCCTGTTAGCGCAGGACGGTTTTTGTTTTATAATTTACTTTCAATAAAACTATACATTTCCTGGATATCATTCTGCCCACCGATCAAGTTCAAAACAATATTCTTAACTCCGATTGTTAGAATCAGTTTAGGCGTTCCAATCCCTTTCTGCTCTACGGCAACAGAAGAAATCCCCTTATATGGGTATCTTGCTTTCTGCAAGTTAGGATTGTTTTGGAAAAATACCAGTTCTTTGTCTGTGGCTACAAGGCAATTTCCAACGCCCCACAAAATGGCTTCTCCTAAAATAGATTCTACATTATCCGATGCTGTTAGAACCTTTGTTTTTGTCAAAGATTTTATTATCTTCTGTGCGTTCTTGTCTTCTAAGCTGTTATAATATTTTGCTCCCATTTATTCTCCTTCTTTCTTTAAATTAAGTTGCCAATAATTACCAATTCATTTTTGACTTGTCACATGATAAAATCTGTACATGAAAATACTCATACAAGAAGTCATGGATAAAAAGCATATTCGCGTCAAAGATATTATACCATATATGAGTATAAGTGAAAGGTCTATTTATAATGTTTTGGAAGGCAGAAAATGTCCTAAACTCAACGAGTTGGAAGAGTTCGCAAAAGCACTCAAAGTACCAATCGAATACCTATATGAATCTGAATGCAGCATCCGTTCTGCAAATTCGTGCAGAAATCGCCCGAAATCCTTGAAAAATAAGGAACATGACCTATAATAAACATATCAACAGATTTGGGGAGGTTTTACAAATGACAAAAGATGAATACTTGTTACTGATTGAACAAGAACTAAACAAAGTGGAAGATGTACGAATACTAGCTTACTTTTACATAATAATACACGACATCGGAAGGGAGTAGGGAAACCTACTCTTTTTTATTTTCCAATTCTAACTTAAACTCTGCCATTTTCTCTATTTCCATTTTCCCATTTTCGGAAAGCTTCATGTAATAATCTAACATTCTCAATGCTTTCTCGTCGCTTGCAACCATAGCAAGCAACTTCGCATTATCCACAGAAAATTTATCAAATTTAGATTCTTCACCAGTCAGCAAATACTCTACAGGAACATTAAAATAATCTGCAATTTTCTGCATCTTATCATTTTTCGGTGTACTTATTCCATTTTTCCAAGAACTCAATACTGACTGAGCGATACCGGTTGCTTTTGCCACTTTATATGGTGTTACTCCGTTTTTTTGTAGTAATTGTTCAAAAATACTATACATTTTTTGTTCACCTTTCACAAAATTCAGAATACTTCAAAAAACATTAGTATTTTATATTGACAACTACATAAACATGCCGTATAGTGACAATATACTTCATAAAAACGTAGTAATCGCGTACTAATGATTCAAAAATATGATGCTACTTATATATGATTTACTTCAACTCGCAAAATGTAGTATATCACAAATGTGAAGTATTATGCAAGACAAAATAAATATTTTTTAGGAAGGGAGTGAAAATTTGTACGAGCGTTTTCAACAGTTGCTAAATGAGACCGGACAATCAACCTATCAAGTGTCGAAAGCAACAAAAATTGCTCAATCGGTATTCAGCTCATGGAAGTCCGGCAGAAGCAAACCGAAATGGGACAAGCTAAAGATTCTTGCAGATTATTTCGGCGTAGATATTGAGTATTTTATGTAGAAAGGAGTGATACCACGATACCAACATTAAACGAAAAAGGAAATTACACATGTAAATGCGGACAAGTTCTTTCATACGTCCGAGCAAATTACTGCATCCACTGTGGTAAAAAACTGGAATGGGGGAAAGTAAAAAGTGCCAAAGTTAAAGGCAAGTGAGTTGGAAGTAATGAACGACCATACCAAAGCAATGATAGGCTATTGCATGTTCAAGAACGGTATGCGGCATGAGGATTTTGCAAAAGCGGTAGGCTTTTCGAGAAAAACTGCTTACAACCGATTTGAAAATCCAGAATCTTACGATTTGAGAGAACTCCGTAGAATCATAAAGAAGTTCAACTTAAATAAAGAGCAGATCATTAAACTCCGCATTCGATTT
>DATALJ010000196.1:0-35405 GCA_036261135.1 Bacteroidales bacterium
GCTGGCGTGTTCCTCATTTCGAAAAAATGCTGTACGACAATGCCCAGCTTATGTCGGTTTTTGCTATGGCTTCGTCGCGGTTTGGCCGTGAAGATTTCCTGAACACAGCCCGGAATATTGCAAATTACCTGATACGCGAAGAAAGCGTATACGAAAACAACCAATTCGCAGGATTTGCAAGTGCCGAAGATGCTGATGACCCTGGCGGCGAAGGTAACTTCTATGCCTGGACAACAACACAACTGGAAAACGCCCTGGGTAAAGCACAAGGAGACGAAATTGCAAACCTATGGAATATTACAGGGGATAACGCAAATACACATGGCGTGTATACTTACAGAATACCACATCCCAGAGGTTCGCAGGACTATATATCATTGACTACCGAAGAAAAGATGCAACAACGCAAGGTCTGGGAAAGTATTTATAGCATTTTGCTCAAAGAGCGGAATACGCGGCCCAAGCCTTTCCGCGATTCCAAAGTACTTACCGATTGGAACGCTTTGACACTAATGGGTTTTTCGGTTTTATATGCTCATTGGCCAGACCAATCCTTAAAAAATATGGTGGATGCTTTGGCACAACTTATAATACAACGGTTTAATGGAGATACATTGCATCGGCTACCAGGCAAACGTGGACATTTAACCGACTATGGTCATTCGGCACTGGCTTTATTCACAGGATGGGAGGTTACGGGTAATCAGGAGTATCTTAACACATCTGCTGCAATTACCCGATTGGCATTGGATAAGTTTACTTCATCCGAAGGAAAGCTTTATACCAGCGAAAAAAATTCGGGTGTATTTATGCAATACGAAGAAAAATACGACCACGCACATCCGGCAGGTGCTCATACCCTTCTTTTAGCTTGGGTTCGGCTCAATGCACTCGATCAGCTCCCGGAATATAAGCTGCTTATTGACCAGATTGTTAAAAGAAAAATTACGCAGGCTGCAAACTTCCCTATATTGATACCAATGTTTCTGTGTGTGCTCGAAGAATTGCAAAATGGACCACTCACATTAACCGTGCCCGCCGACAACGTACATTTTAGTAAATTGCTAAAATGGGCCGCCTCGGATGTGAGGTTAATACCAAAGCCGGATACAAAGTACTATCAGTTCTGCGAAAAAGACAGGTGCCTGATACCTGCATCCTCCTTGCCCGAGCTGGAAGATATCCTTAAATTTAGTTGGCATTGAGCTTTCACAAGCCAAAAGTTCACGCATTTGAACAACATGAGCATGTGCATGTTTAAATACTTATTGGAAATCCACTCCATATCGTTTAGGAAAGGGTAATTGGGAAAGAGGTATTCTCCTTCTTTGAATTAAATATGTAGATAATGATAAAAAACATTTCAACAGAAGAAGTTCAAACGCTTCTTAACAAGGAAGATATTAAAATTATTGACATCCGGCCCGTTGAAGCATATAACGGCTGGTGCTTAATTAACGAAGCGCGGGGAGGACATATCCCCCATGCGAAAAGCTTGCCATATAAGTGGCTCAGATATGTAGACTGGATTGAAATGGTCAGATACAAAGGAATCCAACCTCAGCACCGTATTGTTATATACGGATATACAGTGAATGAAATGGAAAAGGTAGCCCTACGGTTCATTCATTCAGGGTATTTGGATGTTGAAATTTATCCTGCCTTTCTTACAGAATGGGTTACCAGGTCTGATCTTCCTTTAAACCAGTTGCAACGCTATAAACACCTGGTTTCGGCAAGGTGGGTTCACGATCTCGTTACTAAAAACGAAGCGTTGGGATTCAATAACAGCAAATATGTGATTATCCATGCCCATTACAGAAACCGTGAGGCCTACCTGAGTGGCCATATTCCTGGGGCCATCGATATGGATACACTTGCACTTGAGGCGCCAGAGACCTGGAACAGACGCACTCCCCACGAACTTAAGGAAGCATTGGAAAAACATGGAATTACTTCCAATACAACAGTCGTTTTATATGGCAAGTACATGGACCCTAACAATAATGACCCTTTCCCTGGAAGTGCAGCTGGCGATATAGGTGCCATCCGCTGCGCATTTATCATGATGTATGCGGGGGTCAAAGATGTAAGGGTTCTGAATGGCGGGTTCCAATCGTGGATAGATGAAGGTTTTGGCGTTTCTTATACCTATGAAACGAAGCAGTCTGTTGAGGAATTTGGCTCTCCTATTCCGGCTCATCCCGAATTAGCTGTAGATACACCCGAAGCAAAGAATATGCTGAAAGCGAAAGATGCGGAGCTTGTTTGCGTGCGCAGTTGGGACGAGTATATCGGTAAAGTGAGCGGATACAACTACATTGAAGCCAAAGGACGCATACCCGGCGCTATATTTGCTGACTGCGGCAGCGATGCCTATCATATGGAAAACTACCGGAACTTCGACCATACCACTCGCGAATACCAAGAAATTGCCGAAATATGGCAGAAAAATAACATAACACCCGATAAGCATCTTGCTTTCTATTGTGGAACAGGATGGCGTGGAAGCGAAGCATGGTTTAATGCCTGGCTTATGGGATGGCCGAAAGTGTCGGTATACGATGGCGGCTGGTTTGAATGGAGCGCTGATCCTTCAAATCCTATGGAAACCGGTGTTCCCGAATTGAATGCAAGTAAAACGCTTTAAATTAAAGAAAGTATGAGCTCTATATCCACCACCATTAACCACCAGGTTACAATTAGCAATTTTATCAGAGGTGAAAGCCGGGAATCAATAATTACAGAGATATACAATGATCTCAATGCCCGTCACCGTTCAATCTCCAGTAAGTACTTCTACGACGACCTTGGATCATCATTGTTTGAAGAGATTACCACCTTGTACGAATACTATCCGGCTCGCACCGAAAAATCGATACTACGGCACATTGCACCAGAAATACTCAAGGATATTGATGGCCTCGACATTATTGAACTGGGAAGCGGCGATTGTTCCAAAATATCAATTCTTCTCGATACAGTACCTTCCAGCAAAATAAACAGAATTCTTTACATTCCGGTTGATGTTAGCGAAATGGCTATCCTTAAATCGGCAGAGTTACTATCGTACAACTATCCGGGGTTACCGATTCATGGACTAGTAGCTGATTTCATCAAACACCTAAACGGGTTGCCAGGAATTAAAAAGCGTCTGATATGTTTTTTCGGAAGTACCATTGGTAATCTGGGTAATGCAGAAGCCTGCCAGTTTCTTTCGAACATAAGAAAGCTCATGCGACCCGGCGATTGCTTACTTGTAGGGTTCGATCTTGTTAAAGATCAGCAGATACTTGAGGCTGCATATAACGACCCGCAAGGCATAACTGCAGCATTCAACAAAAACATTCTCGAGGTTGTCAATCGCATAGCCGAAACCAATATTTATCCTGATCTGTTCGAGCACATCGCCTTTTACAACCCGGGTAAGTCTCGTATTGAGATGCATTTACGCGCCATCCAGGAAATGGTTATAGAAAGCAGATATTTCCCCGATATTATTCATCTGGAAAAAGGCGATTCCATTCATACAGAGAATTCTCATAAATATACCACAAAGGATATTCAAGGCTTCGGAACCGTAACCGGGTTACACCTGGATAATATTTACATGGATGCACACCAATGGTTTGGGCTTGGATTATTCAAGTTACTAAATTAGCCTGTCTGAACTGAAAGACATGAAATATCCTAAATACGCGTTTTATCCTGCATGTAATCTTTGCCTAGAGCGGAAATCTTCAATGCATATTTATGAGTTAATTCAAACACGTAATTCTCGAGTTCTATAGCACGTTGCACGCCCGTATGCGATTGCAAAATCTTAGAACGGGCATTCTTTGCTATTGTTTTAATGAGTGATTCAGGTGCTTCTTTGAGAATTTCTATAGTATCCTCGGGCAATTCGGAGATAAAAATTTCCTTACCCGGCTCAAAGAAAGACTCTAGCCCTTCCCAGTAATCGCTGATAATTGGAACTCCGCAGGCCGCGGCTTCGAACAACCGCACACTCGGCGAATGTCCCATACGCACCATATCCTGACGAGTAATGTTGAGCGTAAACCGTTGCTTATTGTAAAACTTGCGATGCAGCACAGGAGCAAGATGATGGATGTACCGGATATTTCTCGGCCACTTAGTATCTGCAGGAAACTGAGGGCCGGCAACGATGAATTTACCTTTTCGCCATCGCTTTGCAGCTTGTATCATCAGCTTATCCAATGCTGGCTGACGATCGGCACTGTAGGTTCCCAGGTAACCCAGATCCCATGTTTTATCAAAGCAATCGGGATAATAAAGATCGGAATCTACCGAGCAATAAAACGGCCTAACATTCCTGGAACCTAGTATTGTGCTGAAAATCTCGATTGTTCTGCCCCCCGAAAAGGTTAAGTAAAGGTCGAATTGTGGAATCAGTGCTGGGGTAATGTATTCATAGTCCTTCTTTTCGAGTTTGGCAAAGGTTACAGGAGTGTCGATATCGTAAAAAGCTTTAATGCCATGTGCCGATTTCATAACAAATTCGGCTACAGCAACACCTTCGGGTACATAGGAACCTACAATCACAAGATCGGCATTGCTTACCTTCCCTCCATAATTTTGCTGGAGATCAGCCAGAGACTTATACAAATAAACCTTACAATAGTCGGGATCAGGAAGGTCGCGGTTACTTGCATACCAGGGAACGTCGCGCTCAAGAAATGACACGCTGTGGCCTCTTTTGTTAAGTCCTTTTACAAGGCTGCGAAATGTTGTGGCATGCCCGTTTCCCCACGATGATGTAATGGACAATCCGAGTATTGTTATTTTCATGTTACAATTGTTTTAATGAACAGATCGTTTCTTCCATAAATATTTTCCGGAGTGACTTAATTTAAATAGTCACTTTATTAATATTTAGACTAAACCGCCCTCATATTGTCGTTCGCATAAGCATAATGATGTGTAAATATCTGATCGACCTGCAATGCACGGATATGATAGGTGTGATCCTTCAATACCCGGGATTTTGCAGCATTACCTATTTGCATAGCCTTGTTTTTGTCTAATTTCGAGAGTATTGCGGTAACCTCCTCCCCACTCCTGGCTACAAAAATCTCTTTACCCGGAATGAAGAATTCATCAATACCTTCCCAGTAATCGGTTATCATACAAGCTCCGGCTCCAGCAGCCTCAAATACGCGTGTTGCGGGAGAAAAACCGTACGAAGCCATACTCTCACGGCTAATATTCAGCACTGCTAATGGAGACGAGTTGAACGCATTGTGATCGGCAGTAAATACATGACCAATGTACTTGATATTGGCCGGAAGCGAAACATCGTCCCAGCCACTTCCGCCCATGATGAACTTTTTATCGGGTAATGCCTGTGCAACATGAATAAAGAACTCGTATACACGTTTTTCCCGGTCGGGTAAGCGATTACCAAGAAACGCCAGATCGCAGTTAAATTCAGGATCGGGAGCAACAGTATAATGGGTTTCTGGATCCAACGCATTGTACACAGGAATGCATTCCTGCGCATTCAGTGATTTATAGGCGTCCACAACAGGTTTGCCTCCGCCGTAGGTGAGAATGTAATCATATTCCGGAATCAGGTACCTGAAAGGATTATCCGGTTTGCTCATAACAGAATCAAGCGTTGCCGGGGCATCTACATCCCAAAAAACTATCATTTGGCCATTTCTGCGCACCTCCAATAAAGCCTTTTCCAGGTAAGCGTCGAAAACTCCGACACCACTGGCTTTAATAAGAATATCGGCCTTCGATGCACGCTTAACCGCTTTCTCAACAGCAGTCTGGCTGTTAGCATACACAAAAACTTCGGCCCAATGCGGCGGATCAATATCCAGATTGCTCTGACGGCCAAATGCATCGGGCTCGTAAAATGTTACGTGATATCCTAACCGATGTAAATACTTGATTATACCACGGTAATAAGTGGCCGCTCCATTCCAATATGCCGAAACAAGGCTGGAGCCAAAGAATGCTATGGTAGGTTTTGCTCTCTTCATAATAATTTTGATGTGATTTCTAATAAATTCGTATTTGCTTTTTGTTTGTATTTTTCAATGGTATTTACAATGCCGAGTAGCTCATTTACCCGATGGTTGCAGGTGTGTTTTTGCCTGATTGTATTTAAACCATGCTTACTCAACGATTGCGACAATGTTTCGTCTGAAAGAACACGTTCCAGTTGTTTTTCCATTTCCTTGCCATTTGCGGCCTCCAGATAATCTTTTCCTGGCGTAAAAAGATGCTCGCTATCCGTCCACAGTGAAGAAATTAAGGGAATTCCGCATGCCAAAGCCTCGAATGGTCTAATAGTCGGAATACCTGGAAGCATTTTTACATACGGACGACGGGGTACATGAACTGTAACCTTGTATTTCGAAAAGATTTCGGGCACTTTGAAGTTTGGTAGCCAACCTTTGTATTGAATATTGGCTTTTTCGAGAAGTTCAATCGCGTGATCGGGATAACGTACGCCATAAAAGCTTGCCTTAATACCCAGTTTACGCATAGGCTCGATGATGAACTCTGTTAGTTCTTCGGTACGCTCGTCTTCTCCCCAGTTCCCAATCCATACAAGGTCGCCTTCCTTCGTTTCCGAATCGCGGGGATAAAACACATGGTCGTCGGCCGCTTCATGCCAGGTCCATACGGGTTTTGTAAAGCCAGATTCCACGTAGAGACTCTTTAGCGAATCTCCGAAAGCCAGAATACCATCGTAATCCTTAAGACTCAGATTGCTCATGTTCTCCCGGTCCGAAATCATGCGGTGATGCGTATCGTGAAAAAGCAAAGTGAAATGATCATTTATGGCTTTATAATCGCCAATCTTCTTAATTACCTGCGGATTGGTCCATTCATGCACAATAACCATGTCAGCATCGGCTATAATCTTCTCCGGAGCAAACTTCTCCTCATTATAGAAAACAGAATCGTGAAACGGATAATAGGCTTGAAACTGATCGTAAGCCTTCAGGCCTTCCTGCTGAACCAGGTTTTTAAGGCTCCAGCCGTTCTGAGGTTCGTAAACCCTCACGCTATGACCCTTTAGCTGAAGTGATGTTATTATTCCCCTCAGAAAATGGGCATTTCCGTGATTCCAATCGGATATAACCGAGTGATAAAAAAGGTAAATCTTCATTAAACAAAGGTTTTGGTTTCTTTTCTTGAGAAATTGACGACTTGCTGATACAAGGAAACATACTCGGTAAGCATGTTTTCAAGAGTATAACGCATGGCACGGCTTTGCGCCCTGTCGCTCATCTTTTGTCTATATTCCGTGTCCTTCATAATCCGGTTCACCTCAAAGGCAATTTGAATTTCATCATCCGGATTGACGTAAATTGCAGCATCGTCCCATATTTCGTGCATGGTAGGTATATCGCCTGTTATGATTGCACAACCCGATAACGCTGCTTCAAGAAACGTGTAGCCAAAAGGTTCGTATTTTACCGGTAGCAGGTATACCGAGGCATTGGACAACCATCCCGACACTTCGTTCAATGGCAGGAAACCATTGAAATAGACGTTCCTTGGAACCTGTACTTTGTTGTAATGACTGTTTTCCCCGGCAACGTAAATTGGGTAATCTGTAAGTTCAGCCGCCTTAAGTACTTTTTGTATATTTTTTGCCTCATCCCACAGCCGCCCCATGCTAAATACATATTCTTCCTTGGTGTCAGGAGCATAATCAGAAGGGTTCAGCCCATTATAAATAACCTTGGTCCTTCCTGTGAGCCCGTAATTGGCAATAGCCGAGTTCAACATCCATCTGCTCGGGGCAACAACAACATCCGCAGCCCTCAATCCGGTTGTTACTCTTGTTTTATAAGTTTGCCATTCGTCGGGAAGTTGATCCTTATTGACCTCAGCCCACCAGGACATTAAGCACGAATGCACAGTCATCACCACAGGAACGTTCCAGGGTAATGCTCCCAACGAAAATGAATTAAGATGCACAAAATCAACGTTTTCTTTTTTTGCAATTTTCAGAATCCACTCTCCGGCCTCATCCAGATCCTGCCATGGGTCTTCCATCCATTCCTGTTTACATTCTATAAAATAGTACTGAATACCACGGAGTTCCTTCATTTGGTGCTCTTTGAGAGGAAAGCCGGTAATTACAAGTACAACATCAATTCCGGATTGCCTGAGGCCGCGGGCCAGATTCAGCGAATAACGCCAAACACCGCCAATATTATCTGTGGTCATTAATACTTTCATAGCTCCTCCATGATTTTAAATGGTGAGTAACTTACCAGAGATGGATTATTGTGCCTATATATTCTGTCGAGAACTTTGGCAACTTTGTAATACTGCATGGCGTCTTCGCTGAAGGAATCATCCTCGCCAATTTTCTTGGTCCACGCGATTAATGCACGACCACCCCAATCATCGGGTGGATGGCTGATGATTTCATTTCGTGTACCCCGGCAAAGCCTTGTTTCAAAGTCGAAGAACGAGCCATTCACGTTCGAAAATATAGCAGAGCCACGGGTTCCATAATATGCTGCCTTAATTTCCGCATCTTGCCCTGCCTGTAGGTTCCAACTGCAGTTTAAACGGATGTTAACACCCGTGTGGGTAACCATTTGTGCCGATACGTAATCCTCGCAAATACTTATCTCGGGGTCGTCTATAATCTTTCCTTTTGCCATCAACACTGAATTAACCGTTTTAACTTCAGGAAAATCCAATATCCATAACGCTAAATCGACCAAGTGAATTCCCAAGTCAACTAAACAGCCACCACCGGATAATGCAGGGTTATAGAACCACGCCTTATCCGGGCCATAGGCGTTATGAAAAACGAGATCGATAGCATAAACAGAACCCAGCTCGTTATTTCGCGTGAGCTGGTATATTTTTCGCATCCCCTGTGTGTATCGGTAGGACAAATCCACACCCAGGCGCTTATTGGCTTTGCGAGCGGCATTAATCACATCCATTGTTTCCTGTGCATTACGTGCCAGCGGTTTTTGGCAAAATACAGGTATGCCTCGCTTTAAAGCAGCAATGCTTTGTTCGGCGTGCATGGCGCTCGGCGTTGCAATAACCATTCCATCGGGTTTTTCGGACAAAAGCGATTCGAGCGATTCGTGTACTCTTGCTTCTGGTGCAGATTCTATAGCCAGTTGAATATTTGCAGACGAGGTATCCATTACTGCAACCGGTTTACATATTTGTTCTTTCAGGAGCGACCTCATCCTGCTGAGTCCTATCCAACCAGTACCTATAAAAGCCAGCCGTGTTTTAGTTTGTGGAGGAGTAAATGTTTCAATCATAGGTTATAATTTATGAATAGGTTATAATTGCTTTAATAAAGCCTTCTGGCCTATCGTGCAGTGTTTCGAAAGCTTTATTAATGGATTGAAGATCGAATTGGTGCGTTATAAAATCATTGGGTCTAAGTATATTCAGCTCTGTGAGATGAATTGCTTCTTTAAGCCCTTCGGTATATATGTTCGGGTCGCGTTCGTGCGCATTGATTACGTCAATTCCCTTCCAGTTCCACGATTGCATATTAACTGTACGCAAGCCGTTCTGGTGATAGCCTGCAATAATCATCTTTCCACGTATCGAAATCATTTCCGAGGCAAGATCAATGGCATTCTGCGAACCCGTAACCTCTATAATACGCGAGAATCCTGCGGAAGAGAGTTTATACAGATCGTCTATACACTGAGAAACATCGCTAAAGCGGACGATTTGATCGGCGCCCGCTTTCTCTGCGAATTGTACAGAGGTTTGCCTCCGCGATACGGCTACCACTTCGGCACCAGCATTCTTAATGAGCTGAATCATAAGACTACCCATAAAACCGGAGCCAATAACCAATACTTTCTGCCCTGGTTGAATATCGGAGCGTTTAAAAATGTTTACAACACATGCGGCAGGTTCGCCAAGAAAAGGTGTACCGATAAGCGCCTGAGGCAACCTGACAACGTTGGAATAATGTGCTTTGTCGAATTCAGCATAGGCGTTGTAAGAGATCAGTGCCACCTTGTCGCCTACATCAATGCCCCTTACGTCTTTGCCTGCTTGTACAACTGTTCCATACCCTTCGTGCCCGGGCGATCCGGGCTCAATAGGGTATGTAAACCATTCCCGGCCTTCCCAAACAGGAAGGTTTGATGAGCAAAGGCCTGTACCATCGAGTTTAACAAGTACATCCTCATCTTTGATCTCAGGAATAGCCATTTCGCGAATAATGATAGAGCGAGGCGATTCAATAACAGATGCTAACATGATTATATTTTATTTGTTTTCGAACTCTTCTTCCATGGAGGCCAGTTGCAGTTGGGTCCTGTAATATTTTTTCAACCATTCGTGAAGCATTTTTACGCCCTCTGCAACACCTATCGATGGGGCCCAACCACTTGCATCGCGGAACTTTGAAGTATCGGAAACATAGTATTTCTGGTCGCCGCGTCTCCATTCATCAAAGCTCAGAGAGACTTTATGCCCGCGAATTGCTTCAATAATCTGGATGAGCTCAATTAAACTTATCGCATTTTCAGAGCCACCGCCGATATTAAATACCTCACCTTTGAAAGATTCGATTTTATCCCAGGCAAGAAGGAACGCATCCACGAGATCGTCCACAAACAGGATATCGCGAACCTGTAACCCATCGCCATATATGGTTATTGGCTCTTCTTTCAGCGCCTTAAGCATGAAATGAGCCACCCAGCCCTGATCCTCGGTACCAAACTGATGTTTCCCATAAATACAGCTCATACGGAAAACAACATTGTTTAAATCGTAGGAACGCGCATAATCCAGGATATACTGGTCGGCCGCACCTTTTGAACTTCCATAGGGACTTTGAAAATCGAGACGACGAAGTTCATTTACTCCATGGTTTCTAACAAATTCATTTTGCGGATAATAGCGTGTATGTGAACTTTCGAGCTGTATATCGTTCAAATTACCATAAACCTTATTGGTTGAAGTAAAGATCAACGAAGGTTTGTGTGGCGATTTACGAATAATTTCAAGTAAATTCAGTGTGCCACCAACATTTACAGAATAGTCTAAAACAGGGTTCTCAAGGCTGGTGGTAACTGCAACTTGTCCGGCAAAATGAAAAACATGCGATACATGATTTACAGCGTTTTTAAGTGCTGCTTCATCGCGAACATCTGCTATTGTTACATATAAGTTTTCCTTGTATCTTTCTTTAAGCCATTTTAAATTATTCTCTACACCAGGACGTGAGAGATTATCATAAATATAAACAGGATAACCAAGCTTAAGCAACCGGTACGCAACGTTTGTACCAATAAAACCAGCACCACCGGTAACCAGCACCGGCTGTTTGTGATTTTTATTGCCATTCAACTGCGAGTAAGTCATCCATTTATTCTTAATAACGTTTTTTATGCCCCCTATAGCCCACAACCGATACAGTAGTTTTGGCATTCCATTATCGCCTATCATACCAAAGTGGTACTCGCGTTCATCCACATGATGGCCACCGATAGTAGACATGTGAGTAGGTATATCGTAAAGTGAATACCAATAGACCCTTTTCACCGGCGTTTGGAGTACATCGATAAATTTTTCGATTTGCTTACGCTCGTCGAAACGCCAGGTGGAATAGCCGGTTTCAGTTATCCATATCTCAATTTTATTGTTGTAAGTATTCAGCACGTTTTGGATAGAGCTGATACTCTCGTCCCAGCTACCCCACTGCGAGTTAAAAACATCGGGGAAGCCATGAATACCAATAATATCGATATGTTCAAGCACCTTTTTATCGCCCATTTTGCGTACCCAGGAAGGATCGATCGGGCTTATGCCTCCCAAAACCGTTTTCTTACCTAAGGAATGGACACGCTGCGCTGCCTCTATGATCATTGAAGAGAAGAGATTCCAGTTTTCGTCGAGAAAATAATCGTACTCGCTCCTGTTATTGGGCTCATTCCAAAGTTCAACATAATCGAAAAAGCCTCCATGCAACGCAATAAAATTCTCTATAAAGCTGGCAAATAAGGCTGGATCCTTGGGAGGAGCCGACATTTTACCAGAAATACTTAAATCGGGGGGCGTTCCATGAAAACACGGAAGGATATTAAAATCCGCACCAAGTAGGGGAATTAACCAATTATACCATTTTTCACCTTCGGGTGTATTGTATTCGGCCCAAATAATATCGGTCCTTAATTCTTTAATTCCCAGTATTTTTAGCTTTTCTATAACATTCTGAACATGGTCGTAATCGTTTACACGAAACCATTCGATAATACCAAGGAGAGGCTTAGCATTTTCCTTTGAGATGGGGCTATTTGTCTTCATTTTACTTATATTAAACCGTTAATCCTCTCTTTTCAAGCTCTTTACCAGCCATTTCGAAACTATCAAAGGCCATTTGATCTTTCAACCAGTCCGATAAATCGTTCAAACCATCGTTGATGCTAACTTCAGGTCGGAAACCAAGTAATTGTTCTGCTTTGCTGATATCGGAAAAGCAATGCCGGATATCGCCTGCTCGATAACGTCCGTTTATTTCGGGCATCATATCATGCTTATTCATAGAACTTGCCAAAAGAGAAGCTATTTCTAATATGGAATAAGAGTTACCACTACCGATATTGAACACCTGTCCATTTGCTTCATCCTTTTCGGCAGCAAGGACACATGCTCTAACCACATCGTAAACATTAATGAAATCGCGCTTCTGATTACCATCTTCGTAAACCACAGGCGATTTTCCGTTGAGATAACGGGATGCAAAAATTGCCAATACCCCAGTATATGGATTAGACAGTGCCTGACGTGTTCCGTATACATTGAAAAAACGCAAGGCAACCACTGGTATAGAATACGCCTTTCCTGTAATAAGGCATAAGCGCTCCTGATCGTACTTGGATAGTGCGTAAACCGATGATAACGCAGGCACTTTGCCTTCGTGCGTTGGTACAGGTTTTGCGTACTGGCCGTTCTCGTCGATTAGCTCCCATATACCCCTTTTCAGGTCGGAAATATTTCGTTCCCACCCTGGAAATACATCGCCCTTGCTGTTTTTATACAAGCCTTCGCCATAAATACTCATACTGGAAGCAACAATCAGTTTCTTTACAGGCTTTTTAATAATAGCCTCAAGCAGTACAGATGTTCCTATATTATTCACACTAACGTAATCCTTTATTTCGTACATACTTTGCCCCACACCTACGCGTGCAGCAAGATGAAATACAATATCGATATCCTGTAATGCAGTTTCTACGGCAAGTGGGTCTCTTACATCTCCTTTAATTAATTCCACATGAGAGCTAAGGTAGGATGGCCTTAAACAATTTTCTCCATGAACCTGCTCATCCAGGCTGTCCAACACTCTTACGTAGTATCCTTTTTCGAGCAGATAGTCGCACAGGTGCGAACCTATAAACCCGGCTCCTCCTGTAACTAGTATTTTCTTTGCCATTCGTTATCCAATTAATTAATTTAACAGTAATTGCAAGCTAAGTACCCCAAAACCATACCATACGGGTATAAAAACTGTTAAATCGGGGAAATATAAAGCTTTACAAATGGGGAAGCCGCTGGAAAAGGGGAAAATAGTGTGTAAAAAAAATCACACTTGTTGAAGTTGTTCTACATAGAAGTTTGTTGCTGCCATTTTGGATAGCCCGTTTTTGGCTGCTAGCAAATAATTATAAACTTAATTTTTTGGCGTATTTAAGCCATAAATCATAAAAATTTCCATAACTTTAATTACAGTGCGATTCAAGGAATTACCGGACACTCAGAATCATAATGATGAAGCGGATTTTAATTATCGAAGGAAACGAAAACACGGCGACCTACCTTGCCAGTATTCTGAAAAAGGAGAATTACTTTATTAAAATAGCAAACTCAGGTGCACAGGCGTTTGAAGATATTTCGTCGTATCAATTCAACCTCATTATATTAGATCTGATTTTGCCCGATTCGAATGGGGTAAAAGTGCTGACTTCCATTCGCAAAAACTTCAATCCCGAGCATTTGCCCATCGTTATTATAAGTAACATTACCGACGAAGAAAAAATAGCGGAATTATTGGCCTTGGGCGCCAACGACTTTATTGCACAGCCATTTTCGGAGCACATTCTGGTGTTAAAGTTGAAGAATCACCTCCTGCTTCAACAAAAAAATGATGAACTCAATAAAAATAACGAGGTTCTAAAAGACGTTATCGAAAACATCCCCATCATTTCAATCATAGTGAATGATGATGTGCAGATCCTGAATACCAACAGAATTTTTTCGGATCAATTTGATTTTAAATATCTCACGACCCAAAAAGAATTGCTGGGAAATGTTATACAGTGCGTACATTCGGTAAATAGCGGTGGTATGTGCGGCAAAACAAGTGAGTGTGCCGGGTGTATTATTCGAAATTCGGTTAACGAAACCCTAAAAACAGGGAAAAACATTTTCAAAAGAGAAGGCACTTTTCACATTAAAACAATCAATGCCGAAAGCGAGATGGAGTTGCAACTTTCAACTACACAGATCATTTATAAAAATATGCCCAGCGTTCTTTTGAATATCAATGATATAACCAAAGAAAAAAAATACCTGAACGAGCTGAGGGAGGCACGGGATCAATACCACGCCCAAGCTAAGGATTTAAAGCAAAAAGAACAGATTCTTATTGAACAAAAGAAGCAATTACAGGAACTGAATGAAACGAAGGACAAGTTTCTCTCCATTATTACGCACGATTTAAGAAATCCCTTTTGCTCTTTGCTAGGATTCTCAGAGGTTTTGCATAGAAGTGGCAACACAATGGCCGAACAAAAAAGGGAAAAGTACATCAATTTCATTTACGAAACGTCCAAAAACACTTACGATTTACTCGAAGACCTCTTAGCTTGGACACGTTCGCAATTTGGTAAAATGGAAGTAAATCAGCAAAAATTAAACCTTAAATATGTGGCCGCCGAAATATATTCATCGATTCAACCACTTGCAGGAAATAAGAAATTGAGTCTGCACAACAGCATTACTGATGATGTTTTCGTGTTTGCCGATGAAAATATGTTAAATACCATTCTGCGAAACCTATTGACCAATGCGGTAAAATTTACCCGCGAAGAGGGGATGGTTACATTAAGTATTTCGTTGAGCGAAAATTTTGCCGAAGTGAGTGTTGCGGACACTGGCATTGGGATGTCTGATAATATTAAGAATAGTCTCTTTAAAATTGGCGAAACACAATCGAGTCCTGGCACCGAAAAGGAGAAAGGAACAGGCCTTGGCCTTATTCTATGCAAAGAATTCGTTGAAAAGCAAGGCGGACAGATATGGGTTGAGAGCGAACTTGGCAAAGGGAGCCAATTTATACTTACATTACCGCTTTGGAAGGGTATAGCTCCAAATGCCTTACCTTAATAAGCGTCATAAAAGCATCAATGAAAGGTAGATGCACACTTTACAGCATCAATTGCTCTTCATAAAAGAGGCTATCTTTTTATATAAAACGTCCAAATCGACCGGCTTTATAATATAATCATTGCAACCCGCTTCCAAGGCTGCCTGTATATCATTATCGTTGGCTAAAGCCGATAAACCGATGATAGGCAATTGGGGCCTAAACTCTTTAATTAAACGCGTAGCTTCCAGCCCATCCATCAAGGGCATACGGCAATCCATAAGAACAAGCCCTATACCTGCATTTGCCTTAGCCATGTTTAATGCTTCCCGGCCGTTTATCGCGTGATAAGCCTTAATATTTCTTCTCTTCAGAAATTCACTGAGGTAAGAATAAATCGACTCTTCGTCATCAGCTATAAGGATTTCAGCATAAGGCGGATTCTCCTGTGTTTTTATCTCATTATAAACAACACTTTTCGGAATCGCATTCGCAGCCTTATTGGGAATAGTAAAATAAAACACAGAGCCTTTTGAGGGAACGGATTCAAGCCAAATAGAACCTCCGAGAGCCTCAACATAGGCTTTGGATATAGGCAAGCCTAACCCTACGCCTTCCTGCATATGATATTGCGTAGCCTCACATTGTTGAAACCGCTCAAATACCTTGTCGAAATGATCCTTATGTATACCAATACCGGTGTCCTTAACATAAAAAAGATACTTGCCATCAATTAAACTACAACCAAATTCCACATGCCCGCTAGCCGTAAATTTGAGGGCATTTTTTACCAGGTTGGTAACAATCTGAGCTAATTTTGTACGGTCAGTCTCTACTGATAAATTTGTTTCAGGCAGGTCCTTATTCAGATTCAAAACAATTCCCTTCTTAGTGGCTTCGGGAAGAAAGAACACCAGAATTTCGTCCAAGAGTTTGTTAATATCGGTAGCTTCATTTCTGATTTCGACATGGCCGGCTTCGATTTTTGAGATGTTGATCAGATCGTTAATAATATTGAGCATTCGCTTTCCACCGGAAATAATGGCTTCGATATATGCAGCCTGCGACTCTCCAGAAATATCAGGGAACTTAAGCAAATCGGCAAATCCCAGGATACTACTCATCGGTGTTCGTATCTCATGGCTAATATTTGCAATAAAGGATGATTTAAACCGATCGCTCTCTTCCGCTTTTTCCTTGGCTTTGATGAGTTCGATATTCTGAATTTGAAGCTGTGTAATATCCTGCATGGAAAGTACTGCCCCAAAATGCTTTCCTGCAATAAACAGAGGAGCCGTATTAAAAATAAACCAACGTGAGAGGCCAAATCCTTCGAGCAAAATAACTTCATTAGTAACTATTTCGCCTTTAATAGCGGCCCGATATACCGGCAGTTCTTCGGTAGAAAGTTGCCTTCCCTCCTCATTGTAAATCTTATAATATTTATTTATTCGTTCATACACATCCAAACTGCGGTCGGCCGATGTCATTTTTAAAAAGTTATTTGCCGCAGCATTACTTCTTGTTATCCGAGCCTGCGTATCGTAAACCATTATTCCATTGGGCGTACAGCTCAGGATAGCCTCTATTTCAGTTGCCTTAGCCCGCAATTCATGTTCTGCATTCTTAATACTGGTAATATCATTCCCTATGGCTAGTATTTCAATTATTTTACCACACTCGTCGGTAATTGCACGATTCGACCACGTAATCCAAACCCGCTCGCCATTTTTCTTAATGTTTTCATTTTCATTGTTCATAAAATTTTCCGGATATTCCAGAATATCTTCTACTAAAGAGGTTAAACTTCTTCCCGAGCTTTCTATTTCGGGAAGCAACATCCGTGAATCTTTCCCGATCATTTCTTCGCGCGAATAACCAAAAAAACGAAGACCGTATTCATTAACAAACAGTACCTTTCCGTTAATATCCCATCGTAAAATGATACTGTTGGCCGATTCTACAAGTTGGCGATAACGCTCTTCGCTCGTACGAAGGTTTTTTTCGATCTGTTTCAGGCTTGTTATATCCTGAATAGTTGTAAGGCTCAAAGAGCCAGACGATATATGAAGTGTTTCGATTGAAATTAATGCGTTAATTTTTTCACCGGAACGCCGTTTCAGAATTGTGTGGTAGTTATAAATTCTCCTTCCATTTTGCAATTCTTCCCCAAGTTTTAAGCGTGCTTCCTTACTTTCGAAGATATCCAGAAAAGACGATTTCTCCCCTATCACTTCTTCTTTCAATAATCCGAACATTCTAGCAAAAGAATCATTCACATCGATGATTATTGCATTGTCAACCCGGGTTAACGCCAATGCATTGGGACTTGAGTGAAACGAAAGGGAAAACTTCTCTTCACTTTCTTTTAATGCCAGTTCCGCCTTTTTGCTCGCTGTAATATCTGTTAACATGCCCAAAGAAGCTACTACATCACCGTTTTCTCCTTTTATTGGCGATGCAGAAACCAGCGCCCATATTTCCGACCCGTTTTTGTGAATAAACTTTTGCTCATAACGATCGCTATGTCCGCTTATCCGCCTGTTAAGGTTTAAACGGGCAAGTTCCTGTGCTTCTTCATCCATAAAATCATAGGCTTTTCTGCCAAGAAATTCTTCGCGGGTGTACCCAAGCAATTCTGTTAATCTACGATTTACAAAGATTGTATTTGCCGCCGTATCCGAAACCCATATGCTTTCATTGGCAGTTTCTGCAATGCTCCGGTATAGTTCGGCACTAAATACAGTTTCATTCCCGGAAAAATTAAACGATTTAGCTAAATTGTTTTTATCCTGAACTTGAGTTGATCTTAAATTACTCAGTTCCTCTTTCAATCTACCAACCTCTTCCTGAAGGATTTTTAACTGTTCACCGGTGCTATATGGGTTTGTAATATCTGGCATTTCCCTGATTCCTTTTCTTAAAAATTTATAAAGCAAATACGTTCATTTGTTCAACATTTTCAGTAAATTATTGTTCAATCTCGAAAATCCCAATAGACTCTTGCCATAATTTATCGTTTTTAATTTTTACAGTCCGTATTCTTCCTCAAAATACAGCCCATTCAATAACTTACCTTCACGAATTGTTCCATATTTACAAAAATCGACCAACTAACTGATTCATTGTGACTTGCAATTTATGCTTAAATAACAGCATTCCTGTATGTAGACACATTTCTACAACATAAAAAGGTTGAAAATGAGGATAAGTCAAAACTGAATAGCATGTCAATTGTTTAATCATATGCAGGTATTATCGTGCGAAATACATTGACCATTATTAAAAATATCATATATGAAAAAGATTGAAGCCATTATAAGAAAAGAAAAGCTGGAAGAAGTAAAACTTGCCCTGCATGACGCGGATATTGATTTCCTTTCGTGGTGGGATGTGCGAGGACAAGGGTCGGCAAAGGAAGAACGCATTTTCAGAAGCGCTGTTTACGAGGTAAGTACCATTGAGCGTATTTATCTATCGTTTGTGGTACGCGACATTAATGCCGAAAAATCAATAAATGCCATTCAAAAAGCAGCATACACCGGCGAAAGTGGCGATGGACGAATTTTTATAAGCCAAGTAGAGCAATCGGTGCGCATTCGCACTGGCGAGCGGGGCAACGAATCGCTTTACGATCATAAATAATCCGGTGTTACTGGTTTGTCTCAATTCGATCTACAGGAATAAGATTGAAATCGTAAATGAGCCAGCTCAAAAGGGATACCTTTGCCTTTGTTTTTCGGATGTTTTGGAGAATTCTTTGCTCGGTACGGGGTACAACAAAGGCTTCACCAAAATAAACGTGTCCTTCCTCGCGTATGCGTAAGGAAAATTCCTTGATCCATTCTTCCCTACCCAGTACTTCACTGATTTTTTTAAGTAATGGGTCATTCTTGGTGTGTTCCGGATCTTTCGGTACCTGGTTCATCAGATCGAACACAGCTTGCTTCAGGTTTTTGAAGCCATCGTACAATATGTCAAACGATATTGCAATTGCTGCTACCGCATCGGCCCACCATAAACCTGCACCAATTCCAATAATCCCAAAAATAACAGCCAAAGCGGTCATCCAATCTGCTTTATTCATTTGAGCATCGGTGTGCAGGTTCTTTTCGTGCAGCTTTCTGGCGAGCGGCAATTTCATACGTCCAAGGATTACGATAGGAATATTGGTTACGATAAGCGCCAGTATCATAATATACCCTTGCCAAATGGGAATTCCAAATACAACCATCGTTCCAATGGTAGGATGCTCTGCTTTTATCAGTTTTAACAAGGCATCGGTAAACACAAAGCCTCCCACAATAAACAGAGAAAAGGCACTACAAAGATACGCAATGGAGACTACCCGGTGATATCCATAAGGGAACTGATCATTTCTCCCCCTGGTGTAAATGGCGGAAGCAATAAGGAATGAAATGGGCGGCATGAGGCTCAGGATATCGTCGACCCATTCGGTTTTCATAGCCTGAGAATTGCCCATAGTCACATACATCACCCATGCGGTGAAGATTAAGAACACAATCGAAAATTGCTCAATCTTTTTAGCCCGCTCAAACTCATCTTTAAGGTCATCGGGGTATTCAAAATTAGATTTCATCTGCTATTCATTAATTTTCTGTCAGAATGCCTTTGCGCGTTACGTTTACGGATAAACTAACTGGTGTATTCTTTCCCTTTTCGAATGAAGAAACCGTTCGAGGGCTACAGTTAAACGGTTTTCGCCCGATTTCACAGCCATAACGTGTTTGGACTTCTCTACTGTTATGTATGGCCGCGTAAGACCTACCTTCTTCTTTTTCCATGGTGTTTTATCGGTTATACCGCCAATCAGTATGTCTATTTCATATTTTTCAAGCTTTTCGTACAGCACCTGTTCAGCGCCATTGATCCATTGTATCTTAGCATTTATCCCGTCGGCAAAATCTTCAACCAGAGAAACCTCAATGCCTTTTGGTGCATTCCCCGACCGGATTACCCAAGGTGGATTCTCAGTATAACCCACCTTTATTATACCATTTGTTGCATTTTTTGTTGTATCCAAGGGGTCCGAAGGAAAGTTACTGCATGCAAATACCAGGAATAGCGACATAAAAACAAAATACTTCATGTGTAATAAAATTATAATCTTAAGGACTTTCCAACTGTATAAAATATCATAAATCCTGCCACTGCCTGTCAGGTTAATAATTACAATGCCTTTACCTGGCAGAAAAGCAAACAGCCCATTCATTTTAACCTTATCTGTTTTTGTTGAACAAACTACCATTGCATGATAGATGCCATTGTTCCTTGTTGGAGATTTTTCCCACTCTGCGAAAAATATTTCGCTACTTGTTTTTTAACTACATCTGTTTCTTTTACAAAAACCTAAATTACAATAACTTATAATTTTGGCAAAGTATTTTATTCATTAAGGCGAAACTTGTAAGTCAATTTTTAACTCAAAATCAAAAATTATGAAATACAGTGTAAAGGATTTATTAGGCTATAACATTGAAGCAATGGATGGCACTAAAGCAAATGTCAAAGATATTTTGTTTGACGAAGAAACCTGGATCGTTCGATACCTTGAAGCAGACTTTGGAAATGTGTTTAACAGCAAACGAATACTAATTCCCAGAGCCTTATTAAAGAATTCGAACATTGGTAGTGATACCTTCTTTGTTGATATTTCCAAAAATGATTTAGAGCGGTATCCAAGTCCTGAGGATGAGTTAACAGTATCGCGCAGATACGAGGAAGAACTTCATCGGTTTTATGGAATAGATAATTACTGGGCCATGTCATATCCATATCCCGGAGCAGGCGTAACAGGTGGTATGGGAATGAACGACGTTGTATCGCCACGCGCAACAAGAGTACCCTCAGTGTTGGTGGACGAAAGTGACCTTGGTACAAGCTTACACAGCTTTAACGAAGTAAAAGGCTACAATATTCAGGCTGTTGACGGAGAACTCGGACATATTGAAGACATGATTATTGATGATGTAGATTGGCAAATCGGTTATTTTGTTGTAGATACAAGCAACTGGCTACCCTGGAGCAAAAAGGTAATTCTGGATATCAGCCAAATTGATGATATTAGTTTTGCTCGAAAACTGGCTAGTGTTAACCTGCATACCGAAACCATCAAAAACGCTCCTGAATACGATTCGTCCAAGCCAATCGATTCTCAATACGAGGCTTCACACCACGATTATTACGAAAAACAATATGTAGGAACGCATTGATCACGAAGATGTCATTCCAGCGCAGGCCTCACACCATTTATAGAAATTATGGATTCCAGTCTTCGCCGGAATGACAAACAAACCACTAACAATATTAACCCCCTAAAACAAATATTATGATACTCGAAACACAGGAAAAATACCTGGAATGCATAGAAGCTTGCCAGGACTGCGCAACTACCTGTAGCAACTGTTCTATTGCTTGTTTAATGGAAGAAGATGCGCAGAAATTAACACGATGCATCCAGTTAAACCTTGAGTGTGCTGCAATATGCCGCAGTGCTGCTGAAATAATGAGCCTAGGAAGCGCATACGCCGAACGCATATGCGAAATTTGCTCTGACATTTGCAGTGCATGCGCCAACGAATGCGATAAACATGCAGCCATGATGGATCATTGCGAGGAATGCGCTGCTATTTGCCGCGAATGTGCAGAAGTTTGCCAAAAAATGGTTGCAGCTGAAGTTCATTAATTTTTACTCAAAAGAACGAGGGAGGCTTATACGAAGTAGGCCTCCCTCGTTGCTTTTGGGGAATCCCCACCTATCGTGAGAATGCGTATCCACAGATGGGTAATAATATACACAGAGAGATAAATAATACCATTTAAAAATCAATTAGTTATAAATGGCATATGTATTGAATATAATTAAGTGATTTTGATTAAAACAACTGTTAGGTGTGGATCCGAAAGGGTACCTGAGATTACATCCTTTTAACTTGAAGCAGGTAATGCTGACGAAAGAAAACGGTTAAAAAAATTCAAAATCGGGGTTATCTAATAAAGTGACAAATATTAATGTGGCGTTATACCACATTGAAAAAAAGAACTTTCTTAGATAACTTTTTTTATGGTTAAACTTTAGTTATGTAGAACTTCAACCGCAACTTCACCCCATCTTCTGTATACAATTGAGTAAAAGTATCCACACCAGGAAATAAACATTTATTGTATTTCAGCGTCTTAAGTAATGGCACGGACATTGAATCCTAAGGAATTATTATTGTTAGGAGTGGTTGGTCCTACGGGAAACCTGAGATTAAACCTCACAACTTGATCCGGTTAATGCCGGCGTAAGGAAAACAATAATACAACCCAGGAGGCTGTCTAACAAAAGTCGAAAAGTCGATGCAGTTTAAATTACGTTGCAAAATGCAGGTTAAACTACATTGAAAGTGAGAACTTTCTTAGGTAGCCTCCACTTTTTATTGTAAACCCAATGAAAACAAAAGAAATAAATACGGAAATTCTCATTAACTCCACTCCCCAAAAGGTTTGGAATGTTTTGCTGGATTTTAATAATTACCCGTCATGGAATCCCTTTATGCAAGCGGTTCGTGGCAAGTTTAAAATAGGTAAAAAAATAAAGATACGCCTGAAGTTTCCCGGTAGTAATTCCGGAATTTGGATCAAGCCCAAAATCAATGTACTGGAAGTACAGAAAGAACTTCGCTGGATGGGACGCTTGTTTATTCCAGGATTATTCGACGGAGAGCATTCGTTTGAACTGGTACCCAACGAAAATGGCACCACAACTTTTCGTCAATCCGAGCGGTTCAAAGGTTTGCTTGTACCGTTCTTCAGTAATACTCTGGATTCAAGTACTGCCAGTGGCTTCCAGCAAATGAATGAAAAGCTAAAAGAAAGAGTTGAAAAGGTAACAAACAAAAATCTGAAACCCAATGGCCAAAGTAAGCACCTATCTATTTTTCCAGCGCAATACTGAAGAAGTATTTAACTTTTACAGATCTGTTTTTGGCACAGAATTCATTGGAGGCATTATGCGGTTTAAGGATACGCCTGCGTCTAACGATATGCCTCCTCTACCCGAGTCCGATAAAGACCTCGTAATGCATGTATCGCTTCCAATCCTTGGCGGGCATATACTTATGGGTACCGACACGCCCGAATCGCGCGACTTTAGTGCCGAGATCGAAAAAAATGTATACATAAACCTGCAACCCGACACGCGCGAAGAAACCCGTCAGTTATTCGAAGCCTTGTCAAAAGGTGGAAAAGTAGAAATGGAACTCCAGGAAATGTTCTGGGGCGATTACTTTGGCAGCTGCAAGGATAAATACGGCGTGCAATGGATGTTTACCTGTTCAAGTGCGAAATAAACATATGCTGCATTCCGACTAATATAGCTTTTCGCGTTTCTTCATCATTTCAACAAACGTTTGAATTCGCTTAGCGCGTGTTTCCGGCCTTTTAGCATTATGCAACCTGAAAGAAATGGCGAATTTATTCGTTTTGTTTAAGGTTTCGAAAAATGACATCGCCTCTTTGTCTTTGGCTAATTCAGCCAAAAAATCGTCGGGCACAATCATCTGGCTTGGCGGGTTGTATGCATTATTCCACCGGCCATCAGCTTTAGCAGCTTCAACTTCCCTCCATCCTGCAGGGTGCATTTTCCCTTCTTTTCCGAGCCGTTCAATATGTTCGATATTTCGCTTCGACCATATACTGCGTTTCCTGCGTGGTGTGAACTTCTGTAAATAGGACTTTTCATCGTATTTATTGGCTTGCCCGTCAATCCAGCCAAAACACAAAGCCTCGTCCAATGCCGTATCGTGATTCAACGATTTTATACCAGTATCTTTTTTATAGAACTGAAGCCAAACACCTTCGGTATTCTGATGGTTTTGTTCCAGCCAATCTCTCCATTCTCCCGGAGTCTCAAAAAGCAACACAGGTAATTCCGGCTTACTCATGTTCTGGTCATTTGGAGTTTCTTTACTTACAGCCATAATCCTCGCTATTGTTTTCGCTTGTAGCGAAGCTGAGTTAGTCCGGTTTCAAACGACTTAACACTTACGAGTTTCAGTTCCTGTTCGGGTCTGCCATCGCTAAAAAGTCTTGTTCCATTGCCAACCAAAACCGGGATAACAGAAATGATGAATTCGTCTATTAAGTCATGTTTTAAAAGTGCATTAATTATTTCAGCCCCACCATCGCAATATATATTTTTCCCTTCCTGCGTCTTCAGTTGGCGAACCAATTCAACTAAATTTCCCGTATGGAACTTTGTTCTTCCCACAGATGGTCTCTCCGTTCTTGTAATTACATATACATCACGGGCGCCGTTATCGTAATGAGAAGAGCCTACTTCTTTTAGCACCCAATCGTATGTTTTTCTTCCAAGAATAATGGTGTCTATGGTTTGATTAAACTCAGCATAACCATAATCTTCACCTTCCTTTTCTACCAATTTCAAAAAACTAAGGTCATCATTAGGCTTTGCAATATATCCGTCCAGGCTTGTGGCTATAAAAATTGAGAGTGTGCGCATATCTATGTGTTGAATTACGTTGACATAAGTCCGAAGCAAGATAGACATATTAAATGTTACCAATAAACATTGGTATTATGTCAAATGTTCAGAATCGCAATATGAGACGTCCCAATGGTTTTATTTACTAGCTTTGTTTAACAGCAAACATTATTCTCTTGCACTTTGTTATAAAGCAAAAAAATATGACAAATTACTGGCTGCTCAAAACTGAACCTGAAACCTTTAGTTGGGACAATCTGGTGGAACAAAAAACATCCATGTGGGATGGGGTGCGGAATTTTCAGGCCCGCAATAACCTGCGTAAAATGAAAATAGGCGACAAAGGATTGTTCTACCATAGCGGCAAAAACCCCGGAATAATCGGAATAGCCGAAATTGTAAAAGAATACTACCCCGACCCTACCGCCAAAGAGGGCGATTGGTCGGTTGTAGATATTAAACCCATTCGAAAACTCGAACGTTTCATTACTTTACAGGAAATAAAAGCTCTGTCGTCGCTTCAGGAAATGGTTCTGGTAAAGAGCTCTCGTCTTTCTGTGCAACCCGTTACCAAAGAAGAATTCGAAACCATTATGAAACTTGAAAAAGAAAGCAAATAGTATTATTACAATATTTTCTCATGAAAGTACTTTTTATTGGAGGCACCGGAAACATTAGCAGAAGCGTAAGCAAACTGGCAATTAAAAGAGATGTTGAACTCTACCATTTACGCAGAGGCAGCGGCGACTGTGTGGAAGGAGCCATAGATCTGATCGCAGACATTAACGACCGCACTGCGGTTGATAAAGTTCTTAAGGATCATCACTGGGATGCGGTGGTAAACTGGATTGCCTATGTACCGGCTGATATTACACGCGATTTTGAGTTGTTCGCGGGTCACACCAACCAATATATATTCATCAGTTCAGCATCCGCATATCAGAAACCACCGGTAAACCCAGTTATTACAGAGGCCACACCGCTGAAAAATCCATATTGGGAATATTCGCGCAACAAAATTGCCTGCGAAGAGCTTCTGTTGAAGCTTTACCGTGAGAACGACTTCCCCATTACCATTGTAAGGCCTTCTCACACATACAACACGGTCATTCCTATTACTTTTGGCGGTTGGACAGAGTACACCACCGTTAACCGTATGAAAAAAGGGCTTCCTATAATCGTACATGGCGATGGCACCACATTGTGGACGGTAACCCATGCCGACGACTTTGCCGTAGGCTTTCTGGGACTGGTTGGTAATAAACATGCATATGGTGAATCGTTCCATATCACATCCGACGAGGCCCTTACCTGGAACCAAATCTACGAAACACTGGCCGAAGCAGCAGGTACAAAAGCCCAAATTGTTCACATTACTTCCGAAGCCATTATCGAACATGCCGAAAAAACAGGATATCCTTCTGTTCAGGGCAATCTGCTAGGCGACAAATCGCACTGTGCTATATTCGACAACTCTAAAATAAAAAGCTTTGTACCGGAATTCCGAACCAATATCCTATTCGAAGAAGGCATCCGCCGAACACTAGCGTGGTTCGAGGCCAAGCAAGAGCGAATGGTTGTTAATCCCGAAACGAACCGGTTTATGGATGAGTTGATTGAGAAATACGGGATATAAGTAGTGTAATATCCGTTATGTACACGGGGAAAAACTGAAATTCGCATTCTATTATTACCTTTGTACCCCTAAACAAAAACATACGCATGAAAGCAATTATACTCACCGAACCAGGCGGAACAGACAAACTTCAATTGCAGGAACGCCCTATCCCCGAACCTACTGCCAACGAAGTATTAATTAAAGTAGAAGCAGCGGGGCTTAACCGTGCCGACATTCTTATCCGCAAGGGAAAATACGGCAAAGGTGCAGGCAATGTTGAAATACTCGGTATGGAGGTGGCTGGAACCATCGAGAAAATTGGAGCCGAAGTTACCCGCTGGAAAGTAGGCGACAAGGTTTGTGCGCTACTCAAAAATGGTGGTTATGCACAGTATGCCGTTGCCAATGCAGGATTATGCCTGCCTGTACCAGGTAACCTAACGTTCGAGGAAGCAGCATCGCTGCCCGAAACCATTTTTACCGTGTGGATGAATGTATTCCAAACCATGAAACTGAAAAAAGGTGAGAACTTTCTGGTGCATGGCGGAACTAGCGGTATTGGAGTTACAGCTATTCAGATGGCTGTGGCCGCAGGAGCACATCCGTACGCTACAGCCGGCAGCGAAGACAAATGCGCATTTGCCGAAAAGATAGGTGCCTTAAAATGCGTGAATTACAAAACCCGGGACTTCCTGGAAGTATTTAAACCCATAGGCATAGACGTAATCCTCGATTACGTAGCCGGCGAATATACTGCCAAGAACCTGAAAATAATGAACCCCAATGGCCGCCTTACCATGATTGCGGCATTGAAAGGTATTGAATCTACCATCAACGTGATGGATATAATTGGTAAAGGCCTTACAGTTACCGGTAGTACATTGAATCCTAAATCAACCGAATTTAAAATTCAGCTTGCACGCGAAATTGAAGAAAATGTATGGCCCTGGGTAATTTCAGGTCAGGTAAAACCTTTTGTTTACAAGGTATTCCCATTGCAGGATGTAGCTAAAGCACATGAATTAATGGAAAGCAGTGAGCATACCGGCAAAATCATTCTGAAGACCCATTGATCATGTTTGTTTTCTCGCAATTCAGGAAATTACTGGCCAAGGCGGGTTTCGATTCCTTTCTGTTAGGATTAATAGGAATGATTGTACTTGCCTACTTTTTACCTTCGCCTGGCGTGTACGAAGGCGCATTTTCATTATCCCAAATCGCCAACTACGGGGTTTCCGCCATATTCTTCCTTTATGGATTGCGCTTAACACCTGAAAAGCTCAAAGTAGGTTTATCGAACTGGAAGCTGCACACAACCATCCAGCTTGCAACATTCCTCCTTTTCCCATTGCTTGTATTGTTGGGCATGTTTCTGTTTTCAAATTCCGGAAATTACCTGGCATGGCTGAGTGTTTTTTACCTGGCTTCGCTCCCGTCAACTGTTTCGTCGTCTGTAGTAATGGTTTCCATCGCAAAAGGTAATATTCCGGCGGCTATATTTAATGCCAGTATTTCGAGCCTGATTGGTGTATTTATAACACCCTTGTGGATGGGGATTTTCCTGTCAGCTGGTTCGTCAAACTACGAACTGTGGGGCATTATAGGCAAGCTAACCCTCCAGGTTATTGTGCCTGTTACGCTTGGGATAGTTCTTAACCAGTATTGGGGGTGGTTCGCCGAAAAGCACCGCAAAACACTGCGCTACTTCGACCAAACCATTATTCTGCTTATTGTATATACATCATTCTGCGAATCATTTGCCCACCATATGTTTGCAGGATATAAACTCACGGACATTGCACTCCTCGGGGTATCGATGATTGGACTTTTCTTTTTTATATACGGGATCATCCACCTCATCAGCAAAGCCATGCACTTTAATCGCGAAGACCGCATTACTGCCCTGTTCTGCGGCTCAAAAAAATCGCTTGTACAGGGCAGTGTTATGGCTAAGGTCCTTTTTCCCGACTCAGCGGTAGCAGGCGTTGTGTTGCTTTCGGTAATGATATACCACGCCTTACAACTGATTGCAGCCAGCATTATTGCGCAATCCATGGCTAAGCAATAAGCTTACTGTAGCAACTTCCCTACACCAAGGAAAATGGCTACCCACACAAGCCCCTTGATCAGAAAAAACATAAACCCGATAATACCAATGCGTTTAAACCATATTTTAAACTTATTTGTCATTCGGAAATTATTTTATACGTTTTGAACTGGCTCTTCATTGGCGCTTCGCGGCCTTTGGCGCGCGCTTCGGCAAGGTCGGCAAAACCTCTTTTATGACCTTCAACAAATTCGTCGGATTTGGTCCACGTTTTAAACTGTTCTTCAGAGTCCCAATGACTAACAATTAAGTAATCGCCCTTCTCATCTGTAGGACGAAGCACCTGCATATTGATAAAGCCTGGCATCCGGTCAATTGCCTTAGCACGTGTGGCAAAAAGTGTTTCAAAGCGCTCCCTGTAAGCGTCGGTACAAGTAATATAGTTGATGGCTACAAACATTTTTTATGATTTTATTTGATTTTTTACAAAGAAAAGCGCTTTAAAAATCTTGTACTATCCCTATTTGTTGGGATTTTAACATTTTTACAATGAAATAGTTAAAAAATTTTGCAGAAATTTAAATAATATCTACTTTTGCCCCCCTGTTAGCAATTTAAAAAGAAAAGTATGCAAACAATTGAAAATGCCACCATTGTTGGCCGCACAAGAGGAGATAACGATTTAGTAATCGTTATGAATGAAATGACCGGAGTAACATTTACACTTAGCAATCCTAACGGATTAGCATTGGAAACCGGTATGGAAGGTTCAGTTGAATTCGACGGTTTATCCGCTCAGCTGATCAGTTTTGAAGCAGCACAAGTTGAAGAATTAGCATAACAAAATTCTTCTCTTATTGACCTTAAAAGAGCATTCCGTTGGATGTTCTTTTTTTGTTTATAGCCTTGGATAATTCCGCTTTTTCAAACATTTTTATTCCATTACCAAAAAATTGGATATTCTACAATGTGGTAATTTAAAAATATCATATATTTGCCTATATACATCACTATGAATAGCAGGAAACTACATATTAGTCTTTATAAACATCTCACATGGCCAGCAAACCGGTGGGGAGGAAAAGATATATGTGTATGCCTGTATAACAACTAAGCCATAATTTAACATATTATATCGAAGCCCTCCGGTAACCCCGGGGGGCTTTTTTGTTTTATTCTAATTCACATACTCATGGAGCGCAACGGCAATTTCAGCAATTTAGGCGCAGGCGTCATAGGCCTGTCGGGTGTGGTACTATTTTCGGCCAAGTCGGTTTTTGCAAAAATGGCTTACGAATACAAGGTTGACCCCATTTCAGTTCTTTACTTACGCATGGTTTTTTCATTTCCGCTGGTCTTATTGGTGGGATTTTATTATGAACGAAAAACCAAACGCACAGCAGTCCACTGGCCCGATATTCTTAAAGTTGTTACCATTAGTGTGCTGGGATATTACGTTTCGGCAGTATTCAACTTTATTGGACTGTCATACATTCAGGCAAGCATCGAAAGAATTGTGCTTTTTATATATCCCACTATGGTCATCTTTCTTTCAGCTATCTTTCTGAAGAAACCCTTTACCATAAAACAACTTGTGGCGATTTCTATTTCTTACTTTGGCCTTGTAATTGCATTTGCCGATAAATTGTTTTTACACACCGAAGCAGGATTCTGGTTTGGCGTAATGCTTATACTATGCAGTGCTTTAACATACGCTATTTTCCTGACTATTTCTGATGGCCTAATTACCCGAGTAGGATCTATAAGGTTTTCCACAACGGCCACGCTTACCATGTGCATTTGCATGATTATTCACGCCCTGCTAGCCGGGAAATGGGAAGTTACCGGATATGCCAACAATGTATATCTGTATTGCATACTCATGGCGGTACTTTCGACAGTGGTACCCGTTTACATGTTCAACTATTCCATGAGTAAGCTTGGGGCATCCAATGTGGCCATCATCAGTTGCCTTGGTCCTATATGTACCTTAATGTTATCGGCTGCATTATTGCACGAGTCGGTGAATATATGGCAGATTATAGGAACAACAGTGGTTATTGGAGGAATATTGATTATACAACTTGGGAAGCAGGCAAAATAGAACCGCTTGGTAAATAACGAAAAAGCCACCTAACAGCTATTATGTGGCTTTTTCGTTTTGAACAAATATTCCTAATCATTAATTGTAAAGAAACCGATATTCTCTTTCAATTCCTGAGCCTGCGCCTCAAGCTTTTTGGAAGAATCCTGCATTTGATCCGCAGTAGAAGAATACTCCTGAATAACGAGGTTCAACTGCTGAACAGCATCGTTTATTTGGTTAGCCACACTACTCTGCTGGTTACTCGAAACGGCAATATCTTTAACATGAAGCGTCGTTTTTTCAATTTCAGGTACAAGCTTAACCATTAATTCGTATGCTTCTTTAGTAATAGATACCGAACGAGTTGAAAGTGCTATAATTTCATCGGCAGCTAATCTAGATCGTTCAGCCAACCGGCGAACTTCGGATGCAACCACGGCAAAGCCTTTACCCTGATCGCCAGCACGTGCAGCCTCAACCGCAGCATTCAGCGCTAACAAATTGGTTTGAAATGCAATATCGTTTACAAGTGTAATTTTTTGCGAAATTTCTTCAATAAACCGTAGACTTTCCTTCGATTTTTCGGCTACATGCTTTACTCCATCAAGGGCAGAAACTGCCAGAAGGTCTGTTTTATTTGCACTATCGGTATTTTCGAGAATGCTTGCAGCCATTTCTTCGAGCGATGAAGATACTTCCTCAGCTGAAGCCGCCTGCTTATTAGCACCGGTAGCCACTTGGGTAGATATTTCACTAATTTTAAAGCTATTGGTAAATACAATTTCGGACCCTTCAATAATAGACTGTACAATTTCGCAAAGTTTATTGTTGAGCGTGCTGATGGCGAAGCTTAACTGGCCAATTTCATCGGCCGATTCCGAAATCTCATCCTGATTTGGTGTCAGATTTCCTTCCGTGAGCTCGTTTACCTGATGCAACAACTGTTTGATTTTCTTTGAAATAAATACATTAAACAAATAAATTATTACGATCGAACTCAGGATAATTCCGATCAGGGATCCCACAACAAACATGACAATAATAAAAGTCTTCTGTTGAACAGTCTTATCTGCCTTGGCTTGAATAAATAAATGTCCTAAGAACCTTCCATCATCGAGTTTCAAGGGATGAATGGTAATGAAATATCCGTCTTTTTCAATAAATTTTAATGATGATTCACCTTTTAGCTCGTCAAATCCGCTAAGAGCTGGAGCTTCGCTCATGCTTTTCTCTCTGTATTGCGGTTTTAACGAAAAGTAAATCTTCCCATTTGTTCCGATGATATAACATTCTTCGATGGTTTCTCCGGTAAGATTTAGAAGCGTGGTTGAATCCTGCACCGATTCATATCTTAATAAGCCTTTAGCCATTAGACTTCCTGGCAATTGGAACTTCTGCTTAAGGGTATCATTCAACTGGGTTGTAAATCGGCTTATATAAAACATACCCAAGGCCAGAAGAATTATAAATTCAGTAATTATAATCAGTGATCCGATTTTGAACGAAAGCTGATTAAATGATTTATGTTTGAATTCGAATTTCATAATTGCATGTTTTTAATTAAGAGAATAAATGATAGTAATTACCTGGAAGCCCTGAGTTGCCGTCTTATGTCTGCCATGGCTTCTTCGGCAGTCATTGTGCCAGTAGCAACATCAATAGCGTGTACATTCACATTACGCATGCTTGCTCCGAGAACAATATAGTTATCCAAATAATTGAATGACAATTTTTTAGATCCGTATTTGGCATTTATAGTGCTTGTAAATTCTTCAAAATGATCCACCCCAAAGGATACGTTGGTGATTGTGCCTTTAAGGCCTGTAGGGCATTTGGTATAACGACTCCATTTTTCGGCTACATCGGGCTGAGTCATAGCCAAAAGAAATTTAACCGCCTTCTCCTTATTGGGCGCATTCTTAGGTACTGCCCACATAATGCTATACCCGCCAAAGTATACATCGGATGGCTTAAAGACTGGAAGTTCCGCTGGCACCATATCTTTTAGTTCGCCATTATCAATTTTCTGCCAGTAGTTATACATCCATGAAGCATTTACATAAAAGAAGCTCTTATGTGTAAGCGGGTAATTTAATGTTTCAAGAAAAGTGTGTTGCTTCCACGACTTGGAATAGGCGTTATATTTTGAGAGTTCCTCAAGCGCCTGCAAGGCTTTGTAGTATGCGCTTAACTTTTTATCATTGTAGGAATCGCGCATGCACTCATCCAGGTTTCCAATTTCTGAAATGATCAGCCGCAGAGCAATCAGGTGTATTGTAGTCCAGTCAGTACATTCCTGAATGGGAATGATATTCGTATTATGCGATTTGTTGAATGCATCAATCGCTTTTACATAGCCCAGCAGATCTTCGAATGTCATCCCAAACTGCTTAACTTCAATTCCCATTTCCTTAGCCAGATTCCGGTTATACCATATAGAATAGTTATAACCTTCGAGATAAGGTCCCGGAATTATCCCATTCCACTTGGCTTTGGCTTCATCATTAACCAATTCGGGCTTGGTATTATTAATGAATTCGGGATATTCACTAAAATCAACGAGATACTTCTTTGCCCAATCCTTATCTTTCATGTAAAATGCAATACTCGAATACTGATCGTTGATACGGAGAATGTCAAAAGACGGCTTTGCTGATAACAACTGCTCACTAACAAAAGCCTCTTCGCTATTGGCTTTGTCGCGGCTGTAATAAACTTCTTCGGGAAACTTTAGGTTTACTTTACAATCCTGATTTAAAAATTCGAATTCATTGGCGAGCTCGCGAACCATGTCTTCGCGTTTGGCTTGATATAACCAGTGACCCACAAAATTTAATTCAGTTTTGGCTTGCTGCACCCCCACATCCAGGACAACAGCTTCGTTGTCCTTCTCTGATTGGTGCGAACAGGAATATAGCATGAGGAATCCTATTACTATAGATAAAATCCTGATAATCATAGTTTTTTGTTTTAAGCATTTGGTTTTTTCTTGAACTTTAAAGGAAAATCTGATGATTCTCTTTATGTTGTAGTTTTTTTCGTATACGTTAGATTAATTTTTTTTATCGTCTTTTTTGGATTTTTTTTTCCATAAAAGTCATTTTTATAGTGATAAACATCGAAAATAAAACGACAAACAAATTCTTTCTTCAGATATTAAGATGTTATTTAAACAGGTTGTCTAAAATATCAATTGAATCTTTTATACATTTTACGCAAACAGTACCAAATAGGTTATTCTCTCTGGCCATCTGCTGACCCTCCGGAGTACTGATATCGAAATTCAATAAATCTTTGCAAACAATCGTCTTGTTTTCTTTTACAAATGCTTTGTTAAACGCTTGAATCATCTCGGCCGATTTAGCTTTTTGGTCGGCATTATTCTCAAATTTTCGGCCATTGTATATGCCAATAGCCATAAATGCACCGGTAACCGCTCCGCACGTGAGTTGCATGCGTCCCATTCCACTTCCAAATCCAGCTGCAATCGATAATGCTGTTGGACGATCTAAACTCAATTCTTCACAATATGAGGCTAATACAGTTTGGGAGCAATTTAGTCCATTTTTGAACTCATGAATGGCTAATTCTTTTTTGTTCATAGGTTTGGATTAATAGTTTGCCCAAATGTACAATATTTCTAATTTTGTTGTATGAACGATATGGAATTTGAAACATTATTCCGTGAACAATTTTCACCGCTTTGTAATTTAGCATATTCAGTTATTAAGGACGCTAATGTTGCTAAAGATACCGTTCAGCAGGTATTTTTGAGTTTATGGCAAAAAAGAACGGAGATCAGTTTTTATTCATCTCCAAAATCGTACCTGTGCAGAGCTGTTGTAAATACTGCCTTAAACTACATCAGTAAAGAGAAAAAACATATTAAACTTGACGAATGTGTTAAAGAACCAACAACTGAGGCTAAATACCATGAAATTTCGGAATCAAAAATTTCTTTGGAAGACCAGGTGCGGTCTGCAATAAATGAACTGCCTCCGGTTTGCCAAAAAGTATTCACATTAAGCCGTTTCAGCGATCTTACCAATAAAGAAATCGCAAGTGAACTGAATATTTCGGTTAAAGCAGTTGAAAAACACATTAGCAAGGCACTGAAAACATTAAGAATTACGCTAAAACCTTTACTTAAAACCGAAGTCATAATGCTATTTTTTATTTCGTGTGGTTTCGGTTTTTCATTGTGGAAGGTAGGGTTTTGGATATTAACTTTGTCATTATAACAAAATACAATATTGAGCAGAGATATCTATCATATTGCTTCTGACTATCTGAGCGGACGAATAAATGACCAGGACCGACAATATTTTCTCCAGTGGATGGAAGAATCGCCTGAAAATAGGAAAATATTTGCCGAGTTGGAAAGGGTTTGGAAGATTACAGGAAGCTTACCGCAAGCTTTGGAGCCCGATGTGGATGCTGAATGGAAACGCTTTACCGCTATGCGCGAAAAAGAAGCAAGAACCATTCAGATGGATCAAAAAACGACCCGATCGGTTTACTACTATGCTATGCGTGCTGCAGCGGTTATAATTCCTGTGTTATTGCTACTTTCAATAACTTTTTTCTTTTCGAAGAAAAATCAGACACTCCAGCATACTTTTCTCACAGTGAATTCAGGGAATAGCACTCTCATTCAGCAATTACCCGATGGAACCGAGGTCAGCCTGAATAAAAATACCACGCTAACTTATCCTAAAAAGTTTGGAAAGGAACGAATAGTAAAACTATCCGGTGAAGCCTTCTTTAAAGTTA